>JANDJK010000019.1 GCA_024330925.1 Nitrospira sp.
AAACAGCTCCGATCGAGGTTCGCGAGAAATTGGCCGTTCCAGAAAGCCGATTGGGGGAAGCGCTGATTCGTCTGTGCACTTATGAAGGAGTGCGAGAAGGACTCTTGCTCTCCACTTGTAACCGCGTTGAAGTCTATGCGGTGGTCGATGACATTGATGTTGGGCACGAGCGTTTGCTGGAATTCCTCGCGGATACCAATCTGTCCTTGTCCTCTGAAGAACTGACCCCGCACCTGTACTGGTATGTGGGAGACCGGGCGATTGCTCACTTGTTTCGCGTAGCAGCCAGCCTTGATTCGATGGTCATCGGCGAGTCGCAAATCCTTGGCCAACTGAAAGACGCCTTCGCAGTTGCTCTGGCCCATAAAACGACGGGCGTCATCATGAACAAAATCGTTAAGAAGGCAATTTCGGTTGCCAAACGGGTGAGGACGGAAACGAAAATTGCAGAAGCGGCTGTCTCGGTCAGTTATGCAGCAGTCGAGTTGGCCAAAAAGATCTTCTCCAATCTCAACGAAAAAACAGTCATGCTTGTGGGGGCTGGTGAGATGGCGAAGCTTGCGGCCCGCCATTTAATTGCTCAAGGGGTTCGCCAGGTACGGATTACGACCAGGACGCCTCAGCACGCCATTGATCTGGCGGAGCGGTTTGGTGGTACCCCTATCCCTTTCGACCACTTCAAGGAGGACATGGCAGCGGCAGACATCATTTTAGTGTCGACTGGTGCATCGCATTACTTGATCGATGCGGAAGACGTCCAACGGGCAGTTGCCAAACGAGGCAATCGTCCCATGTTTCTGATCGATATCTCCGTTCCACGCAACATCGAACCGGCGGTTCGCCATGTCGACAATGCGTTTTTGTTTGATATCGACGATTTGCAACATCGAGTCCAGCAAAATCGGCAAGAGCGGCTGCGGGAAGCGGAAAAAGCCGAGCGGATGATTGGAGAAGAAGTCGCCGGCACGGTTGAGTGGATACGATCGTTGGAAGTGACGCCGACGATTGTCGCCTTGCGGAACCGGGTAGAGGAGATTAAACAGGCCGAAGTTGATCGGGTCCTGAGCCGGTTATCTCACCTGTCCCCCCATGATCGTGAGTTGGTAGAGGGGCTAGCGTCGGCCATTGTCAATAAGCTGATCCATCGAACGATGGTGACGTTGAAGGCCGAAGTGAATTCGTCAAATGGGCCGGCGTTCATCGAGGCCGCTCGTCGGTTCTTTGCGCTGGACCAATCCTCGCTATCTGGGACGACAGAGGAAGAACGACTTCGGTCACTTTCCAGTCAATCCCGTCTCTCCGGCCATGAAGGGGCAGAATCGGTTGCCCGCAAACAGGTGCATTAACTCGCCGAGGAGCCGGTAACGGGAATGGCTGTGCCAACAGGTCGTCGAGCAAGTCTGACAATTGGAACGAGAGGCAGTCAGCTTGCGCTCCGCCAGAGCGAGTGGGTTCGGGAACAGATCCGTGCGGTTGCCCCCGATGTCCACGTCACGCTGTGTACGATCCGAACGACAGGCGACAAGATTCTGGATGTGCCGTTGGCGAAGATTGGCGGGAAAGGGCTCTTTGTGAAAGAAATTGAAGAAGCGCTCCGCGCCGGCACGATTGACTTGGCGGTTCACAGCATGAAGGACGTGCCGGCTCAAATGCCGGCAGGGCTTGATCTCCTCTGTGTCCCTCCTCGCGAAGATGTCCGCGACGCCTTGATCAGCAAGGGCGGCCACAGTTTGAAGACGCTTCCCCCTCGTTCCGTGGTCGGTACCGCCAGCCTTCGTCGTCAGGCCCAATTGCTCCATGTGAGGCCAGATCTGCACATTCAAATGTTGCGGGGCAACCTTGACACGAGGCTTCGAAAGTTAAAAGAGGGAGGATTTGACGCGATCGTTCTGGCATCAGCCGGGTTACATCGGCTGGGCTGGGCGGGGGCGATTACGGAGTACCTTGATCCGTTAGTCAGCCTGCCGGCCATTGGTCAAGGAGCGTTAGGCATTCAAGGACGAAAGGACGACACCTTTGTGCGGTCAATTTTGGAACCCCTCAATGATGCGGTGACGTGGACAGCCGTGACGGCGGAACGGGCATTTCTCTGTCGATTGCAAGGTGGCTGCCAGGTACCGATCGCCGCTCATGCGACTGTGTCGGCTGGGAGGGTATTGTTGGATGGCTTGGTGGCCAGTGTGGATGGGAGGATCGTGATTCGCGACCAAATTGAGGGGCCGGCAGGTGAGGCCATTGCTCTGGGGACCGATTTGGCCGAGCGGTTACTTGCAAAGGGTGCCGAGAAGATCTTGCGGGATATTTACGGAGTTGCGGATGAGCGCGGCTGAGCCTCAGGGCAAGGTGTACTTGGTCGGAGCTGGTCCTGGTGATCCTAAACTCTTGACGCTACGGGGACTGGAATGTCTCAAACAAGCTGATGTGGTGTTGTACGATTATTTAGCCAATGTCGAGCTCCTGCACCATGCTCCTGGCCGAGCGGAGCGCATCTATATTGGGCGGCGGGGCAGAGGGACCTATCCGAAGCAGGAGGAAATTAGTCGCTTGTTGATCGAACAGGCCAAGCAGGGGAAGACCGTTGTGCGGCTCAAGGGGGGGGATCCTTTTGTGTTCGGGAGGGGAGGGGAAGAAGCAGAGGCTTTAGCGTCAGCCGGCATCGATTTTGAGGTTGTTCCTGGCGTGACAGCCGCGATTGCAGCCCCTGCCTATGCCGGTATTCCTGTGACTCACCGCACCGTGGCGTCGACCGTGACCTTTGTGGCCGGCCATGAAGATCCGACAAAATTGGAGACAGCGGTGGAGTGGCCGCGGTTAGCCACAAGTCGCGGCACTCTGGTCTTTCTCATGGGAGTAAAAAATTTGCCTTCTATCGTAGCCCATTTGCTTGCTGAAGGTCGGTCGCCCGACACGCCCGTTGCAATTATTCGATGGGGTACCAAGGCCGCGCAGCAAACACTCGTTGGGACGTTGGCCGACATTCCGGGGAAGGCAGAAACTGCCAAGATTGAGCCGCCGGCGGTCGTTGTTGTGGGAGAAGTGGTGCGTCTCCGGTCGCAGCTCAACTGGTTTGAAACCAAACCCCTGTTTGGGAAACGGATACTGATAACGAGGGCCCAAGAGCAGGCCTCGGAGCTGGCGGAATGGCTGGTGTCCTACGGAGCGGAGCCGGTCGAAGCGCCGACGATTCAGATCCTGCCTCCAGAGGATTGGAGTCCGGTTGATCGTGCCATTCGGTCCCTTTCGTGCTATGACTGGGTGATTTTCACCAGCGTCAACGGGGTCATTCAGTTTATGACAAGAGTATGGAACTGCGGGTTTGACGCCCGTTGCCTCGCTGGACGGCAAATTTGTTGTATTGGACCGCGCACTGCACACGAACTTGAAAAGTTTGGGGTGAAGGCGGATGTGATTCCGACGGAATATCAAGCCGAGGGGATCCTCGAAGCCTTGAAGGAGAGCAATGTGCAGTCGGTGCGTGTGCTCATCCCGCGAGCGGAGGTTGCTCGCGAAGTGCTGCCGGACACCCTCCGGGCTCGGGGTGCTCATGTCGATGTTGTGCCGGTCTATCGGACGGTGGTGCCGAACGGAACGGGCGAATCATGGAAGCGTCTTCTTGGGGAGGGTCGGGTAGACGTGGTGACGTTTACGAGTTCGTCCACCGTCCGCAATTTTGTCACTATGATAGGAGGGAAGGAACAGGCCGTTTCGCTTTTGCGGTCCGTTGTCGTGGCTGTTATTGGACCGATTACGGCGAAAACGGCGGAAGAAATGGGACTTACTGTTTCGGTCATGCCGGAGACCAACACGATTCCGGCATTAGTCAACGCCATTGTGCGGTATTATCGGAGCCGGCAAACAGCTTGCACTCACCTGTGAAAGCGATGGGGGTGAGGCGGATGAACGGCAAACGACGTAAAGATTCCAGGCGAGCATAACAAGGAGGAAGGCGGCATGGTTCCAGTCAAATCCTTCATGGTTCCAAGAGAAAAGTTTGTCACGGTGCAGCGGGATACCGATGCGCAGACAGCGGCACGGATCATGCGTGACAAAGGGATTGGCAGTCTGTTTGTCACCAACGACCGTGAGATCATTGGCATCGTCACAGATACGGACATGATGCGGCGGGTCGTAGCGGCTGGGGCGGACCCCACCAAGACCACAGTGGAGCAGATTATGTCCGCTCCGATCATGACCATCGAGGAAAACAAAACGCTCCTGGATGCCAATGATCTGATGGCGCAGTCACATGTGCGCCACCTGGGAGTGACCAAAGATGGAAAATTAGTCGGCATGATTTCCGTTCGTGACCTGGTGGTGTTTCTGACCAACCTTCCCAGGAAAAAGTAAATTGAGAACCAAGGATATCCATGGCTTTTCCAGTCCATCGCCTCCGCCGCCTCCGCCAGCAGGACGCTCTACGGCGCATGGTGCGGGAAACGGCGCTGTCTCCCGCTGACTTCATTGCGCCCCTCTTCGTAGTGGAGGGGCAAAGCAGACGAGAGCCGATCGCCTCCATGCCGGGTCAACATCGGCTCTCGATTGATCTTCTGGTAGAGGAGGCTGCCGAGATCAAGGCGCTTGGTATTCCGGCGATCCTTCTATTCGGTATTCCGTCCTCCAAGGATGAGCGAGGCAGTGCGGGACTGGATCCCAACGGCATTGTGCAACGGGCCGTGCGGGCGGTAAAGAAGGTGGTCCCCGACCTGATCGTCATTACCGACGTCTGCATTGATGAGTACACCAGTCATGGACATTGTGGAATTGTCCGTGATGGGAAGATCTGCAATGATGAGACATTAGACTGTCTCACGACCATGGCACGCACCCATGTGGAGGCTGGAGCTGACATGGTGGCGCCGTCGGACATGATGGATGGGCGAGTGGCGGCAATCCGTGGCGCGTTGGACCAAGCCGGGTTTTCCGATGTTCCGATCATGGCCTACGCTGCCAAATATGCCTCCTGTTTCTACGCGCCATTTCGGGATGCTGCCTTCTCCAGTCCTCAATTTGGTGACCGCCAGTCATATCAAATGGATCCTGCCAATCGGCGCGAAGCTCTCCGCGAGATCGAACTCGATCTTGAAGAAGGGGCGGATATCATCATGGTGAAACCAGCCCTCCCATACTTGGATATCATCGCTGATGCCAGGGCTCGAACCCTGGTGCCTATCGCTGCCTATCAGGTCAGTGGCGAATACAGTATGATCAAGGCCGCCGCCCAAGCTGGGTGGTTGGATGAACGACGGGCGATCATGGAATCGTTGCTGGCGATTAAACGGGCTGGCGCCGATATCATTCTGACCTACTTTGCCAAAGATGCTGTGCGGTTGCTGTCCTCTTGATCACGCGCTGACCTGGTTATGAAAATCACTCGCGGATACCAGCAGGTGGTCGCGCGTACCTATCCGGTTGTAACAATCGGAAATTTTGACGGCCACCATGTGGGGCATCGCGCCCTTTTGCAAGCCGTGGTCGAGACAGCGCGGCGGGTGGGGGGGACCGCGGTGGTGCTGACGTTTGACCCTCATCCGGTCACGATCCTGGCCCCCCAGGCCGACCTACGGTTTTTGACTAGTCGTGAAGAGAAAATGGCGTTTTTTGAAAAAGCTGGTGTTGATGAAGTCGTCTTTGTGGAGTTCACTCGGTCGTTTGCCGCCCTGTCTCCCGAACAGTTTGTCAAGCTTGTATTGGTGCAAGGGCTCCATGTGAAGGAACTGTTTGTGGGGCGGCATTTTGTGTTCGGTCAGCATCGAACAGGAACCGTGGAGCACCTGGCACTCTTGGGCACCCATCATGGCTTTCTCGTCCATCCAATGGATCCGGTGCTTGTTGAGGGAATGGTCGTTAGTTCCACGCGGATTCGGCGACTCATTCAAGCGGGGCAGGTGGAAGAGGTGATTCCTCTGTTGGGACGCCGTTATGCGATTGGCGGGACCGTGGTTCGCGGAGCACAGAGAGGGCAGGTCGTGGGATGGCGAACAGCCAATATTCGGCTTCCTGCTGATCGCGTGGTTCCCTCGGATGGGGTCTACGCGACGGTTGCCCTTTATCAGGGGCGTCAACATGATGCCATCTCCTATATTGGCAGCAGACCGACGTTCGGTGCGGGTGAACGGATCCTTGAGACACATGTGTTGGACCACGAGCAGGATAGGGATCTCTATGGGGAACAGATCATCGTCGAGTTTGTTGGGCGAGTGCGAGGGGATATACGCTTTTCTGGTTGTGAGGAGTTGAGCCGACAAATCGCACTTGATATTGAGACGGCGAAGACAATGTTGCGTGCTCACCATGCGACAGAGGAGAATCGATGACGGCTCTGGCTTTCCGTTTGCCCAAAGGGAATGAAAAAATGAGCCGGGTGTCATTAGTGCGCCAGGTTGTCCAGACCATTCGAAGCCGGCAATTGATCGAGCCGGGCCAACACCTGCTCGTGGCGGTCTCTGGTGGGCCCGACTCCATGGCGTTGTTGTCGTTGCTTTACCGCCTGCGATCCTCTTGGCGGTTGACCTTGACGGTCATTCATTGCAACTACGGGCTGCGGGGAAAAGAATCTGACGGCGATCAAGACTGTGTGGAAGCCTTCTGTAGCCAACTGGGTCTGCCCCTGATTGTGGAACGGTTGCGCGTCGATTCGCGTCCGCGAGGCATGTCTCTTCAGTCAGCAGCCCGCGAGTTGCGCTATGAGGCCATGAGAAGAGCAGCTCTGGCGTGCGGTGCAGATCGGATTGCCCTGGGCCACACTGCTGATGATCAGGCGGAAACGGTTCTCCTGTGGATCTTGCGCGGAGCTGGTTTGGCTGGTCTGTCGGGTATGCCTGCCTGCCGTGACGGATTGTTTATCCGGCCGTTATACGAAACGCGACGCCGAGCGCTGTTGGCCTACCTGCGTGATGAAAACATTCCCTTTCGCTTGGACTCCACGAATCAGAAGCCTGTGTATCTGCGGAACCGCGTTCGGCATGAAATCATACCGGTCTTGGAGCATGTGGTTCCGTCAGCTGTGCAAGCGCTTTGCCGACTTGCCGACCTCTGCGCGGAGGATAACCAGCATCTTGATGGACAGGTTATGGCGCTGTGCACTGGCAAGCTGATCCAACTGGGTGATGGCAGGGTCGAGGTGGATCGGACATTTTTCAAGGGCTTGCCGCGGGTTGTTCAGCGACGAGTTGTCCGACATCTTTGTCAAATGGTTGATCAGTGGCGGCGGCCGCCCCGCTTCAGACAGGTAGAAGCCGTTATCCGTCTGGCCAATGGTTCCACCACCTTCGCGGTGCAGCGTCTGGGATCCGCGATGGTCGTTGTGGAGCACGCTCGATTGTGGAGTGCACCATCAGATTTTCCTGTCGCGAGTTCTGAACCGCTAAACGTTTTGTCAAAGTCCGCTGTGCCGATATTATTATCTGTACCGGGCGCAGTGGTGTGGCCTGCGACCGGTCATCGCATTGAGGCTCATCGAGTCCGGAAAGCCGATCTTGGGGCGCTTGGGGGCAATCGAAACATCATTGCCATCGATGCCAACAGGATTTCTGAACCCCTGACAGTTAGGAGTTGGAAACCAGGCGACCGTTTTTGTCCTCTTGGCATGGAGGGTCGTTCTAAAAAACTCCAAGATTTTTTCACTGATCTTAAGATCCCGGTTTCTGAGAAATCTCGTGTTCCCATCGTTGAAGCTCCTGAGGGCATTGTCTGGATTGTTGGATATCGGCAGGATGATCGGTGGGCTGTCAAGGAGGCAACGGAATGGTGCGTGGTGTTGAGTGTGCGGAGCGAGTCGGCGGCGGAAACAAGTGAGCGCTGATGGAGTGCTGGTGATATGGAACGGTTGTTTGGTAAGCCGATTGTGACACAAGAGCAAATGAAAGCTCGCATCCGTGAATTGGGGAGGCAGATCAGCGCGGATTATGCCGGCAAGGACCTGGTGTTAATCGGGGTGCTCAAAGGCGCCTATGCCTTCTATGCCGATTTGGCCAGGGCGATCCGCATTCCAATCAGGGTGGACTTTCTCATCGTGGCGACTTCGGCAGGCCAGGGGCGAACCGTGAAACGGCCGAAGATTGTCACTGATTTGACGGAGACGATTACGGGCAAGGATGTTCTCCTAGTTGAGGACATTGTTGATTCGGGAGTGACAGCTCAGCGGTTGCTTCTGTCGTTGGCCAAGAAAAAGCCCCGGAGCATCAACATCTGCACGCTTCTCAATAAGCAAGAAAACCGCACTGTCGATGTGCCGCTTGCCTACGTAGGATTTACCATTCCCAACCAATACATTGTCGGGTATGGCTTGGACTTCCAGCAGCGGTATCGCAATCTTCCCTATTTGGCGGTTCTTGAACAACAGGATGAACAACAGGATCGTGGAAGGCGCGGGAAGAGATGACACATTATTGTCAAGCTGATTGAGCCTATGTTAACATCTGAACAAGGCAGGAATCGGTAGGGGTGATTTTACGCTAGCACGAAGGAGAAAGCCTGGATGAATTCCAGAGTCAAGAATTTGCTGTTCTGGGTCGTTGTCGGCTTATTCATGATTTTATTGTTCAACCTCTTTAGTGTGCCGACTCATGCACCAGAGGAAGAAATCATTTTCAGCGATTTCATGGCAAAACTTGACAAGGGTGATGTGGAAAGAGTCCTGATCAAGGGGAATCATATCAGCGGGGTGTTACGAGACAAAACCAGAATTCGGACCTATGCTGCGGAGTATCCGGATTTGGTCCGGATCCTCCGTGAAAAGGACGTCCAAATCGAAGTCAAGCCACCAGACGAAAGTCCGTGGTACATCACGTTTCTGGTGACGTGGGGGCCATTCATTTTATTCCTCGGTCTGTGGTTTTTTCTCATGCGTCAGATGCAAATTGGGGGAAATAAAGCCCTCTCCTTTGGAAAGAGTCGGGCTCGCATGTTGACAGAGGATCGAAAAAAAGTGACCTTTGCCGATGTCGCGGGCATTGATGAAGCCAAAGAAGAAGTGTTGGAGATCATTGATTTCCTCAAAGATCCGCGGAAATTTCAAAAGTTGGGAGGACGAATTCCCAAGGGAGTATTGGTTGTGGGGCCTCCTGGCACCGGCAAAACCCTCTTGGCAAAAGCTATTGCCGGGGAAGCAGGAGTGCCATTTTTTAGCATCAGTGGTTCGGACTTCGTAGAAATGTTTGTGGGGGTGGGTGCCTCTCGCGTTCGAGATCTCTTTGAACAAGGTAAGAAACACGCCCCGTGCATCATTTTCATTGATGAAATTGATGCAGTCGGTCGGCTGCGGGGTGCTGGTCTAGGAGGAGGTCATGATGAGCGGGAGCAGACGCTCAACCAGCTACTTGTTGAAATGGATGGGTTCGACACCACAGAGGGCATTATTCTGGTGGCAGCAACCAATCGTCCTGATGTGTTAGATCCGGCATTGCTGCGTCCTGGACGGTTTGACCGGCAGGTGGTGGTGAATCGTCCCGATGTCCGGGGTCGGCTCGAAATCCTTAAAGTGCACACGAAGAAGGTACCAATTGCAGCCAACGTTGAACTGGAAAAGATCGCCCGTGGGACACCGGGGTTTTCTGGTGCGGATCTCGAGAATCTGGTCAATGAAGCGGCCTTGTGGGCTGCTCGCCAGAACAAGAAGGAAGTCGAGACCGTTGACTTTGAAATGGCCAAAGACAAGGTCTTGATGGGAGCTGAACGGAAGAGCATGATTCTCACTGACGAAGAGAAGCGAATCACGGCGTATCATGAAGCCGGTCATGCCTTAATGGCCAAACTGCTGCCGGGTACCGATCCCGTCCACAAGGTGACGATCATTCCACGAGGGCGAGCACTGGGTGTGACCATGCAGTTGCCGACTGACGATCGGCACAGTTATTCGAAGGAATTTCTTTCGAACACACTGGCGATTCTCATGGGCGGACGAGTCGCGGAAGAGTTGGTGTTCAACCACATCACCACTGGTGCTGGCAATGACTTGGAGCGAGCAACTGACTTAGCGCGTAAAATGGTTTGCGAATGGGGGATGAGCGAGAAGCTGGGGCCACTGACATTCGGGCAGAAAGAAGATGCAGTATTCCTTGGGCGGGACTTCGTGGCCAGGCGGGATGTCAGTGATCAAATCGCCCTCGAAATTGACCTAGAAATTAAGCGGTTTGTCACCGAAAATTACGAGCGAGCCAAACGTATGCTCACGGAGCAGATGGCTAGCTTAAAAGCACTAGCCGAGGCCTTGCTTGAAAAGGAAGTGTTGGATGCTCCGGAGATCGATCAAATCCTGATGCAGGCTTCTTCTCATCACACAGTTCCTGCATAGGGCGTTGCGTATTCGTTGATCAGCCCGATCATTCAGCTTGAAAGCGGGGGAGGAGGTCGAAAGATCTATCCCTCGCAGTTATGTTTCCAGTGAGAGACTGGTCCGATCGCCTCTTTACCCCTTTGCTTCTTTACGAAGTGGTCGCAGCATCGTAGATGAGGTAGGGGGCGGCCTGTTTTTTGCAAACTCATTAAGTAAACATTCGCAACGAAATTCCTCAACACTGAGAAGAGGAGAGGATGAAACCGTCTTCTTCCGCACCGTTTTCCTGCCGATTTTGGGCAAGAGGGCGTCTTATCGAGTGCCATGAACGGCCATTGATCATGGGAGTGATCAATGTGACCACCGATTCGTTTTATGATGGTGGACGGTATCTTGACCCGCAACGTGCTGTCGCCCATGCGCTGGAGTTGGTGGAACAAGGGGCCGACATACTCGATATCGGGGCGGAATCGACGCGACCTGGGGCGAAGCCGGTGAGCGAAGAGGAGGAGCGGGCGCGACTCCTCCCTGTTCTTGATCTCGTTGCCCGCCGTGTCACAGTTCCAATTTCTGTGGATACGACGAAGTCGGCAGTGGCTCAGGCGGCGTTGGATGCAGGGGCATCGATTATCAATGACATCAGTGCCTTACGTGGAGACAGTCGTATGGCATCAGTGGTAGCTCGCTCGGGGGCAGCGGTCATTCTGATGCACATGCAGGGGACGCCTCTCACGATGCAGGATGCCCCGCATTATGAGGACGTGGTTCGTGAAGTCGGCCAATTTCTTCAGGAACGATTGCAGGTTGCTATGGAAGCGGGAATTTCCAGGATGAATATCTTACTTGATCCCGGCATCGGATTTGGTAAGCTGCTGCCGCATAATCTTGACCTTTTGAATCGGTTGACTGAGTTCACGAAACTAGGGCGTCCCTTGGTGGTGGGTCCTTCTCGAAAATCTTTTATCGGCCAGATTGTGGGTCGCCCGGTAGAACAGCGAGAGTGGGGCACGGCGGCAGCAGTTGCAGTGGCTGTTGATCGTGGTGCCCGGATTCTTCGTGTCCACGATGTAGCCATGATGGCCGATGTTGCAAAGGTTGCTGCGGCCATCGCATCACGGAACCGCTCAGGTGAGGTAGGGGGATGATGCGCAAGTTATTTGGAACCGATGGAATACGTGGGGTTGCCAATCTCGAGCCCATGACGAGCGAGACGGCGATGCAGGTGGGAAGAGCCGCCGCACATATTTTCATGCGACGGTCGGGGAGACATCAAATTGTGATCGGGAAGGATACACGGCTCTCTGGCTATATGTTGGAGTCCGCCCTCACGTCTGGCATCTGTTCAATGGGGGTTGATGTGTTGTTGGTCGGGCCGATGCCGACACCTGCGATTGCCTTTTTGACTCGTAGTCTGCGGGCTGATGCGGGGGTGGTGATCTCAGCTTCGCACAATCCCTATCAAGACAACGGTATCAAATTTTTCTCAAGCGATGGATTCAAGTTGCCGGATGAGCTGGAGGCTCGAATCGAAGAGTTGATCGTATCAGATGAGATTCGCCACCTTCGGCCTACTGCCGACCAGATTGGCAAAGCCTATCGAATCGATGATGCCGATGGGCGCTATATCGAATTTGTGAAACGATCGGTGCCGCGTGACCTGGATTTTCAAGGCATCAAATTAGTCGTGGACTGTGCCAATGGGGCTGCATACAAGATAGCGCCGACGGTGCTCAGAGAATTGGGTGCGAGGGTGGAAGTGATTGGCAACAAGCCGAACGGTATGAACATCAATGACGGGTGTGGTGCTGTTCATCCGCAGATGCTGCAACGGGCTGTGGTAGAAATGCAGGCTGATGTTGGCATCGCGCTTGATGGAGATGCGGATCGCGCGATTTTTGTTTCAGAAGAGGGAAAGCTGATCGATGGCGACCACGTCATGGCTGCCCTCGGGCTCGAGTTGCACCGTCAGGGGTTGCTCGCGAAACAAACCGTTGTCGGCACGGTTATGAGCAATTATGGCCTGGAGCGTTCACTGGCGAAGGCAGGGGTCTCGCTGGTGCGTACGCCGGTTGGTGACCGGTATCTGTTGGAGCGGATGCAGGCCGATGGGTATAACTTTGGGGGGGAGCAATCGGGGCACTTTATCTTTCTTGACCACAACACCACGGGTGATGGCTTAATTTCAGCTTTGCAAGTGCTGTCGCTGATGAAACGAACCAAACAACCCTTGTCTGAATTGGTCAAAGTCATGCAACCTGTTCCGCAAGTGTTGCTCAACGTGCAGGTCACCCAAAAGCCGGCTCTACAGACGATTCCTGCTGTGGAAGAGGCCATGCGGAAAGGTGAGCGACGGCTGAATGGTTGTGGACGGCTGCTCGTTCGGTATTCGGGGACCGAGCCGTTGTTGCGAATTATGGTGGAAGGGGAGGAAGACGCCCTGATTCGTGAAATTGCGGAAGATCTGGCGCGTGTCGTGCGCGAGCATCTTGCGTGATTGCTCTCTCTTCGCAAGAGGGGCCTCATGTTGCCGTCCCTCACTGCTGCGTTTCTTCTCGGCCTAGTCGTAGGATCCTATCTCCCCTTCTTTCCCCTTTCATGCGTCATCATGTTCACGGCTCTTGCGATAGGAACCAGTCTGCTCGAACGGGCAGGGTTGATCGAATCGCGGCCGGTTACTGTGCTGTATGGTGCAGTGCTTGTCGGAGTAGTGTATTGGACCATTACAGTTCCATTTCCTCGTCCCTATGAGGGATCTCCGGCCATCCGTTTTCACCCTCATACAACGATCATTGGCCGGGTGGTGACTCCCGTTCAACACGGTCCAGGACGCCAAACCATGCTTGTTCGCTATGAAGATGAGACGGGAAAACGGCGAATCCTTCGTCTGGTTTGGCGAGATCCTGGCCAGGCAGTGCTCTACGGCGATCTGATCTCCTTCCGGGCCAAGGTGCGCCCCCCAGTTGGTTCGTTCAATCCTGGGGGCTTCGACTATGCTGAGTATGTGCACCACCAAGGTATCGATGTTGTGGCCTCCATAGTTGGCCATGACGGGGTGCGGCGTGTTGAATCCGGTGAAGAAGGGTGGCGTTGGTTGTTGGGGAATCGGATCGACCGATGGAGAACCGTGATCCGGCAATCCGCACTGGAGTCTCTGCGTCAGCCAGCGCTCGGAATGTTTCTAGGGATTATTATTGGAGAACGGGGATACCTCCAACAGGACCTCCAAGAGTGGTTCATGACGACAGGGACGGTGCATCTCTTGTCGATTTCCGGCTCACACTTGGGCCTCGTCGCACTGGTTGTATTTTGGATAGTGAGGCAAGGCGTGAAACGCTTGCCCATGACGCCGTTCCTGCACATGACTCGCATCATCACCCCGTCGCGGTTCGCCATCGTCATTACCTGGCCGATTGTAGCACTCTATGCTTGGTTGGCAGGGGCTGAGCTGGCGACGATGCGATCGTTGATTATGATCACACTAGGACTGGTCGCTTTGTGGTGGGGATACGAACATCGCTTGTACCATGCGGTGGCGGCCGCCGCGTTACTAATCGTCGTTCACAACCCGCGCGCGATCTTTGATATCTCTTTTCAACTCTCTTTTTTGTCGGTGTTGACAATCGTGCACACGATGCAATGGCAGCAGCAGGTTTCTTCACCTCGTGACGCTGATGGCACGCAGCAGAAACCTCGCCTGGGAAGTCGAGTCCTGGTGTATGGCCGCGAGGCGTTCCTTACCAGCACAGTCGTGACAGTCGGAACGTTGCCGCTTGTTGCGTTGTATTTTAATCAGATACCGTGGATGGGTATTGTGACTAATTTAGTGGCCGTTCCCTTCACGGGTGGTTTCTTGGTCCCATTGGGGTTAGTGTCTGCGGCTTGGACGGTTCTCAGCGATGGCCACTATCTCCTCATGAGAGGGATCCTCGAATCTTCATTGCTCGGGGTAGCCAAAGCGCTTCGTTGGTGTGCCGAGCTTCCAGGAGTATCATGGTACGTGGCTGCTCCCTCGCTTCCAACCATCTTGCTCTTTTATGCAGGGCTTGTGGGGGTCTGGGCGAACAGCATCCCTCGTTCTATGCGAAAAATGATGGCGGTTGTCGTCATCGCTTTGATTGGCTGGTGGGGAGTCTCGCCGCGTCTTGGGGTCGACGGCGATCATTGGCGCGTGACATTTCTTGATGTGGGACAGGGAGACAGTGCTGTGCTTGAGTTGCCTGATGGGCAAACTGTCTTGATTGATGGAGGAGCCAGGTATGAGCGATTAGACATGGGACGCGCTGTGGTGGCTCCTTTTCTCTGGAATAGAGGGATCACCCATCTAGATCATGTGGTCGCCACCCACCAACAGCTTGACCATGTTGGTGGGTTGATTTGGGTCCTGAGTCACATTCCGGTCAAACATTACTGGGAGAACGGGATAGAGCGGACAGAGCAGTTTGTCGTAGACCTGACCGCTACGTTGGAGTCGCAGGGTATTGCCCGCTCGATTGTGGTGCGCGGACAGGATCTTCTAGGAAAGGGGCCCTGTACGTTAACGGTGCTCAATCCACATTCAGAAGAGGGGGTTCGTGAAGAGGTGAGCGGCCGGAAGAGTGGAACGGCCCTGAACAACCAATCCATTGTGTTACGGTTGGATTGTGCAAGCCACTCCTTGCTCTTTGCCGCAGATATTGAGCGAGAGGGGATTGCCCGTTTAGGGGAAGAGGGGTGGAAGCCAGTGACAGTGGTGAAGGTGCCTCATCATGGGGCACGCAGTTCTCTTGATTATGATTGGGTGAGGCGAATTCGACCCCGCTATGCGGTTATTTCGGCCGGTCGGACCAATCTTTACGGACACCCTGTTGCGGAGGTATTGCAGGCTTATGCTGAGGTGCAGGCATCGGTCTCGCGAACGGATCGTGATGGTGCGATCTGGATTGATGGTCGGCTCTCATCCCCAGATTTGACGATCACTCGCATGCGAGATCGATGGTTTCACCCGGTCTCTCTTCGTTCTTGCCTCGTCCGTTGTGAAAAAGAAAACTGGCGGAGGGCCTGGCTTCAATGGTTGGATCGGCTAACATAAACAAGAGAGCGATCAAGCCGCTCACGACCCCCTCGCGGTGAAAGGGCTTGCGCGCTTGTGCCATTTCCCAGTACAAGGTTCCCATGGTTCGCACAGTTGAATGGGTCAACGGGATCGTCCGGCTATTAGATCAGAGTCAGCTTCCGGAAAAGGTTGAATTTCTCGACTGCCGAGATTACCAAGAAGTCGCTGATGCGATTCGGAGCCTCAAAGTCCGAGGTGCTCCGGCTATTGGTGTCACGGCAGCGCTCGGTGTCGCATCCGGTGCACAGGCAGTCGAAGCGACAAACTACACGGAGTTTGCCAGAGCGATTGGTCGCATTTGCGATTGTCTGGCTGCAACAAGACCAACAGCCGTCAATCTGTTCTGGGCGATTGATCGGATGAAACGGACAATGGGGTCACTCAAGGACCGCCCAATCGCAGCTATCAAGCAGGCGCTGGTTGATGAAGCCCTCGCGATACTGGAGGAGGATATCCGACTGTGTCGGGTAATAGGCCGACATGGTGCGAATCTGATTCAAGATGGTCAGACCATATTAACCCATTGCAATGCGGGGGCTCTAGCGACAGCTGGCTACGGGACTGCGCTAGGCGTGATCCGTGCTGCATGGGAGCAAGGAAAAAAGATCACGGTAATTGCAGATGAGACCAGACCGGTCCTCCAAGGTGCTCGGCTGACTACGTGGGAGCTGATGCAAGATGGGATTCCCGTCACCCTCATCACAGACAATATGGCGGGGGCCCTTATGAGGCAAGGTAAGATCCACCTCTGCGTGGTGGGGGCGGATCGTATTGCAGCCAATGGAGACGTGGCGAACAAGATTGGTACCTACTCCGTAGCCGTGTTGGCCAAAGCGCACGGCATTCCCTTCTATGTAGCGGCGCCCTCGTCGACTATCGACTTGAAGACACAATCAGGAGCCGATATTCCAATTGAGCAACGCAATCCGAACGAAGTCACCATGATCCATACCGGTCATCCCATTGCACCGGATGGCGTGGTGGTCTATAACCCAGCCTTTGATGTAACGCCGGCTGACTTGATCACCGCGATCATCACCGAGCGAGGCGTTGTAAAACCGACAGATCTTGCAGAAGTGTTCCTTCAAGCTGATCGATCAGCGGCTGCGATGCTGTGATGTGGGAGATCAACCACCTCGCTCACGGTGCAGGTGTCCTGTGACACCTGTAACAAAACGAGAGCCGGTGTCATATCCCTGTCTAACCTAGATTCTGTCACTTGCTGGAAAGGCCTTCATCGATCGAACCGTTGATTGGCAGCGGATGGCTGACCAACACGAACCATTTCAACTCACCAATTTGATTGGTACCTTGATGAGAGAGGCAGAGGTGAGAAAGCGCCATGCGTCATTGACAATGATGGTTGCCAAACAGGAAACACACGTCTTCTATGTTGAGTCTGTTGCAACCCGTCAAACGGCCACTTATAATGCGTTCGCTGCGCGGTTCTTGTTCTTTACGGCTCATTAGGAATTCAGGAAGATAAGTAATTCCTCTTATGAGAGGATCCGTCCATCAAAAAGAAGAACCGAGCGAAGTGCGAGGTGGCGCGCTATCAAGCGGTGCTGAGGCTACAGGATTCATGGTCTGTGGCCACCACGAAGCTGGATGAGAAAAAGGTGCAGGTGACTTGTAACTGGTGATGGTTGGACGGGATCCCTCTCCTGACGCTGATGAGCCAGGAGTTCGTCTCAGGCTAGGAGCGCCAACCATGGCAGCATCAAAATATCTGCCCGTTGACGACGTGGAGCTGGGCGAACCTTTTCCGCACGAACGGTTGGACTGCAGGGGGCAAACCGATGGCAGTGCATGGGATGGCCTGGGCGGTCAGTTCACCACCGAGGTTGAGCGTCCGGCTATTGATGAGCTCCAGGGGTGTGAGGTGGCGAGGATTATCTCCCGGCCTCTTAGAGATCAAGCAGCCTTGTTGTGTCTGGGTGACGGCGATCAAGGACTGTTGGTGTAGGTGCCCTCGGAGATGATGGTCGGACGGCGGGCCCTATTCCGCATCGTGCGGGTAGGAATCGCAAGGTAGCGTGGGCCGGCTTTTCAGACAGCGCGTTCGTCCGTGCTGGATCATGCCTATGGGGGACCACCCAACCCTGCGTCCTGGCATCACCACTGGGGGAAGCGGTCAACACGGTGACTCACGAAGTGAAGACAACCACGAGCGGCTTCTACTCCGTCGAGCACATGCAGATCATACACGAATGCAGATCATACACGAGAGCCTGAGGAACTTTCTTGATCGGTAGGGAGACGCATACGATGATTGAACGAACGTTGGCAATTATCAAACCAGATGCAGTCCAAAAACGGGTGATCGGCGAGATTATTAATCGGTATGAGCAAGCCGGGTTGATTCCGGTGGCGATGAAAATGATCCATCTGTCCAAGTCTGAGGCGGAAGGGTTTTACGCTGTTCACAAGGCTCGACCATTCTTTGATAGCCTGTGCACATTTATGTCGTCTGGTCCGTCGGTTGTCTTAGTATTACAAGGCGATCATGCCATCAAAAAAAATCGAGAGCTGATGGGCGCAACAGATCCTGCGAAGGCCGAACCGGGAACCATTCGGCACACACATGGCACAAACATCGAACGCAATGCTGTGCATGGGTCAGACTCCCCAGAAGCGGCAAGCTTCGAGGTGGGCTACTTTTTTCCTGGGATGGAAATCTTCGGGTAACTCCGTGTGTCGAGAGCGGTGAGGTGGTCATCTTTGCCTACAGGAGAGTTGCGCACTGAACGGGGAGCAAGTGCACGGTGTCAATTACCAGCCTATTCTCAAAGATCCCAGAACGAGATTTCCAAAGCGCTTTCGATAGAGGTGAGAGCAGCGTGCTGCACTTACGGATAAGCAGATAGCCAGTTGGAAGAGTGATGGATCAAAAAGCTGGTGTAGGGCCTTGTCGGCACGTTGTGCTGTTGTCTCACAGACACCAACCTGGTTTTCGGCCAGCCTGAAGAGAGGGGCACGGCACTGACGGTCGAAGTTGACCAGTCTCTCTAGTGCGTTCATATGAAAAGAGCTGGCCTTCAGGCTGATTGTGCAGGGGGGTGATGGAATCGTCCTGGTGCTCCAGGCTTCGGCTGGAGAGGGGACGAGGATTTAGCCGCTATACGGCGTGTCTATTCGCATCATTGCCCTCCGGTTTATTGAAGCAGACCTTTATCTGATCGTTATTTGTTTGGAAGATGTAGGCGAACGGCAGTCAACCGGTTGCTGAATATGTGGCGGGCGATTCATAAGGTATGTGTGCTGTGAGAGTGCAAGGCTAGCTCTCTCCGCTGGCTTTGTGAGGCACGTAATCCTGTGGTCCACTGTTGGTCGAGGTGCACGTAGCCTCACTGCATCAATTCCTGGGGAGAAGTTATCAACGACGGACAAGATCTGGTACAACTCGCGCGCGTCCCCGCGTTCGGGGTGACTTTGAGGGTAAGTCGGACTATCACGGTGCTGGCGTATGACGTTGGGGCAGGAGAAGGAGTGATAGCCATTGCCGTCAGTAAGAGCAGAAAACAGGAGCTCAGCCGCAGCAGGCCACGAGTGACGCTGTCGTTCCTTGACAAACTGGCGTAACCTCACTACGATCGCACCAACGTTAGAAGCGAGAGATCGTTGCTCCCGTCTGTGCCAATTAACGAGCTGCCGGACGAGCGATGGAGCAGCGGACCTGAGAGCCACAATCCTGTCAGCAAGCCTCTAGGGGAGGGCACCGAATGATTCCACCGGATTTACGCTATCACACCGAGCATGAGTGGGTTCGGGTCAATGGCAAGCAAGCGACCATTGGCATCAGCCATTTTGCCCAAGACGCCTTGGGTGACATTGTGTTTGTCGAGTTGCCCAAGGTTGGTGCGGTCGTCAAAAGTGGCCAGCAGATTGGCGAGGTCGAATCGACGAAAACCACCTCCACAATCTATACACCGGTGAGCGGAACGATCGTGCAAATTAACAACGAGCTCAAAGACCATCCCGAGCTGATGAATTCCGATCCATATGGCAAGGGGTGGATCACCGTCATTGAGCTGGCCGACCCTGAAGAAGTTGAACGATTGATGACGGCGTCGCAGTACCAAACGTTTCTTGCCAGTCACAAGACGGGCTAGGGTGAAGACGAACGACAAAGGTACTGCGCAACGGACTTCATTCATAAGTCTGGAACCCTGACTCAGATCAGAAACTGGGGCCTATCAGTTCCATCCCGCCATGTCTGATCGCATCCACATCGCCATCCTTGGCGCCGGTCCAGGCGGCTACGTTGCGGCTATCCGTGCGGCTCAGCTCGGAGCCCATGTGACAGTTATTGAACAACAGATGCTGGGTGGGGTGTGCCTCAATTGGGGTTGCATTCCCAGCAAAACGTTGTTGTCTGTTATTGATCTTGGCGAAAGGCTCAAGCAGGCGACAGCCATGGGCCTCGTGCTCGCTGAATCGCCTCGTTATGACCGTGTCCGTATGGTGGCCCGCAAAAACGCAGTAGTTTCCGGGTTGGTCAAGGGGATCGCAACACTGTTCAAAGCCTGGAACATCGAGGTGGTACAGGGGCGCGGGGAGTTGATCGACAACAAAACGATCGCCGTCACTGATGCCGCCGGCGCCACGACGCAGGTCCAAGCCGACGCAGTGGTGATCGCAACCGGCTCGTCCTGGCCGGCGCTCCCGCAGTTTCCCATCGATGGCAAACGGATCATCACCAGCAAGGAGGCGCTGGATCTAGAAACAGTGCCCAAGCGGATGGTGATCCTTGGCGCCGGTGTTGAAGGGTGTGAATGTGCGACATTGTTTAGCGGACTCGGTTCGGCGGTGACATTGGTGGAGTTGCAGCCTCGCGTGCTTCCCTTGGAGGATGACGATGTCTCGCTATTGATGGAGCGAGAGTTGAAAAAACGGTCGGTTGAGGTGAAAACCGGCACCACGATTCAAACAGTCGAACATCGGCCAGATGGATTGGCTGTGACGTTAGCCGATGGCACGACGATGGACACCGATACCTTGCTGATCTCCATCGGGCGGGGGTTCCGGTCGAAAGGAATCGGACTGGACTGCGTTGGTGTGGCACTGGGGCCACGGGGGGAAGTACTGGTCAACGAGCGGATGGAGACCAACGTGCCGGGTGTGTACGCGATCGGCGATGTAGTGGGCAAAGCCATGTTGGCCCATGTGGCCTCGGCGCAAGGCAAGGTTGCGGTCGAAAATATTCTCGGCCATGAGACCACGATGAATTATGATGTGATTCCAGCCGGCATCTTCACCTTGCCGGAAGTGGGCCGGGTTGGCTTGACAGAACGGCAGGCCCGTGAACGGGCTCAGTTGCGAGGAGACAATCCCGATCAGGCCGTTAAGGTCGGGCGGTTTCGGTATGCCGCTCTGGGAAAAGCGCAGGCCACGGGAGAAACTGCCGGGCTGTTCAAGATCATCGCCGATGCCGCGACCGGCAAGATCCTGGGTGCTCATCTTGTTGGGAGCCACGCAGCGGATTTGATTCACGAAGCGGCGTTGGCCATGAAAGTCGGTGCGGCAGCCGACCAGGTAGCTCGAATGATCCATGCCCATCCGACGTTGGCTGAGGGCGTCATGGAAGCCTGTGAAGACCTTGAGGCTCTGGCCATTCACCAAGCGCGCAAAAAGACCGGCCCATGATTCGCTCGCTAGCGATCAAACTCGGCTTGCTGACTGCCACGATGGGTATGGTGTGGTGGATAGTGTGGCAGGCTCCCGATGGAGTGGACCCTGAGACGCTCTCGCCGGACGAACCAGCGCCTCTCGCTGTTGAAGCTTCCGTCAAAGAGCCGCCAATCCCCAAGGAGACCGAGACACAGGCTGGGGCGGCAGGTGAGCCAGTCAAGAACACCGTTCGCATCGCGCGTTCCTCTCACAATCGTAGGGGGTCCCAGATCCGATCCGGTCCGCTTAGACCTGTGGACCTCAATCGCGCCGATATCAACGAGCTGGAATCGCTGCCTGGCATTGGAGCCGTGCTGGCCCGGCGTGTCATGGAGTATCGAGAATCGATCGGACGGTTTCGGACAATCGAGGATCTGCTTGCCGTCAAGGGCATCGGTCCTAAAACGCTTGAACGGATCAGGCCGTTCGTGATGGTGGTGGAGAGAGAGAAAACAGCCAAGGTCGAGGAACGGCCCTCATGAGCGACGTCACAGAACAATTGGAACTGATCGGTCGTGGCGTGGTGGAGATCATCCAGCCGGCGGAGTTGGAAGCGAAACTTGCCCGTTCGATCAAAGAAGGCCGGCCCCTCCGGGTCAAAGCCGGCTTTGATCCTACGGCGCCCGATCTTCATCTGGGCCACACGGTGCTGATTCACAAGCTCAAACACTTTCAGGAGCTGGGCCATCAGGTCATCTTCTTGATCGGTGATTTTACGGGCATGATTGGCGATCCCACCGGCGTGTCGGAAACCCGCAAAGCCCTTACCAAGGAGCAAGTGCAGGAGAACGCCAAGACCTATCAACGGCAGATATTCAAAATTCTCGATCCGGCAAAGACCCTGATCGAGTTCAATAGCCGTTGGATGGGGACCATGACCGCGGAGGGGCTCATTCATCTGGCAGCCCACTATCGGGTGGCTCGGATGATGGAGCGGGATGATTTCCGCAAACGGTTCGAGGAGCAAAAGCCGATCAGCGTCCATGAGTTTCTCTATCCGCTCGTGCAGGGGTACGACTCCGTCGCCTTGAAGGCAGATATCGAGGTAGGCGGCACCGACCAAAAGTTCAATCTCCTGGTAGGGCGCGAACTTCAGCGGGACTACGGGCAGGAATCACAGGTCGTCATCACCATGCCGTTGCTCGAGGGTACCGACGGCGTCAAAAAGATGAGCAAGAGCCTTGGCAACTATATCGCGCTTGAAGACCCGCCGGGCGAGATGTTTGGCAAACTCATGTCGATCAGCGACGACTTGATGCTTCGCTACTATGAATTGCTCACGACGGAGGATCTCGATCGTGTGAAGTCCCTTCATCCGATGGAGGCCAAACTGTCGTTGGCGGAGCTGATCGTCACGCAGTATCACGGGCCGGAGGCCGGGCGTCTGGCGAGAGCCGAGTTTCAACAAAAATTTCAAGCCCAAGAGTTCCCCGATCAACCGGACAAGCATCTCATCCTGACGCCAGCCGACCTGCCGGAGCGGGATGCCGCCGGGACGAGCAGCATCAAGTTAGTGAAACTGATTGCCATGACAGGGCTGGTAGCCAGTAACAGTGAAGCCCGGCGGCTAATCGTGCAAGGCGGCGTGGAAGTCGATGGAATCAAAGAGACCAATCCCGATAAGCCAATGGTGTTGGCGCCCCATCAGCAGCGGCGGCTCAAAATTGGCAAGCGCAAATTCGCGCTGGTCGAATTGAAATCGAGCTAGCCGTCAGGAGAAAGCGCTCCATGGTGCGAGCGTTTCCTCTGTCTGCTCGCCTGCTCTTCAGCCTGAGAGGTTACTGTAAGTAATTGACCGTTTAGGTTTTCTTTCGTATCCTATCGCCCATTGCCTCAGTGAACAGACTGTGTCGAGGAACGATCAAGTCATTCGACAGTGGCATCTGCTGCGTCTGTTGGAGTCATCGGCCGGCGTCACGCTGGATGAGTTAAAGGCACGACTGCCCGTCGACTATTCCCGCCATCTGAGAACCATCCGACGCGATCTGGAGGCATTGGAAGCCTCGGGGTTTCCTCTGGTCAATGAGCGAGTGAATGGCCAGGTTCGGTGGCGGCTCATGGATGGAGCCCGGCATGCACCGGCTCTGTCGTTTTCGCCGACCGAACTGATGGCGTTGGTCATGAGTCGCGCCTTACTCCAGCCGCTGGCCGGCACCCACATCCAAGCAGCCTTGGAGTCGGCCATGGCCAAGGCATCGAGCCTCTTGCCCCCCGCGTCGCTTCACTACATGCAACAGTGGCAAAATCTGTTTGCCGTGGGATTGGGCCCCCACAAAACCTACAAGTCCCATCGCGACACCATCGACCGGCTGACCCAGGCCATCGACAAACAGCGCACAGTCCAAGTACGGTACTTTTCCGCCTCGCGCGGCAGAATGACCCGGCGCGAGATCGATCCCTATCGGCTATGGTATGCAGCGGGGGGGCTCTATTTAATTGGCTACTGCCATCTCCGCAAAGAGCCCCGTCTGTTCGCCGTAGAGCGAATCCGTTCGGTGACCCTGACTGACCATCCCTATCAGATGCCGCTTGGTTTCGACTTGGAGGCATTTGTGCAGGATTCCCTGACTGTCATGCGAGGTCCTCGCATGGAAGTCGAGCTGGTGTTTGACAAAGCGACGGCAGCGTGGGCAAGGGATCGAATCTGGCATCCAAGTCAGAAACTGACGCCGCTTCCCAAGGGGCGACTTCGCATGGAACTTCAGGTAGCGAATACGAGAGAGCTCATTGGGTGGATCTTAAGCTTTGGCAGCGGCGTGCGGGTAATCCGACCCGATCACGTGAAGGCCGCTGTTTTGGCGGAGGCAAAGAAGATTCTTGCCGGCGAGTGACCTCCTTTGTCACACGCACGGAGTATTGTGGTAGACACCGGTCGTCACAAATTGTGCAGGAGAGACAGGATTGTGCCCCCTGATTCCAAGAAAGCCTCTGTGACCTTGGTTGTCACGAACCTGTGCGACACTCGAGTCGAATGACATCGTGTCAGGTCGTCTGCAAGAGGAGAAAAAAGAGAGGAGGCGACCATGCGAACGAGCACAGGATGGGGCGTTGTCGTGCTGGTGGGGTGCCTGTGGTCTTCAACAAGCCAGGCCGAGAGGGGATTTGATCCGCGCTATGAGCGAGACTACAACATCTTTGCCCCCGCTCTTCGGTATGCACCCGACAACCCGCTCAATCCGATCAACCGGTATGATCCCGACAATCCATTTAATCCGGCCAACCTGTATGATCCCGACAATCCGTTTAACCCTATCAACCGCTACAATCCCAACAATCCGTTCAACCCTGTCAATCAGTATCATCCGGACAACCCGCTCAATCCGATCAACCAGTACAACCCCTACGTTCCCTTTGCCCCATTGGATAGAGCAAAGTGACCAAAGAGATGGTGATGGTGATGAGAGAGGTGGAAAACTGGAAGAGACGAAGCGATTGCCGGCTGTCGGTGGTGGCCGGACAGACGTATGTTTCCCACTGGAGCGTCACCGAAAATTTCTGTCAACCAACAGAGGAATGGGTAACATAGACCACAGCGCGGCGAGGGGCTCTCTTGAGAAGGGATGGGATCCGGACCCCGAACCACTTAAGGCAATGCTGAGCAAGGAGAGCGCCGGCACCACGGGTGACACGGTGAAACACACGATGAGCAGAGCTGACAGACGTTGCGACAGACACAGGGAAAGCAACGGGATTGATTCTCACGAAGTTTCACAGGAGATCGTGTCTCGTCACCAAAGACGAGTGGAGGAGTGTTATCGTGAACAATCCATTCAAAAAATGGTTTGAACAGGCCACTGGCCATACACCCTATCCGTTCCAGATCCGCTTCGCCTGTGAGGCGACTCTATTTCAGCAACCCTCTCCCTCTGGGAGAGGGCAGGGTGAGGGACTGCTGGTGCAGGTCCCGACCGGCCTAGGCAAAACCGCCATGGCGGTGCTGGGATGGCTGTGATCAGAGAGGCTTTCGCTTGAGATTATTTTTTGATGTAACGAAGGAGGACCAGTCCATGAGTGAAGCGCTGTCATTGGAGACATTGCAACAAGCCGTGCGTGGTTCAGCAGCAGCTTTTCGCTGTAGGAGGCGGCTTCAGCCGGCAGGGGGCCAAGGTGACAAGGTGTTTCCTCCCACGTTTGCTGGTGCGGTCTATGCGATTGAAGAGCGGCGTGTGCCTGGGCGTGATCAGCCTGTGCAGTGTGTGTTACTTGACAGCGTCCAGAGTCAGGCCAATCGGATGGAGCTTGCATTGCAGGAAGCTCTGGATGCGGGGAAGATCGAACTCCCTGTCTTGGTGGTGGACTTCACCGAGTATAGCCCGACTGGCGATGTCGAAGCTGACAAAAAAGCAGGAAGGCTTATTGACGCCATTGGCAAGATCACCAGCCTCCAAGTTCCCCATCGTCTAGCCGATGCCATTTTGCGGGATAGCCAAGTCAATGGCACGGACTTCCGCAGATCAGAGAAGGGGAGAGCCCTCAATACTGTCAGTCTTGCCAATGCGACACCTTTGTTCGAGTTGTGCCCAACTGCACTGTTATTCGGCATGTGGGATTCGACTGGCCCAAAGGGCGGCCTCGGTCCGAAGTTTGAGCGGGCTGTGGTATCCGAAATTGTCGGGATTGGCGCTCAAGTTGGCGATCTTCTCAGGGGCGTGCGGAAGGACCCATTTGAAGCAAGTAAAAAAGTTCCGATCATCAAGAATAGCGCTTTTGATTGGAAGGTTTCCGATGATCCAAAAGCAAAGGATGTCGTCGCTCCCTCTGCCGTCAACCACAGCAGTGTCCCCTTTCCAACAATCCGAGATCGCAAGACAGAAGAAAACCACTATTCCGGTGTCACCATCGAATATGCCGAGCAAGTCACGACGCTCTCGCTGATTTGCCTGCGGCGGCTTCGCTTTCCCCTAAATGGCGAAGCAAATACTGAAGTCGATGTGGCTGCCCGCACTGTCCTCACTGCGCTGGGGTTGTGCGCTGCCACCCTTGCGTTCGAATCCGGTATGGGGCTGCGGTCACGTTGCCTGCTCTGGCCTGAAGGAGCAATGGAGTGGGAGCTTCTCGAACAACCCGGAGAGCCCGCGAAACGTTATCGCCTGACGAGCCAGGAAGCAGTCGACGTCCTCAAGCAAGCTGTTGGTATTGCGAAACAGAAGGGACTGCCATGGAGAAAGGACCCTCTTCCACCGTTGAAGCCATCACCTGAGTTACTAGAACTGGTGCGCCGTAGCCAGATCGAGGCAATAAAGGAAACGGCGGAGGCGTGAGATGCTCGCATTCGGCATCCGGTATCTGAACGGATTCTCGGCAGCGGCCGAGTTCGATAACCGTGAGCAATCTGAGTGGCCGCCTCATCCCGGCCGTGTCTTCATGGCAATGGCCGCTGCTCATTTTCAGACGGGAGCGGATTCAGTGGAGCGCCAGGCGCTCGAATGGTTGGAGAAGTTAGATCAGGCGCCGGCAATGAAAGTTCCGGAAGCGGTCCAACGTGCGGTGGTCACCCACTATGTTCCTGTCAACGATAAGGCTGGACCCTCATCTGCAATGCTCCAATCCGTTCCGCTCACACGCGACCGCCAGCCTCGCACATTTGCCCGTGCGTGGCTGGAGAGTGACACCGCCTTCCTTGTATGGCCCAGTGTTGAACCCCGGGAACCGATACTGACTGCGTTAAAGTCCTTGTGCAGCAAGGTCACTCGTATTGGGCACTCCTCTGCGCTTGTGCATATGTGGGTTGCACGGCCGGAGGAAGTGGGCGAGCCGAACTGGGTGCCAGACGAAGATCGGGCTGTCATCCGCCTGCGCGTTGTCGCACCGGGAACGCTTGAAGATCTCGAACGACGATACAACGGTCAGGCTGTTGAAACATACGCCTCTCTTAAAGCGGCTGCAGAAGATGAATCGGACAAAAAGGCACAGAGGGCGGCAAAGAAAAGGATCAAAGAGGAGTTCCCTAACGGATCGCCACGACAGGATCGCCCCTGTCTCACTATCACTCAAGGATACGCCAGGCCAAGTCAGCTAAAAGAAGCGGTCGCAGCACCGGGAACAGTTTTCGATCCACATTTTCTTGTACTGAGGCTTGAACCAGAAAACGCGCCATACCGGTATCTTGATCTTCCTTGTGTTCTTGCCCTGACCCAGCGATGGCGTGAGGCGTTGTTGAGCCACAGCAACGATCTTCCAGATACGGTCCGTCACGTATTGAGCGGACATGATTCGAATGGGGGCGTGTTGAAGAAACCGCATCTCGCGTTTCTCCCGTTGGCCTTCGTCGGCCACGAACATGCCGATGGGCACCTGATGGGTTTCGGGTTGGTTCTCCCTGTAGGGTTATCCCGTGATGACCGGCGAGGCGTTCTAAAGGCAGTGAGACGGGTCAGGAACCTTAAACTTGGACGACTGGGTGTTTGGCGGGTGGAACCGGAAACCCGTGAGAGCGTGCCGTTTACCCTCAGACCCGAGAGATGGACTGCTCATCCACATGGACACACACATTGGGCTACCGTCACCCCTGTCGTATACGATCGCCATCCCAAATCCGATGACAAGGCGACCTACGTGGCTGAAGTTGCGGGTATGATCCGCCAAGCCTGCATGTGCATCGGATTGCCAGAACTCCGGGAAGTTGTGGTTACACCTGTCTCTGCACACCCTGGTGTCCCGCCCGCCTATGTGTTCCCTCGCCTGCGTCGCAAGGACGATAGCCTGCGTCGTCATACGCATGCCATTCTTGTGTTCGACCGACCAGTGCACGGTCCGATCCTCCTTGGAGCAGGTCGCTACCGTGGCTATGGTTGTTGCCGTCCCATGTTCGAAACGGTGTCGGAGGTTCAGAAAGATGAGTGACGCGTTTCCCGATTTTCCGACATTCTTCAAGACTCTGTGGGAATATGAACCATTTCCGTGGCAAACCATGCTCGCTGAACGAGTAGCCCGGGATTCCTGGCCTCGGGCTCTTGATCTTCCCACTGCGGCGGGTAAGACGGCTTGTATCGACATCGCTGTGTATGCCCTGGCTTGCCAGGCCGATGTAGAGGTGGACAAACGAAGTGCGCCGCGTCGAATCTGGTTCGTGGTGGATCGCCGGATTGTTGTGGACGAAGCCTATGCCCGTGCCGAACGTATGGCTAATAAGCTGAGGCAAGCTGCTGATGGACCACTCAAACAGGTGGCGGATCGTCTCAGACAGATTAGCGGGACGGACCGTCCACTGGCTGTCGCGCGATTGCGTGGAGGTATTTTTCATGATGACGGTTGGGGCCGCGTGCCGTCTCAACCTGCTGTGGTCACGTCAACGGTTGATCAACTGGGATCCCGCCTGCTCTTTCGCGGCTACGGTCGGAGTGATCTCACGGCATCTATATTTGCTGGACTTGCAGCCCATGACAGTCTCATCTTGCTTGATGAGGCGCATTGCTCTGTGCCGTTTCTCCAAACCATGCGAAGTATCGAAAGATATCGAGGAGAACAATGGGCAGAGCAGCCCATTAGAACGCCGTTTGCTTTTGTCATTCTTTCAGCCACCCCGCCCAGTGACATGCCAGACAATGCTGTGTTCCCAGGCGGTGAACGTGAAAAAGCACTAGATCATCCAACGCTTCAGGCCCGTCTTGGGGCTGCCAAACCGGCTGAGTTGGTAGCAGTGAAGACGCCACGGGGAAACGAAACCGACGATCCGTTGGTTGAGGAAGCGGTTCGCCGTGTGGAGGGCTATTGCCAAAGCGGGAGGATGCGCGTGGCTGTTATCGTGAACCGAGTCCACACGGCTGGGGAGATCGCGCGATTGCTTTGGGAGAGGATGGAGGACAAGGCCGATGTCGTGCTGCTCACCGGCCGCATTCGCCCATATGAACGCGACTGTCTGGTGAGGAAATGGGGACGGTTGTTGAGGGCCGTCTCTCCGGAGGAACCCCAAAAACCGATTGTTCTGGTAGCAACCCAGTGTATCGAGGTGGGGGCGGATTTCAGCTTTGATGCACTCATTACCGAATGTGCCAGCCTTGACGCTTTACGCCAGCGCTTTGGGCGACTCAATCGGATGGGACAACCTGGTGAAGCTCCTGGTGCGATTCTCATTCGTGACAAGGATGTGGAGAATGAAGAAGATCGAATCTACGGCGCAGCCATGTCCGCAACATGGCGACTTCTTAATGAAAAGGCGCCCAGCGTGGAAGAAGGAAAAAAGACCAAGAAAGTGATCAACTTCGGGTTTGAAGCTCTCAAGACAGCCTTAGATGAGATAGATGACCTGTCGCCTTACCTGTCGCCTCAACCGGATGCGCCTGTGCTCTTTCCCGCCTATCTTGATCTCCTGTGCCAGACGAGTCAGGCGCCGCATCCAGAGCCAGACATTCAGTTATTTTTGCATGGCAAGGAGCGAGGTGCCGCAGAAGTCCAAGTGATCTGGCGAGCCGATCTTTTCAGCAGGGAAGCTGGCCCAAGCTGGATAGAAATCATTTCGCTGTGTCCTCCTACCAACAGCGAAATGCTCTCTGTGCCGCTCTATCGTCTCATCCGGTGGTTGGCTCAATCTGAGGAGATTAACGATGATGCTGATCTGGAAGGGGAACGCCCGTTGAAAGAAAACACACCTGATCGCATTCGTCCGTGCCTCATCTGGCGCGGCCGAAAGCACTCAGTACTCATCCGCCGCGCCTCCGACATTCTACCGAATGACGTTGTGGTCTTACCGGCGGAATATGGAATTGCCGGGCTCGGTCAGTCGGTGGTGTCAGAGGCTATGGGCAAGGATGCGCTTGATTTGTGGGAACCATCACAGCTCAACGCAGGGCATCCACCGGCGCTTCGGTTGAATCGCGCGGTCTTGCAGCCCTGGCTGGAAAGCTGTCCCCCATTGGGGGAATTGCTCGACCTCGCTGAAGCTCCCGATTGGGAACGTGATGCTGTGCAGAAAGCCATAGATGCGGTGTTGGAATACCGGCCTGAAGATGACGGACTCCTGGGGATCCCTCCTTGGCTTTCTGACTTACTCCAGGCCGTGCGAAACGGGCGGTTCGAGTGCCATCCCGGAGGTGGTATTCTTGCACGAGCGTGGGCCAATAGCCGGAATGTGCAGGAACTCGATCCCTTTGCCGATGAAGACGATCTGACTTCTGCCGCAACACCAGCTAAACACCGCGAGGTGTCGTTGAGCATCCATAGCGAATCGGTCAAGTGGGCGGTTGACAAACTTGCAACCCGCTGCTTGCCGCAAGACGTTAGAGAGCCAGTAACGCTGGCCGCCTATTGGCACGACGTTGGGAAACTGGATGAGCGGTTCCAGTTCATCTTGCGGCAAGGCAACGAGCTTGCTGTTACCGATGAACCACTCGCTAAGTCCGCTGACATCCCGATGTCACTGGCACGTCGCCGCTTCATTCGTGAGGCCAGCGGCCTTCCTGATAGTTTCCGCCATGAAATGCTCTCGGCTCAACTGGCTGAGCGGTGTTCGTCAATCTCGGGATCAGAAGAATCCATGGATCTCGTTCTCCATCTCATCGCCAGCCATCACGGGTATGCGCGTCCATTCGCACCCGTCAGCATTGACCAAAATCCGCCCCCAATATGTGGTCAGTTGGGACAGCATGTGATCAGGCTCTCTGCGGAAGAGCGTGCCGGGCTCATTCCTCCTCATCGCGTGGACTCCGGCATCCCTGAACGCTTCTGGCGGCTGACCCGCCGTTACGGGTGGTGGGGCTTGGCGTACCTCGAAGCTATTCTCCGTCTTGGAGATTGGTATGGAAGTGTGTTTATCATAACTGGAAGCCAAAGCGAGGAAGTATCCTAATGAATTCGTATTTGGAGTTGTCCGCCCTAGACGGGGCTAACCCACTCGGGTTCCTTGCGGCTCTCGGTACCTTATCGACACTCCACAAAGCAGGCCAAACAAATGCCAGGCTGGGGTGGAAACGGGCAGTCAGGTGGACGCCGGTGTTGAAGGGGATCACCACCGAGGATCCTAAGCAATTGAGCGATATGCTAGCGCAGGCCTTGCGCGGGAGAACGGTGGCCAGTGATGCGGAGGAAAGAAGGAAAGCGGCTCAGCAATCGTTCGATGCAGCCAAGAAGATGCTCAGAGATAAAAGAGACGAAATCAAGAAACGCCATCTGCGCGGAGAGGAGCGGAAGAAAGCGGTTGAAACAGAGATCAGGCCGCTTGAAGAGACTCTCTCACAGAAACGTCAGGTATGGCTCTCTGCCTTGAAAGATGCGGTTCCGCGTCCAGAACTCGCTCTCGGCAAACATCTGGACTGCACAAGAGACGAGTTTCGTGAGCACTCCAGGAACTTTCTCGAAAGCGCCAATCATACTGATCGTCAGGTACTCGACCTCTTGGCAAATTTTGGCTCTGACGTTTGTACGAAGGACCAGTCGGATCGAATAGAGGCGACGCCATTCTGTTTCATTACGGGCTCAGGTCACCAGTATTTCTTAGACACAGTGCGAGAATTGATCGGAAAGGTGATGCCAGAGCGGGTCTACGCGGCGCTCTTTAAACCATGGGCCTATCAAGAAGAAACACTATCCATGAGGTGGGACCCGATAGAAGATCGTCGCTATGCCCTCATGGACCGCGATCCAACCGCGAACGACAACAAACCCCGCACGGTGTGGATGGCCAATCTTCTTGCATATCACGGTCTTGTCTTTTTCCCCTCAACCCCGACAACGAAGAGGCTGAGTACCACATCGTGGAGTCACATCAATAAAGAGAAAGAGCCCTCCTTCACATGGCCTATTTGGGAGGCTCCCATTGGTCCAGATACAATCCGTACCATTCTACAGGTTCCTGATTTGTGTTCCGCCGAACCAAGCAAGTTAACTCTGCGAGCACTAGGCATTGCAGCGGTGTTTCGTTCGCGGCGAATTAGGGTAGGGGAGGGAGCAAACTTCAAGATCAACTTCAGCCACGCAAGGGCTCTTCTATGAGCCGGGGAGCAGATAATGGTGCGGCCATTCCGCCCATTTTGGCCTGGGGCAGTTTATGCCGGTGTGCGGCGGAGGCAGCCATGAGTGACGCGTGGCGCGTGATACGCAGGAGCAGAACGCAGTCACACATTCAAAGAAGAAGCGAGATGAGGCGGAACAGTGCAAGTTGCCTGGATCAGGGCAGCAAGTCGGCGACGGTGAAAGAGGCATCCGGACGGGCGAGGGGCGTGATCCGTTCCGCTATAGCCAGCCACGTAGCGGTCTGGTATCGGGCGGGCTGACCAGGTGGGTTGAGCGGATCGCGATAGACCTCCACGCAGCGCTCGCAAGATTGAC
>JANDJK010000001.1 GCA_024330925.1 Nitrospira sp.
ATGCCACAAAGGCGGGGGTTTCGATCTGCATCGACAATATGCATATCCCAAGCAAGAAAGAGGAATTTGTCGAGAAGGCGCAGCGTGAGGTCAACGAAATCGAAAAACAATATGCGGAAGGTCTCATCACCAATGGTGAACGGTACAATAAAGTGATCGATATCTGGGCACACGTGACTGAGCAAGTCGCCAACGAAATGATGAAAGAACTCGGTGCCGGCGGCGATCCGGCTCGCCCTGAATCCTTTAACCCGATTTTCATGATGGCAGATTCCGGCGCGCGCGGTAGCTCGCAGCAGATCCGACAGCTGGGTGGAATGCGTGGCTTAATGGCCAAACCGTCAGGAGAGATCATTGAAACCCCCATTACAGCGAACTTCCGCGAAGGCCTGACCGTCTTGCAATATTTTATTTCCACCCATGGTGCACGAAAGGGGTTGGCTGATACAGCCTTAAAGACGGCCAACTCTGGATATCTGACGAGACGGTTGGTGGATGTTGCGCAAGATGTAATCGTGAACGAGGATGACTGTGGCACGCAGGACGGAATCGTCGTCAGTGCCTTGGTCGAGGGCGGAGAGATCATTCAACCGTTGGAGGAGCGCATTTTGGGTCGGCTGGCCGCGGACGATATTCGAGATCCAGTGACCGGGGAAATTATCGTTTCAAGAAATGAGGAAATTAACGAAGATCTGACGAAATCGATTGTGGAGGCCGGTGTTGATAAGGTCAAAATTCGCTCGGTCTTGACCTGTCAATCCGTTCGTGGCGTGTGCCGAGCGTGCTACGGGCGTGATTTGGCCAGAGGTCGGTTGGTTGAAAAGGGAGAACCAGTAGGTGTCATTGCCGCCCAATCGATCGGTGAGCCGGGGACGCAGCTTACCATGCGGACGTTCCATATTGGAGGGACTGCCAGCAAGGTTGTTGAGCAGACCGTGCTTGAAGCCAAACATTCGGGTCGGATCCGGTACATGAGCTTCGATGCCAAAAAGAACATGGATGTGCATAACCCTGGTATCGCTGTCCGGAATAAAGAGGGCGAATGGGTAGTGATGAATCGCAATACGAAGATTGCGATCGTGGATGACAGCGGCCGTGAGCGCGAAAAATATCCTGTTGTGTATGGAGCGAAGATCAAGATCAAAGATGGCGATCCGGTGACGGCTGGGCAGAAGCTCGTTGAATGGGATCCCTACTCGTTGACTATTCTGACGGAGGTGGGGGGGCGAGTCGCCTTCGGCGACATCATTGAAGGTGTCACCATGAAGGAAGAGTTCGACGAAGTCACCGGTTTGTCGAGAAAGGTCATCATTGAGCATGCGGGTGCGACTCTTCGGCCCCGTATTTCGATCAAGGATGAAACGGGCAAAACTGCGAAGGTCTCAAGCGGATCGGGAACGGTTGCGCGGTACCTGTTGCCGGTCGGCGCCCATATTTTTGTTGAAAAGGGTGCCATGGTGTATCCCGGCGATGTGTTGGCGAAGATTCCGCGCGAAACGACGAAAACCAAGGACATCACAGGTGGGCTTCCTCGGGTTGTCGAGCTGTTTGAAGCGAGAAAACCCAAAGAACAGGCTGTGATTACGGAAATCGACGGCGAGGTGTCATATGGAGGATTCGTCAAGGGGCAGCGTAAAGTCATTGTGGACAACAAGATGGGAGATGTGAGGGAGTACTTCATTCCCAAAGGGAAACACGTCAATGTCCACGAAGGAGATTGGGTGCGGGCTGGTGAGCCGTTAATGGACGGTTCTGCCAACCCCCATGATATTCTTGATGTGCTTGGCCCCAACGAATTACAAAAGTATCTGGTCGACGAAGTGCAGGATGTTTACCGGCTGCAAGGCGTTTCGATTAACGATAAGCATATAGAAATCATTGTGCGGCAGATGCTGAGGAAGGTGCGTATTGAGGATCCCGGCGACACGCAGTTTCTGCCGGGCAGTCAGGTGAGCAAACATATCTTTGAAGCCGAAAATAAGCGGGTATCGGCGTCAGGCGGCCAACCGGCCAGCGGCAAGCCAGTCCTTTTAGGGATCACTAAGGCGGCGCTGACCACGGACAGTTTCATTTCGGCGGCCTCCTTCCAAGAGACAACCCGGGTACTTACAGAAGCTGCCATCAATGGGCGAGAAGACCGATTGTTAGGGCTCAAGGAAAACGTTATTGTTGGCCGATTGATCCCGGCCGGCTCCGGGTTTGATGAATACCGCGACACCTTTGTGCTCAGTGAAAAATCAGAGCCGGTGGCTGTGAGCACGAGCCGATCGGTCGGTACGGCTTCTGCCGAAACACCAACGGCTCAGGCTGGCGACCGCTCGGTATCATAAGGATCGGCAGGAACAGGCTTGACAGCAAGGACCAAGGTCAATATAATCCCGCTTCTTTGTGCGGGGCTGAGCGACACATTTCAAAGAGCGTGAAACCGGAGGAAAGGGCAGAAGGATGCCAACGATTAATCAGCTAGTGCGCAAAGGGCGAAGTCTCGTCAAGGCGAAGACTAAAAGCCCAGCCTTGAAAGGTTGCCCTCAGAAACGAGGTGTGTGTCTGCGTGTCTACACCACAACGCCGAAGAAACCAAACTCGGCCTTGAGAAAAGTGGCGCGCGTTCGCTTAACGAACGGTATGGAAGTCACGACGTACATTCCCGGGGTAGGCCATAATCTGCAAGAGCACTCAATTGTTTTGGTTCGTGGTGGCCGTGTAAAAGATTTGCCGGGTGTCCGGTATCACCTCGTTCGTGGCACGTTGGATACGGTGGGCGTTGCGGATCGGAAGCAGAGCCGATCGAAATACGGAGCAAAGCGGCCAAAGTAGTTGGGAGCGGTACCTCAGAAAAAGGGTCCGTCTGAGCATAGATGCAGCTTAAGTGGTAAGGAAAGAAGAAGCGGTTTAGGGAAAGTGGAGAAGAGGAACGATGCCTCGAAGTAAATTCTTTGGTCAGCGGGAAGTGTTCCCCGATGTGCGGTATCGCGACAAGCTTGTCGGGAAGTTCATCAATACGCTGATGAAGCGGGGAAAGAAAAGCGTCAGTGAAAGGATTTGTTACGGGGCATTTGACTTGATTCAAGAAAAAGTTGGGGGAGATCCGCTCAAAGTGTTTAAGGCAGCGGTTGATAATGTCAAGCCTGTAGTGGAGGTTAAATCGAGGCGTGTGGGTGGTGCATCGTATCAGGTGCCAGTGGAGGTTCGTCCGTCTCGGCGGGTATCGCTGGCGCTTCGGTGGTTATCGCAATGTGCCAGGACTCGGAATGGAAAGAGCATGAAAGAAAAGCTGGCGGCTGAATTGATGGATGCGGCCAATAACACGGGGGCTGCGGTGAAGAAGCGGGAGGATGTGCATCGGATGGCCGAAGCCAATAAGGCCTTTGCTCATTATCGCTGGTAACGTCGCTCTGTGCTGCAGTTGAGCCGTGCTGCGATTCACAGGCGCGTTCGCGTGGCGCGTTGTTTGATCGTGGCAGTCCTATTGTTGGCTTGAGCTGCAGCACAGATGTTTTGTGGGGGGAACGACGGTGGCTCGTCACACACCACTAGAGCATACAAGAAATATCGGCATCATGGCCCACATCGATGCCGGAAAAACGACGACGACAGAGCGAATTCTCTTTTACACCGGTCTTACCCATAAATTGGGTGAAGTGCATGAAGGTGCTGCCACGATGGACTGGATGGAGCAGGAACGTGAGCGAGGCATTACGATTACGGCGGCTGCGACGACCTGTTTCTGGAAAAATCGGCGCATCAACATCATCGACACGCCGGGCCACGTGGATTTCACCATAGAAGTTGAACGCTCCCTGCGAGTGCTTGACGGAGCTATTGCGGTGTTTGATTCGGTGCAGGGGGTTGAGCCTCAATCGGAAACTGTCTGGCGGCAGGCCGACAAGTACCGGGTACCGCGCATCGCGTTTATGAACAAGATGGATCGGATTGGTGCTGATTTTTATAGCTCTGTGCAGTCGATGATCGATCGGCTGGGTGCCAATCCTGTGCCGATCCAAATTCCGATCGGGCGCGAAGCTGAGTTTCGCGGATCGGTTGATCTAGTGGCGATGAAAGCGTTTCTGTATGACGATGAAACATTGGGGGCCAAGTATGTCATAGAGGAGGTTCCCGCGGATCTGCTGGAGAAAGCGAAAGAATATCGGGAGAAGATGATTGAGGCTGTGGCCGAGTTTGACGATCAGGTGATGGAGAAATACCTCAACGGCCAGCCGCTCGGTGAAGATGAGATTCGACGGGCTATTCGAGTGGGCACGATTGCCATGAAAATCACGCCAGTACTTTGCGGGTCGGCCTTTAAAAACAAAGGCGTGCAGCAACTTTTGGACGGAGTGGTGGACTTTTTGCCGTCGCCTCTCGATATTCCTGCCGTGGTGGGAGTTGATCCGAATACTGGGGAACAGATCGAGCGAAAAGCATCGGATAGCGAGCCCTTCTCAGCGTTGGCGTTTAAGATCATGTCTGATCCGTTTGCTGGTCAATTGACCTACTTCCGTGTGTATTCCGGCACGCTCAAGACGGGCTCAACGGTCTTGAATGTGACGAAGGGGGCCAAGGAGCGCATTGGGCGGCTCCTGAAAATGCATGCCAATAAGCGAGAAGAGATTGAGACTGCCTATGCTGGCGATATCGTTGCGGCGGTCGGTTTGAAGGGGGCGACGACCGGCGATACCTTGGCAGATGAAAAACATCCTATCCTGTTAGAAGTGATGAAGTTCCCCGAGCCTGTTATTTCGATGGCCATTGAACCGAAAACCAAGCAAGATCAGGAAAAGATGGGATTTGCCTTGCAGAAGCTTGCGCAGGAAGACCCATCGTTCCGTGTGCATACTGACGAGGAGACGGGGCAGACCATCATTGCAGGAATGGGCGAATTGCATCTGGAGATCATTGTCGACCGGTTGCTGAGGGAGTTCAAGGTGGAAGCCAATGTTGGCCAGCCTGAGGTGGCATACCGAGAGACAATTCGACGTAAGGCGGAGGCCGAAGCGAAGTACATCAAGCAAACCGGTGGCCGAGGGCAGTATGGTCATGTCGTGCTGATGGTCGAACCGTTGGAGTCTGGAAAAGGGTTTGAGTTTATCAACAAGATCGTAGGAGGAGTGATTCCCAAAGAATATATTCCGGCTGTTGAAAAGGGGATTAGGGAGCGAATGGAAAGTGGCGTCATTGCTGGTTATCCCTTGCGTGATATTCGTGTGACGCTCGTGGATGGCTCCTATCATGAGGTCGACTCGAGTGAGATGGCGTTTAAAATTGCGGCGTCTATGGGATTGGCCGATGCGTGTAAAAAGGCTGACCCGGTCTTGCTTGAACCGATCATGAAAGTTGAGGTCTTGGTCCCCCAAGAGTTCATGGGCGATGTGATCGGGAACTTGAATGGACGGCGGGGCAAGATTCAGGGAATGAAGGCACGCGCTGGGGCTCAGGCGATCGAAGCCTCGGTGCCGCTCAAAGAGATGTTCGGATATGCGACGGATTTACGATCACGGACGCAAGGGCGTGGGACCTATAGTATGGAATTCGATCGGTACGAGCAGGTTCCGAAGCAGATCGCGGAGGCAATTATTGCAAAGTATCGAGGTGAATAAACAGTCTGGTTAGTGGTGTGTGTCAGACTGAGTAGCCAGCGTGCCATCAGTTGAGGGTGATAGTATTTCTGGACGAGGAGCGAGGATATGGCGAAGGCGAAGTTTGAGCGGAAGAAGCCGCATGTGAACATTGGGACGATTGGGCATGTGGACCATGGGAAGACGACGTTGACGGCGGCGTTGACGAAGGTGTGTGCGGATCGGGGGTTAGCGCGGTTTGTCAGTTATGATGAGGTGGCGAAGGCGAGCGAGAGTCAGGGGCGGCGGGATGCGACGAAGATTTTGACGATTGCGATCAGTCATGTGGAGTACGAGACGGAGCAGCGGCACTATGCGCATGTGGACTGTCCGGGGCATGCGGATTATGTGAAGAACATGATTACGGGGGCGGCGCAGATGGACGGGGCGATCTTAGTGGTGTCGGCGGCGGATGGGCCGATGCCGCAGACGCGGGAGCATATTTTGTTGGCGCGGCAGGTGGGGGTGCCGTACATTGTGGTGTTTTTGAACAAGGCGGACAAGGTGGATGACAAGGAGTTATTGGAGTTAGTGGAGTTGGAGGTGCGGGAGTTACTGACGAAGTATGGATTTCCGGGGGACAAGACGCCGATCATTCAGGGGAGTGCGTTGAAGGCGATGGAGGGGGATCCGGGGCCGTTGGGGGTGCCGAGTGTGTTGAAGTTGTTGGAGGCGGTGGACACCTACATTCCGACGCCGCAGCGGCCGATAGACAAGCCGTTTTTGATGCCGATTGAGGATGTATTTACCATCAGTGGGCGGGGCACGGTGGTGACGGGGCGTGTGGAGCGAGGGGTGGTGAAGGTGGGGGATGAGGTAGAGATGGTGGGGTTGCGGCCGACGCAGAGCACGGTGGTGACGGGGGTGGAGATGTTCCGCAAGGTGTTGGATGAGGGGCAGGCGGGGGACAACATTGGGGTGTTGTTGCGGGGGACGAAGAAAGAGGACGTGGAGCGGGGGATGGTGTTGGCGAAGCCGAAGAGTATTACGCCGCACACGAAGTTTAAGGCGGAGGTGTATGTATTGACGAAGGAGGAGGGGGGGCGGCACACGCCATTTTTCAATGGGTATCGGCCGCAGTTTTATTTTCGGACGACGGATGTGACGGGGGTGGTGCAGCTCAATCCGGGGGTGGAGATGGTGATGCCGGGGGACAATGTGAGTATTACGGCGGAGTTGATCAGTCCGATTGCGATGGATCAGGGGCTGCGCTTTGCCATTCGCGAAGGGGGCAAAACCGTCGGCTCCGGCGTCGTCACCGAAATCCTGGCGTGAAGAAAGCGATGTCTCTCGTGTGAGCGAAGGAGCGGAAGGTGAAGGTTGATCAGCGAATTCGAATCAGGTTGCAAGGATTTGATTATCGGGTGTTGGATCAGTCCGTCATGGAAATTGTAGAAACGGCCAGGCGGAGCGGCGCTCGGGTGGTAGGGCCTATTCCTCTGCCTACTAAAATAGAAAAAATCACCGTTCAGCGATCGACGCATGCTGATAAAAAATCGCGCGAACAGTTCGAGATTCGAACGCATAAGCGACTAGTTGATATCATGGAGCCGACGCCGGAGACGATGGATTCGCTGCTGAAATTGAACTTAGCGGCAGGTGTGGACGTCAAGATCAAGGCATAAACAGAGAGGATTAATTCTTGTTCGACGGCGGGTAGAGATGACAAACGGATTGCTAGGGAAAAAATTGGGAATGACACAGGTGTTTGATGAAAGCCGTCTGACTCCTGTGACAGTGATCGAAGCCGGTCCCTGCCGGGTCGTCATGGTTAAAACGGTGGAGCGAGATGGTTACGAGGCTGTTCAACTGTCATTTGGTGAGGTGAAAGAGCGAAAGCTTTCCAAGCCAGAGCTGGGTCATCTCAAGAAACATCAGGCTCCTCCGAGCCGCATCCTTCGGGAGTTTCGAAAAGAGGGGGATGTAACGGTGGGACAGACAGTGACAGTCGATATCTTTAAAAAAGGTGATTGGGTTGATGTGATCGGTATTTCTAAGGGGAAAGGCTATCAAGGGGTGGTTCGTCGTCACCATTATGCTGGTGGCCCAGAGTCGCATGGTTCCATGTTTCATCGGCATCCCGGATCGATTGGTTCCAGTTCCTTCCCTTCTCGTGTGTGGAAGGGGAAAACGTTGCCAGGCCATATGGGAGCTGAGCGCGTGACCGTACAGCATCTCAAGGTGGTTGAGGCTCGACCAGCTGAGAATCTGCTCTTAGTGCGAGGGGCTGTGCCAGGTGCTTCAAACGGCATCGTGATCATCAGAAAATCCAACAAGAGTTAACGTATGCCAACGGTTGATATTGTCGATTTTGAGAGTACAAAGGTGGGGACGCTTGATCTTCCCGCTCAAGTGTTTGGGTGTGAGCCTCGTGTGGAGTTGGTGCACGAGGCTGTGGTGATGCAGCGTGCCTGTGAACGGCAAGGAACTGCCTCTACTCGTCGGCGTGGAGAGGTAAGCGGATCGGGCAAGAAACCGTGGAGGCAGAAACATACGGGTCGTGCCAGGGCTGGTGCAATCCGTTCGCCTCTGTGGCGTCATGGGGGAACGGTGTTCGGACCCAAGCCACGTCGTTATGCCTATTCCATGCCTAAGAGGAAGTACCGGGCTGCGTTGCAAAGCGCGTTGTCGGCCAAGGTTGCGGAGGGGCGACTAGTGGTGCTGGCAGATTCTGCCCCAGGAATGCCAAAGACGAAGTGGGTGGCTGGGGTGTTGGATCGGATGAGGAATGGGCAACATGCGCTCATTGTTGCGGGAGAAGAACGGATCGATTTTCTGCGAGCTGTGCGCAACTTGCCAGATGTAACGGTGGTGACTGCCGCCAAGCTGAACGTGTATGACATTGTGCGGGCAGGGGTGGTGGTACTTTTTCAGAGTGAGGTCGCGCATATTCAAGAGGTGTGGTCGTGAAAGTCGGCGTGCATGATGTGTTAGTCCAGCCGTTGTTGACGGAAAAGCTCACCTCGCTTCGGGAGAAGACCAATACCGTAGGTTTTATGGTTCATCCTCACGCGAATCGGATTCAAATTAAACAAGCAGTTGAGGCACTTCTCAAGGTCAAGGTTCAGAGGGTGAATGTGTTGAATGTTCGAGGTAAGGTGAAGCGACTGGGGCGATTTTCCGGAAAACGGCCTGATTGGAAGAAGGCATTCGTGACCCTGAAAAAAAGCGAGAAACTTGAACTGTACGAAAGCGCCTGATGGGGCGTTGTTGTCGAGCTTGAGAGTTAAAGTATGGCATTGAAAGTATATAGACCGACCTCGCCTGGACGGCGGGGAATGACGTCGATTTCGACGGAGGAACTGACGAAGAAAAAGCCCGAAAAGTCGCTTACGCATTTTCATGTGCGAAGCGGCGGGCGCAATAATGATGGGAGAATGACCGTTCGCTTTCGAGGCGGCGGCCATAAACGCCTCTATCGAGTTATTGATTTCTGTCGGGATAAGGTCGGTGTCCCGGCGCGGGTTGAAGCAATTGAGTACGATCCAAACCGTTCGGCCCGCATTGCATTGCTGAAATATAAAGATGGAGAGAAGCGTTACATCTTGGCTCCGCTTGGGCTCAAGCTGCATGATGAAGTGGTCTCGGGACCGGAGGCAGAGATCCGTCCCGGCAACGCACTGCCGTTAGCTAATATCCCGCTAGGAACTACAGTCCATAACATTGAGTTAAAGCCGGGAAAGGGCGGGCAGTTGATTCGGAGCGCCGGGGGGTTTGCTCAGGTGATGGGGCGTGACGGTGATTACGTGCAGGTTCGGCTTAAGTCAGGAGAGATGCGGAAGATTTTGGGGCGCTGTATGGCGACCGTGGGACAAGTGGGTAACGTGGATCACGAAAATATCTCTATTGGTAAGGCCGGGCGGAGTCGATGGATGGGGCGTCGTCCACATGTCCGCGGCGTGGTCATGAATCCCGTCGATCATCCTCATGGGGGAGGCGAAGGTAAGTCGGGGCAGGGAAATCCGCATCCGGTCTCGCCATGGGGGGTGCCGACCAAGGGGTACAAAACCCGCCACAATAAGAGGACCGATAAGTTCATTCTCTCAAGAAGAAAGTCAGGAGTCCGCAATGCCTAGGTCAGTCAGCAAGGGGGCGTTCGTTGATGTTCATTTGCTCAAGAAAGTTGAGCAAATGAACCAAACAAAAGAGCGGAAGCTGATCAAGACGTGGTCTCGGCGGTCTACCATCGTGCCCGAGATGATTGGTCACACCTTCGCCGTCCATAACGGCAAGAAGTTTATTCCGGTCTTTGTTACCGAAAACATGGTGGGGCACAAGCTAGGAGAGTTTGCTCCAACGCGGTTCTTTAAAGGACATGGACAGGCCAAAACCGAGAAGGCGATTCCGCTGAAATAGAACGTGGTCGTCCTTATTGACGGCTAGAGAGTCGTGCAGTCAAACATTGGATAGGCAACATGAAAGAAGCACAGGCAGTTTTGCGATTTGTCCGGGTGGCCCCAAGAAAGGCCAAACCTATTATCGACATGATTCGGGGACAGCAAGTTCCTCTGGCGTTGGCCATGTTAAAGCATACGCCACGCTATGCGGCCCGAGTAGTGGAAAAAGTGCTCCGTTCCGCTGTTGCCAACGCGGAACAAAAAGAGCTGGGGGACAGCGAATCAATGGTGGTTTCTAAGGCATTCGTCAATTGTGGACCGATCTATAAGCGAGCTCGGCCTCGGTCTATGGGGCGTGCCAATGCCATTCACAAGCGGACCAGTCATATTACGGTAGTGGTGGCCGCCTCTCCAATGCATGGTCGGCGAACATAGGCATGTATGAAGAGATTTATGTTTTGAGGCATGTAGCATTATGGGGCAGAAAACCAATCCGATAGGCTATCGTCTAGGCTACAACTATACCTGGAGTTCGCGCTGGTACGCAGACCGCGATTACGCCAAACTGTTGCATCAAGACATCAAGATTCGGCAGATGGTGAAAACTCGTCTTTACCATGCCGGTGTCTCGAAGGTTGAAATTGAACGATCAGGCGACCAAACCAGGGTCATTATTTATACGGCAAGACCGGGAATCATTATTGGCCGCAAGGGGGCAGAGGTCGACAAACTGAAGGCTGATTTGGAAAAGCAGTATGGCGGTCAGGTCTATATCACGGTCAAGGAAATCAAAAAACCGGAACTTGATGCTCAACTAGTGAGTGAAAACGTGGCGGCGCAATTGGAGAAGCGGGTTGCGTTCCGGCGCGCGATGAAGCGAAGCGTTCAGTCGGCGTTGCGGCTGGGTGCGCAGGGGATCAAGATCATGGTGGCTGGTCGATTGGGCGGTGCTGAAATCGCCCGAACTGAGTGGTATCGAGAGGGACGGGTGCCTCTTCATACCCTGCGAGCCGAGATCGATTACGGCTTTGCAGAAGCACGAACAACGATGGGGCAGATTGGAGTGAAGACGTGGATTTATAAGGGGGAGTTACTTCCGCCTCAGCCGGTTAAGTCTGAATCGGCTCTCGATCGAAGACTTGCGTAAGGAGAAAAACTGTGCTGGCGCCCAAGAAAGTCAAGTTTCGAAAAATGCAGAAGGGCCGCATGAAAGGCAAGGCCTATCGGGGTGGGCAGATCACGTTTGGACAATTCGGCCTTAAGGCGCTGGAGCCAGGGTGGGTGACCAGTCGCCAAATTGAGGCGGCGCGGATCGCGATCACTCGCTATGTCAAGCGTGGAGGGCAGGTATGGACGCGTATTTTCCCCGATAAGCCGATCACCAAAAAACCAGCCGAAACGCGTATGGGCAAGGGGAAAGGAAATCCTGAGTACTGGGTGGCAGTGGTGAAGCCGGGCCGTATTTTGTACGAAATGGACGGAGTTACTCCTGCGGTTGCGCGGGAGGCGTTTCGCCTGGCGTCGTATAAATTGCCTGTGGCAACCAAAGTGGTGGTTCGAGGAGAGATAGCATCATAAAGCGACGAACAGAGGGGCGGCCATGGCGCAGGATCTGAAAGACCTTCGTCAGCTCAATGAGGTTGAGTTGGCACAGAAGGAGAAGCAATTGCGGCAGGAGCTGTTTACGCTGCGATTTCAGTTTGGAACGGGTCGTCTTGAAAATCCCATGCTGATCCGAAAGACGAAACGCAATATTGCGCGGGTGAAAACCCTGTTACGGGAATTGAGTGTGAAGGCCGGGAAGGGCGAAGGGCTGTGATTATGGGTAAGGATGTGGCGAAGAAGCGCGAGTGGATAGGGAGGGTTCTCAGCAACAAGATGGATAAAACAGTGGTGGTGGCGGTCGAGCGCTCGGTAGCGCATCCCCTTTATAAAAAGGTGTGTCGACGAGTCACCAAGCTCAAGGCCCACGATGAACAGAATCTGTGCCAGATCGGCGACCGTGTTCGGATCAGAGAAAGTCGTCCTATTAGCAAAGAAAAGCATTGGCGTGTCGTCGAGATTTTGGGGAAATCTGAACAGGGTAGACAAGGCTGAGCAAGAGGGAGCAAGTGGTGAAAGACCATGATTCAGAATTATACTTACATGGATGTGGCAGATAATTCCGGAGCGAAGCAAGCCATGTGCTTTCATGTCTTCGGAGGTACCAAACGGCGTTATGCCTCTGTGGGCGATGTCGTGGTTGTTGCTGTGAAAGAAGCGATTCCGCAGGCGAGTGTGAAAAAGGGCGATATCAGTCGGGCGGTGATTGTCCGAACTGCAAAGGAAGTTCGTCGGGAGGACGGTTCCTATATCAGGTTTGATCGGAATGCCTGTGTCTTGATCAATAAGGAAGGCGAGCCCATTGGCACTCGCATCTTTGGTCCAGTTGCGCGTGAATTGCGGTGGAAAAAATTTATGAAAATTATTTCTCTGGCCCCTGAAGTCCTGTAGGGCCATTACGTGAGGATATCGTGCAAGCTCTTCGAAAAAGTAGGATCAAAAAAGGAGATACCGTTGTTGTCATTGCCGGGCGAGAAAGAGGCAAGAGAGGGAAAGTTCTGTCTGTTGATCTGAAGACGGGTCGGGTCACTGTTGAGAAGCTCAATATCATCAAGCGGCACACCAAACCAAATCAAAAGCTCAAACAGGGAGGGATTCTTGAGCGCGAAGCTCCGCTTGCCCTTTCAAACGTCATGTTGTTATGTCCAGTGACGCAGAAACCAACGCGGGTGGGTATCCGTTGCTTGGAGGATGGTCGACGTGTCCGGTTCAGTAAGAAGTCAAACGAAGTGATCGAGTGAATCGAGTGAGTGGAGCAGGAAATATGGCAAAAGCGCAAAAGACCTCGATGGGGAAGCCGGCAAGCAAGCGGGTGCCCTCTCAGGAAAATCGTCCAACCATTCCTCTGGACGAAGCCAGCGAAGAGTCGAAATTCCGGCCTCGTCTCCTCGACATGTATCGCGAGAAGGTGGTGCCTGCTCTCATGAAAGAGTTTCACTACACAAACATTATGCAGGTTCCTAAACTGGAGTGCATTGTCTTAAACGTTGGCATGGGAGAGGCGCTTCAAAATGTCAAATTGCTAGAAAGTGCCGTTGGTGAATTGGCTGCCATCACAGGGCAAAAACCAGTGGTGACGAGAGCGAAGAAGGCCATCGCTGGGTTCAAGCTGCGGAAAGGGTTACCTATTGGCGCCAAGGTGACTCTTCGGGGACGCCGGATGTATGAGTTTTTCGATCGTCTGGTTACGTTGGCCTTGCCCCGAATTCGGGATTTTCGGGGAGTCTCCCCTAAATCGTTTGACGGCCGAGGGAATTATACGTTGGGGTTGAAAGAGCAACTGATTTTCCCAGAGATTAAGTACGACGATGTTGCTTCGATTCATGGGATGGATGTCACCATTGTAACGACGGCCAAGACCAATGAGGAAGGGAAGGCATTATTGAAACACTTGGGAATGCCGTTCCGTGCTTGATGTGGCCAAGCTCGATACAGTGTTAATACTGAGGGAAGGGCAGCCAAGTCGTTGGATGTGTGAAGCTCGTAATAGGGGAGGGAGACGGTGTGGCAAGACTAGCGTTAATAAATAAAGCGGCTGCAGAGCCAAAATTCCCTTGTCGAAAATACAATCGATGTAGAGTATGTGGACGGGTGAGAGGGTATTTGCGACGATTTGAGATGTGCCGCATCTGTTTTCGGTTTCTGAGCTTGCGGGGAGAAATTCCCGGCGTTCGAAAATCCAGTTGGTAAAAGAAGAGAGCGGTGAGAAGTGGGAGTGATTATCGATTGTCAGGAATAGCGAAGGAAGACCAATGTTAACTGATCCGATCAGTGATCTGCTTGTCAGGTTGCGCAACGGTGCACAACGGGGACATGAAACAGTTGTTATCCCGGCTTCGAGATTGAAGCGTGCGATCTTGGAGATTTTGAAGAGAGAAGGTTATATCGACGGCATAGAGGTGACGACAAGTAATGGACATCCTGTTTTCGTCGTCAAGTTGCGTTATATCGCTGAGGGGCGCCCCATGATTACGGGAATGGTACGGATCAGCAAGCCGGGGTGTCGTGTCTATGTGGGGAGTAGAGAGATTCCGAGGATCAAAAATGGTGTTGGTCTCTCGATTCTTTCTACCTCCAAAGGTGTCATGACTGACCGAGAGTCGAGACAACAGAGGGTCGGGGGGGAAGTGCTCTGCGCTGTGTGGTAGGAGGCGGAGAGCGGTGTAAGGCAAAGGGCACGAGGTATCATGTCACGAATAGGAAAAAAACCGATCGCAATTCCCGGCGGGGTGGAAGTGAAAGTTGAAGGGGCGACGGTCTCCGTGAAGGGGCCCCTGGGAAAGTTGGACTGGTGCTTAACGCCGGGCATCTCAGTGGTGGTGGAGGATGGCAAGGTCGTTGTGAATCGAGCGGGCGACGAGCGGGAACTGCGTGCACTTCACGGTCTAGTTCGTGCGGAATTGAATAACATGATGTACGGAGTGACTAAAGGGTACGAACGTTCCTTGGAAATTACGGGGGTTGGCTATAAGGCACAAATCCAGGGACGCACGATGAGTTTTAACGTCGGCTACATCAATCCAGTTCTGTACGAAATTCCAGCCGGTGTTGATGTGAAGGTGGACAAGCAGACGCTTATCACCGTTAAGGGAGTTGACAAGCGATTAGTTGGTCAAGTGGCGGCTGATTTGCGGGCGATCAAACCTCCCGATGTCTACAAACAGAAGGGCATTCGTTATTCGGGTGAGCGATTGAGAAAGAAAGAAGGTAAGACCGGGAAGTAGAGGGTGAGCATGAATCGAGCGCAAAAAGTTGAACAGCTTGAGCGGCGGCGCAGACGGATTAGGAAGGTGATCGTTGGAACGGCAGAGCGACCTCGGCTCAACGTGTTTCGCAGCAATGCGCACATTTACGCCCAAGTCATCAATGATCTAGAAGGCAAAACGCTGGCTGCGGCATCCACGCTGGACAAGTCATTGAGAACGTCGCTCAAGTCGACACAGAATATTGAAGCAGCCAAAGCGGTAGGAAAATTGGTGGCGGAGCGAGCCAAGGCTGTCAATGTCACGGCTGTAGTGTTTGATCGTGGAGGCAGGATATACCATGGCAGGATCAAAGCTCTTGCCGATGCCGCTCGTGAAGGGGGGCTCCACTTTTAGTGTGCATTGGAGTGTGAGGGAAGGGAGCTGTGCGCGGCCTGAATTCTGGACCAAGGGAGAAAAAGCGTGCGAGTTAATCCTGATGAACTAAGTCTTAAGGACAAAGTCGTTTTCATCAATCGTGTTGCCAAGGTAGTCAAGGGAGGAAAGCGGTTCAATTTCTGTGCGCTGGTCGTCGTTGGCGATGGTCATGGGTGGGTTGGGATCGGAAAGGGAAAGGCTGCGGAAGTGCCGGCGGCCATTTCGAAAGCCATTGAACAGGCCAAGAAGCACCTGATTCACGTGCCGCTTAAAGGCAACTCAATTCCCCATGAAGTGCATGGCCTTTTCGGAGGAGAACATGTGTTGCTCAAGCCAGCGGCCGAGGGAACAGGAATCATTGCCGGTGGCGCTGTTCGTGCGGTAGTGGAGTTGGTAGGTGCTCATAATGTCATTGCAAAGACATTGGGACGGGGCAATCCGTTTAACGTGGTTCGTGCGACGGTAAATGGTCTTATGCAGCTCAGAAGTCCCGAAGAGGTATTTCGTCTGCGGAGACGAGCGAATGAGCTGCAAGAAGAAGGGGCGGTGGTCTGAAGTATGGAAAGTGGAGCGACAACAAACGAGAGATATTCCGGCTCGCAGGGTGTGCGTGTGACGTTGAGACGTAGTCCAATTGGAACGCCTCAGCGCCACCGGCTGGTGCTGCGCAGTCTCGGTCTGCGGCGTATTCGACAAAGTGTGGTCCATCCTGATACACCTCAGGTCCGAGGGATGATTAGAAAAGTCAGCTACCTGGTGGAGGTAGGGAACGTATGAAGCTTCATGAGCTGAGGCCCCCAAAAGGATCCAAGAGACGACCAAAACGTATCGGTCGTGGGCCGGGATCGGGGCATGGAAAAACCGCCACCAAAGGTCACAAGGGGTTGCTAGCGCGGTCGGGTGGTGGGAAGCGACCTGGTTTTGAGGGCGGACAGATGCCCTTGGTGCGGCGTCTTCCCAAGTTTGGTTTCTTCAATCCCTTCCGAACCGAGTACGCAATTGTCAACGTGAAAAGTTTGGAGTCATTCACCGGAACGGAACCCATTACCCCGCAAATGTTGGTGGATGCGGGACTCGTGAAACGGAAGGCACTGCCGATCAAAATCCTCGGTCACGGCGAAATCAGCAAGCCGGTTGTTGTTCAAGCTCATAAGTTCAGCAAATCCGCGGCAGCCAAGATTCAGACGGCGGGGGGGAGAGTCGAGGTCATCGGCAGTGTTTGAGCGGCTCCTGACCAGTTTGCAAAACATTTTTAAAATTCCTGAGCTACGCACGCGCGTGCTGTTCACGCTCGGCATGCTCGTGGTGTATCGCATTGGCGCGCACATCCCCACGCCCGGTATCAATGGGGATGCGCTGGCTGAGTTTCTGCAGAAGCAAGGTGGTTCGCTTCTGGGGTTCTTGGACATTTTTTCCGGAGGCTCACTGTCCAGACTGACAATTTTTGCGTTGGGCATCATGCCCTATATCAGCGCCTCCATCATTCTTCAGTTGTTGACAGTTGTTGTTCCGCATCTCTCCAAATTAGCTAAGGAAGGTGAGCGAGGACGGAAGAAAATCATTCAATATACTAGGTTTGGAACTATTGGTATTGCCTTGATCCAAGGATTTGGCATTGCGATCGGACTTGAGCAAATGAACGAGGGCGCCTTTGTGCTCAATGCCGGATGGGGCTTTCGATTGATGACGGTCATCACCCTGACGGCGGGCACGGCTTTCCTCATGTGGCTTGGTGAACAAATTACTGAACGAGGAGTCGGCAATGGCATTTCCTTGATCATCTTTGCCGGTATTGTGGCGAGACTGCCGGCAGCGGTGGCGCAAACATTCGATTTGTACCGGGTTGGGCAGCTCAGCCTCATTTTGCTGGTGATGTTGGCGGTCTTGATGATCGCCGTGGTGGCGGCGATTGTCTTCCTGGAAAGCGGAAGACGAAAAATCCCGGTGCAATATGCTAAACGGATCATCGGACGGCGTGTGTATGGCGGGCAACACACACATATTCCTTTGAAGATCAACACGGCCGGTGTCATTCCGCCCATTTTTGCATCATCGATCATTGCCTTTCCCGCCACAATTGCTGGGTTTTTTGAAACTCCCTGGATCAAGGCGATTGGAACCCATTTGTCGCCAGGGTCGGTGGTGTACACGTTGATGTATGTAGGATTGATCATCTTCTTTTGTTTTTTCTATACCGCTGTTGTGTTGAACCCCGTGGACATGGCTGACAATATGAAGAAATATGGAGGATTCATCCCTGGTATTCGACCGGGGCAGCGCACCTCCGACTATATCTATAATGTGCTGACAAAGATCACCTTTGTGGGGGCGATTTATCTGGCGATCGTGTGCGTCATTCCCGAGCTGTTGATCTATAAGCTGAATGTTCCCTTTTATTTTGGAGGCACTTCGCTGCTCATCGTCATTGGTGTTGGTTTAGATACCGCTCAGCAAATCGAATCGCACATGCTGATGCGCAATTATGAAGGATTCTTGGGGAAGGGGATGGCGCCGCTGAGGGGACGAAGCGGTTGAGAGAGCGATGAACCTTGTATTTTTAGGTGCCCCCGGAGTGGGGAAAGGTACGCAGGCTGATCGGCTTGTGGCGCAATATGGAATGAGAAAAATCTCCACAGGCGATTTGCTGAGGGAGGCGGTGCGGAATGGCACCGAGCTGGGGCAGCAAGCCAAAGCTTATATGGATCGAGGACAACTTGTTCCGGATGCAGTCGTGATTGGTTTGGTAAAAGAAACTTTGGCTAAAACCGGCGACGGATCCGGTTTTATTCTTGATGGATTTCCGAGAACGGTGCCTCAAGCTCAGGCTCTAGAGCACGTACTTGAGGAGCAAGGGATTCGGTTGCATGGTGTGATTAACTTTCGTCTTTCTCGAGAAGAGATTGTGAGGCGACTGAGCGGCCGTCGGAGCTGTCCGAACTGTCAGGCTACGTACCATGTTCAGTTTTCTCCCTCACGACAGGGAGAACAGTGCGATCGGTGTGGCGCGACGTTGGTTCAGCGCAGCGACGATCGGCAAGATGCGATAGAAACACGATTGAAAGTGTACGAGGAGCAGACCGCTCCACTAATCAATTTTTATGAGAAGAAACAGATCTTGTCGCACCTTGAGAGTGAAGGGTCGGTCGATGCGGTCTATGAACGTCTCACCAAGGTGCTGGAGGCCTGCAGTGCCGCATGATCATTCTCAAAACGCCTGCTGAAATTGAGATTATGGCACAGGCGTCGAGGGTCGTTGCCGAGGTCTTACAAATATTGGAAAATGCCATCTGTCCCGGAATCAGCACGGAAGAATTGGATCAGCTTGCCGAGCGGGAGATCCGGGCGAGGGGGGCTCTTCCCGCCTTTAAGGGATACCGCAATTATCCCAAGACGCTCTGTGCTTCGGTTAATGAGCAGGTTGTTCATGGGATTCCTTCAAAGCGGAGGTTAAAAGAAGGCGATATTGTTGGTTTGGATCTGGGGGCAATTGTCGGGGGATTTTATGGAGATGCGGCAGTGACTGTGCCTGTTGGTCGCGTGTCGGACGAAGCAATGCGGCTTATTCGGATCACTGAAGAGGCGCTGTATTTGGGGATTGAACAAGCAGTGGTTGGTAACCGAATCTCCGACATTTCTCATGCGGTTCAGCGTCATGTAGAAGCAGCCGGCTATTCTGTGGTGACGGAGTTCGTGGGGCATGGAGTTGGCAGACAATTGCACGAAGAGCCTCAAGTGCCGAATTACGGGAAGCCAGGGCAAGGGCCTCGATTACAGAGCGGCATGGTATTGGCGATCGAACCGATGGTCAATATGGGGAAGAGTGCGGTGCGCATCCTTGAAGATCGGTGGACAGCGGTAACGGTGGATGGGAGTTGGTCTGCTCATTTTGAGCATACGATCGCAGTCCAGCCAAGTGGACCGCCCAGGATTTTAAGCCACCGTCTCCAAATGGCTGTCCAGCAGTAATACGATAGAGAATCCGTGGGTAAGGAAGACGTTATCGAAGTTCAAGGCACTGTGGCGGAGACACTCCCCAACGCGATGTTTCGTGTGAAACTCGACAATGGGCATGTGATCTTGGCACACATATCAGGGAAAATGCGGATGAATTTTATTCGCATTCTGCCTGGGGATAAGGTGACGGTGGAGATGTCGCCCTATGATTTGACGAGAGGGCGCATTACGTATCGTTTCAAATAGCGGGGCATCGAATAGTCATGAAGGTTAAGTCGTCAGTAAAACCTATTTGCGCTAAATGCAGAGTCGTGCGTAGGCGAGGAGTGGTGCGGGTTCTCTGTGAAAACCCACGCCACAAACAGAGGCAAGGGTAGGGACGTCGTCTCTCCTAGCACGTTGCATATTGGGGACGTTGGCTGAAGGGTGGATGTGCGTCTACGCAGTCACGTAAGGACATTGTCTCGTATAGCCGTGACCCTCATGATTATGAAAATCGGCCGACGATCGATTGAAGGGAGACAAGATGGCACGTATTGCAGGTGTTGATCTACCAAGGGGGAAACGAATCGATGTGGGGTTGACGTACATTTATGGGATCGGACGGGCCTCCGCACAAAAAATTTTGCAAGCGGCCGGTGTCGATGGGGCCATCAGGGTGAAAGATCTGAGCGAAGACCATATCGTCAAGCTCCGCGAGATTATTGAACGGGATTATCGAGTGGAAGGCGATCTTCGAAAAGAGGTCGCTATGAACATCAAGCGGCTGATTGACACGGGGACCTACCGGGGGTTGCGTCACCGGAAGGGGTTGCCTGTGCGAGGGCAGCGGACGAAAACCAATGCTCGGACGCGGAAGGGAAGACGGCCTGGAGTGGGTAGCAAGCCCAAGCCAACCAAAACAAAAACTGCATAAGAACTCGCCGCGACGGGGCAGACTGGTGGAGGGAAAGGCATGAGTGTCAAAAAGGGCAAAAAGAAGGAACGCCGGATCGTTCAAAGTGGAATCGCGCATGTGCAGGCCTCGTTCAACAACACGATCGTGACCATTACCGATATGAGTGGCAACACGGTTGTATGGGCGAGCGCAGGCAATCAAGGATTCAAAGGGTCGAGAAAGAGTACCCCCTTTGCTGCACAACGGGCTGGTGAGGCGGCTGCTCGAAAGGCTATGGAATGTGGGATGCGGCAGGTTGATGTGTATGTCAATGGGCCAGGGTCTGGTCGAGAGTCGGCGATTCGGTCATTGCAAGCTGCTGGGTTGCGAATCAATCTGATTCGAGATGTGACCCCGATTCCCCACAATGGCTGTCGGCCACCTAAACGGCGGCGTGTGTAGTACCGCTCTGGTGGTTTGGCCTGTGGCAGGGATCGGTATAGGGTTGGTGTGATGATTGGGATATAACGAGGAGGGGAGAGTGGCAAAGTATCGCGGTCCTGTGTGTCGCCTGTGTCGACGAGAGGGAGAAAAGTTGTTTCTCAAGGGCGCGCGTTGCATGACAGAAAAATGTGCCATCGAAAGGAGGAGCTACCCGCCGGGGCAACATGGACAGGGGAGGCAGCGGACGTCCGATTACAGTGTGCAGTTGCGGGAAAAGCAGAAGCTGCGGCGAATCTACGGCTTGCAGGAAAGGCAATTTCGGGGAATCTTTCGGAGAGCCGCGCGACAGGTGGGGGTAACGGGCGCCGCGTTGTTGCGTTTACTGGAATGTCGTCTGGATAACGTGGCGTATCGGCTGGGGTTTGGTGTTTCACGGAAACAGGCTCGGCAGATGATCAATCATGGGCATCTCCTGGTTAATGGGAAAACGGTGACGGTGCCTGGAGCCTTCGTGAAGGTTGGTGACGTGATCGAGGTCTGTGAACGAAGTCGCAAGCTCGCCGTGATTCAAGAGGCCTTGGATGCCGTTGAGAGCCGAGGGATTCCTGATTGGCTTGAGCTGGATAAAGAAGCCTTCAAGGGGATTGTTCGTGCCTTGCCAGCCAAAGAACAAATTGCGTTGCCCGTCAACGAGCAATTGGTTGTGGAGTTGTACTCCCGGTGACCAGCCAGTCAAAGAGGCTCGGCCAAGCACACGGTGAGCCGCGTTAGTGTCCCACCACCGGTTGATGATAGGAGGTTAAGGGAAGGGGAGGGATTATGATCAAGGCGATGAAAGACTTTCAAATCCCCCTGCGGGTGGAAGTCGATAAAGATACACTGTCGCCGACGTATGGTCGGTTTACTGCCGAAGCATTTGAACGTGGTTTTGGGACCACGATTGGCAATGCCTTGCGGCGGGTGTTGTTGTCGTCCCTCACGGGCGCTGCTGTGACAACGGTCAAAATTGAAGGCGTTGTTCATGAGTTTTCGACGATTCCTGGTGTGACGGAGGATGTGACCGCGATCATCTTGAATATTAAGAGCCTCAGGTTAGCGCTGCATACAGAGAAGCCCAAAACAATTCGTTTGAGAAAGACAGGGCCTGGTGAAGCAAAGGGGTCTGATATTATTCATGATGCGGATGTAACCATTCTCACGCCGGACCTGCACATTGCAACGTTAGACAAAGACGCGACGCTGGATATTGAAATGACCGTTAAGCACGGACGCGGGTATGTGCCGGCGGAACGCAACAAGGAAGAGGGGTTACCTATTGGGGTTATTGCTATTGATTCTATCTTTACACCGATCAAGCGCGTCAACTTCCAAGTTGAGAATGCTCGGGTAGGGCGCATGACCGACTACGACAAGCTGACCATGGAGATTTGGACGGATGCCACCATTTCTCCCCGCGATGCACTGTCAACGGCTGCGAGTATCCTGCGCGAGCACCTGGATATTTTTATCCATCCTGAGGAACGTGGTGAACGCAAGGTTGAACCAGAGCGCGAAGAGGCGCAACGTGAGATCAACAAGCATCTATCTCGTAGCGTTAATGAGTTGGAATTGTCCGTGCGGGCTGCCAATTGTCTAAAGAATGCCAACATTAAGACTATTGGGGACCTTGTCCAGAAAACCGAAAGTGAAATGCTGAGGACTAAGAATTTTGGGAAAAAGTCCCTCAATGAAATTAAAGAGATTTTGGCAGAAATGGGGCTGTCACTCGGCACGAAATTGGAGACGTTGCAGACCCCCACTGGGGGAACAAAGTCAGAGTAAATTAAGAAGAAGGTAAAGGGACTACCGTGCGACATAGGAAAAAAGGCCGACAACTCGGAAGAAAAACCAAACATCGATGGGCGTTGTTCCGCAGTCTCGTGACGTCGTTACTCGATCACGAGCGCATTGAAACGACGGAGGCAAAAGCCAAGGAAGTTCGTGGGTTTACCGATCGGATGATCACGTTGGGGAAAGAGGGAACGCTGCCAGCTCGGCGGCGCGCACTTGGATTTTTGCGCAGTAAAGCCATTGTGTCGAAGCTGTTCGAAGAGGTTGCACCGCGCTTTAAGGATCGGCCGGGCGGCTACACTCGCCTGATCAAGACTCGCCGCCGAGTAGGGGACGGAGGCAGAATGGTGGCTATCGAACTTGTTGATCGGCCCGAGACGGCTGTGCGCAAGAAGTCTACCACGAGCACGGCACAACCATCTGTGTCAGAAGGACAAAAAGCCAGCTAACCCATCGTTTGCTTGGAGCCGTAAAAAAGTCTTCGCTTTCAGTCAGGCGCCCCTTCGGTCTGCGACCGAAGGGGCGTTTCTGTCTCTTCTGGCGAGACGTTTACTTGCTTTCCCTCGCATGCTACGATCATGCCTGATTAGCAGTTGTATGGTGTGGTGGAGAACGCATGTGGAAACAGGTATCTAGAAATATATTGCTGGCGATCAGTGGGACGCTGTCCTTGTTTCTTGTTTATATACTTGCCAGAAACGCAGGGTCGGTGCCCACCGGAGGAAAGCTTGTGCCTGAGCCCCTGGAACAGGCCGATGCCAAGCTCTCGGAATTTGTGTTCACTCAGTCCAACAAAGACGAAATCGAATGGAAAATTGCGGCTAAGCAGGCTTGGTTGTTTGAGGGTGCACAACAAGCCCATCTGAAGGATGTGACCGTGATACTGTATGGGCGGGAAGGCAAGGAATTTAGCGTAACGGGCGAAGAGGGGACCGTTGACATAGCGACCAAATCGTTTTCGTTGTTCAATAAAGAGGTTCCTCTTGTGGTCGAAACGAAGGATGGATATACAATTTATACAAATCATGTCACATGGAACAATGAAAGAAAGGAAGTGGCCACAAAGGATCCTGTGCGGATTGTCGGTCGTGGTGTCGAGGTGACGGGACGGGGATTTTTAGTGCGGTTGACCTCGGAGGAATTTGAGGTATTTGAAGATGTTTGTGTTGCGCTTGTTCCTGTTTCTTAGTGTAATGGCAGCTGTCGTGACGTGCGATGTGCAGGCTGCTCACGGTAGTGGTGCAAAACCGTCCGGCGAGGCTGCAGCAGTGCCTACCACAATTACCTCCAACAAAATGACGGTGCATAATCGAGAAAACCAAGCCATTTTTGAAGGCAACGTCGTGTTAACCCGCGGCGCGCTCGTAGTCAATTCAGAAAAAATGATTGTGTTTTTCCATGGTCAGGCTGGAGACCCTAAGCACGGAGCGGCGGAGAAACGCTCCGAGGGGCTGCCGTCGCCGACGGGTCGCTCACTGGAACGGGTAGAAGCCATCGGCCATGTCACAATCAAGCAGGAAAACGGCCATGCAACCTGCCAAAAAGCCGTCTATTTCAGCAACGAAGAGAAGATCATCATGACAGGCGACCCAGTGGCGTGGGAAAAAGGGACGCGGGTCAGTGGTCGTCAAATTACCATCTATTTGGCCGAGGAACGGAGCGTTGTCGAGGGCGGTTCGCACGTTCATATCGAAGAAGCCGCTCAGTTCAAACCATGACGCAAGCCATTTCAACGGTGCTGGAATCCGAGCCACCTATCGTTCAGCAGCCGATTCCCATACTTCAGGCAGTCGGTCTTAAAAAAAGTTTCCGTGGCCGCCAAGTGGTTAGAGGAGTCAGTGTCGAGGTACGAGCAGGAGAAGTGGTGGGACTCCTCGGGCCCAACGGCGCGGGCAAGACTACCATCTTCGATATGATCGTAGGTCTGTGTCAGCCTGAGGAGGGCGAAATCACGCTCAACGGAGAACGTATTACCGATTTGCCGATGCATAAGCGGGCTAGAAAGGGAGTCGGATATTTACCCCAAGAATCATCGGTATTTCGCCGACTGTCCGTGGAACATAATGTCCTCGCGATTATTGAAATACTAGGGTATCCTCGTTTGGAACGCATGCAGCGAGTGAATGTGTTGCTCGAAGAACTCGATTTGTCGCATCTTCGGCACAGTATGGCTTATGCCCTTTCCGGAGGAGAGCGCCGACGGCTTGAAATTACAAGAGCGCTGGCTGCGACGCCGTCGTTCATGCTATTGGATGAACCCTTTGCGGGGATTGATCCCATTGCTGTAGGTGAGATCCAGCAGATCATCAAGCGGCTCAAGAGCAAAGGGATCGGCATCTTGATCACCGATCATAACGTACAAGAAACGTTATCGATCGTGGATCGGGCCTATATCATCAATGAAGGATTAATTTTGGAAGCAGGAGCTCCTGAGGAGATTGTGAAAAGCGAAATTGCCCGCGCAGTCTATTTGGGAGAGCGGTTCGCGATGGAACGGAGGGGAGATCAGTTGCCATGAAACTCCGTCTGGATTTGAAGCTGAGCCAAAAATTAATCATGACGCCGCAGTTGCAGCAGGCGATCAAGTTGCTGCAATTGTCGCGGCTGGAACTCCAACAGAGTTTGACTCAGCATCTCTTGGAAAATCCTTTGTTGGAGGAACTGTCAACTGAGGGGGATGACGGGGAATCGGCGGAAGAACAGCTTAATCGATCGGAATCGATGGAGGGAGCAGACTATTCTCATGATGAACTAGAATTCTCAGATGAGCAGGATGTGCTGGAAGGGTTCTCCGTCTCAGGATGGGAGGACTATTACGGAAGTGATCGGCGCTCTGGCCGTTCTCGACTGGCTGCTTCCTCTTCAGACAACTTTCCTTCCTACGAACAGACTGTCGCAAAGGCGACGTCGCTGGAAGAACATCTTCTCTGGCAGTTGTCATTGTCCGGGTTGTCGGAGCGGCAGAAACAGGTAGGACGGTTGATCATCGGCAATTTGGATGACGATGGCTATCTTCGTATGTCTATGGCTGAGGTGGTGGCCGGCACGGATTTTTCGGAAGAGGAGGCAGAAGCTGTTCTTCGCGAGATTCAAACATTCGATCCCACGGGAGTTGGAGCCAGAAATCTTTCCGAGTGTCTCTTGCTCCAACTGGGACATTTGGGTCGCAATCCAATGGGCTCGTTGGGTGCAAGACCGGGAGCCTTGCGGGGATCAGTTGTTGAGGCCATCATTCTGCATCACTTGAAGGATCTTGAGAAAAAACAATACGCGCGGATCGCCAAGGCGTTGAATGTGACACTGGATGAAGTCTTCCAGGCGACCAAGATCATCGAAAACTTGGAGCCGAAACCTGGGCGGCCCTTTTCCAACACGCAAAACTATGTGATCGTTCCGGATGTCTTTGTCGTCAAGGATGAAGGAGAGTGGGTCGTTTTGCTCAATGATGAGGGGCTGCCCAGAATGAGAATTAATCCTTATTATAAGCAGCTGATGGGGTCGGGGCAGGATGGCAGCCAGGAAACCAAGGCATACATGGACGAAAAGTTGCGAGCTGCACAATGGGTCATTCGCAGCATTGAGCAGCGTAACAAGACCATTGTGAAAGTGGTATCGAGCATTGTGAAATTCCAGCAGGCGTTTTTTGAACATGGCATCCATTATCTGAAGCCCCTGGTGCTCAAGCAGGTTGCCGAAGATGTTGGCATGCATGAGTCCACTATTAGCCGTGTGACGGCTAACAAGTATCTCTATTGCTCTCAAGGGATGTTGGAGTTGAAATTCTTCTTCAATGCCGGACTTCAACGAGCTGATCGACCGTCCGATATGCATTCGTCTGTGTCAGTTCGGCAGATGATCAAACAGATGGTGGCCGAGGAGGATGCGAAACGGCCATTGAAAGACGAAGAAATCGCTGCCAGGCTTCGTGCGCAACAGATCGTGATCGCCAGACGAACCGTCGCCAAGTACCGAGCCGAGGAAAACATCCCGTCTGCAAGCCAGCGCAAACGATTGTTCTGAGCAAAGAGAACTCTCGGGAGGAGAACATGAAGCTTCGAATTACAGGCAGACATCTCGAAATCACACCGGCGTTGCGAGAGTATGTAGAAATGCGGTTCAGGCGACTGGATCGCTATGATCTGAAGATGGAGTCGTTGCAAGTGGTGTTGGGCATTGAGAAGCTCAGGCATACTGCGGAGGTTGTGGGAACTGTCCACGGCAGGCCGCTTCAGGCAAAGACTTCGACCAAGGAGATGTATGCATCGATTGATGCATTGGTTGATCGGGTGGATGCTCAGTTAAGGAAGTGGAAAGGACGACTTGTCGACCACAAGGCCGAGAGGAAAGGTAATCTCCAGAGGCGAGGGAAAATTAGGTGACAAGGCATCAAGGACGATCTGAGCCTGGATCAGAGGCTGGCCGCGACGAAGGAGACGATCGTGCACCAGAAGGGACGATCAAGTGGCTGTGCCCATTGCATCGGTTGGTAGGGAAAATGTGGCAGAACTCAACGTCATCGTGATCAGCGGCCTCTCGGGGTCGGGCAAGTCTCTCGCACTAAAATCGTTTGAGGATATTGGCTATTTTTGTGTTGATAACCTTCCGCCCGCGTTGTTACCCACCTTTGTCGAGCTCTGTAGCCAGCAAAAGGAAGCGATTACCAATGTGGCATTGGGGATCGATATTCGCGAGCGGAGTTTCCTCGCTGACCTGATAGGTGTTCTTGAGCAAATTCGGAATCTTGGACATACCGTTCACCTGTTGTTTTTTGAAGCACGAGAAGAGGTGTTGGTGCGACGTTTTTCGGAGTCACGTCGCCCACATCCGTTGCTGCCTCAGGTTCCCGTTCTAGAGGGAGTGCGATTCGAAAAGGAGCGGCTGGCGGAACTCCGCCGGTATGCGGACCGTGTGATCGATACCTCTGACCTAACGGTGCACGAACTGCGCAGTTTACTGACCAAGCAGTTCCGCTCGGGGTCGGATGGAAGCAGGCTGGCGATTTCTCTACTGACATTCGGATACAAATTTGGCGTCCCGTACGACATCGATTTGCTATTTGACGTGCGGTTCCTGAAAAATCCCTACTTCGTGCCGGAGTTGAAGCCGTTGGCAGGGGATGATCCACGAGTCAAGGCCTTTGTCTTAGCTGATCCTCATGCCCAAGTTCTCGTAGAACGCCTCGAGGAATTTCTCCGGTTTCTGATTCCCTGTTATGAACGGGAACCTCGCAGTTATCTCACTATTGCTATCGGGTGCACGGGGGGGCGACATCGCTCTGTCGCCATTGCCAGCCACCTTTATGAACGCCTTACCTTGATGGGACACGAGATCACCCTCATACATCGGGACATTCACAAGTTGTAACCGGTTTGGCGGTCACTTTTTACGCTGTCATCCCTCCCTCCATTTCATTCTCATTTCTTTGCATTTCTTGACAGGCAAGAGGGTGAGTCTATACTTCCCACTGTGAGAAGGAGACACAAGAATGACCAAGGGTTGTCGTCTGCGGGACAAGGCGTCACGTCTACGGCGCGGCGTCCAAATGATGTGGTTCGGTCAATAGAAGAGAGTCTTGCTGTGTTCTTGTGAAGAAACTTGGATAGGCAGATCGATCATTTGGCAAGCACCCGGCAACGGAGACGGCCCGCTTGCTTGAGGCACCTAATAAAAGCGGGATGAAGGTGGAATAACGAGAGGAGCGATATACAGTGGCAATGGCGCCGATATCGTTCGCATGGCCTGGGATTTTCAAGGGTGATTCCTTTAAACGGCTGTTGGAGACGGATCTTATCTCGATGTTGACTCCCCGCCGTCAATTGGTGGGGCTAGATATCGGATCGAGCGCCATCAAACTGGTTCAGTTAAAGCACAGCAAGGGACGCTACAGTCTACAGAAATTTGGTGTCAAGCCTCTTGATCCGGAAGTGATCGTGGATGGGGCGGTGATGGATGAAGAGCGCGTCGTGTCTTCCCTCCGCGAGCTCGTGGAGGAGACCGGCGTGAAAAATAAACAGGTTGCCATTTCCATCTCCGGGCATGCCGTTATTGTTAAAAAGATTGTGCTGCCTCCGATGTCGGAAGAGGAATTGCCGGATCAGGTGAAGTTGGCGGCCGAGCAATATATTCCGTTCGACATTAATGAGGTCAATCTTGACTTTCATGTGGTGCCACCGGCTTCACCGGAAGAGACACAGGCGGAGATGACGATTATTCTGGTGGCGGCCAAGAAAGACAGAATCAACGAATTGACAGAATTGGTCAAGGCTGCCGGTCTTGTTCCGATGGTGATGGATGTTGATGCGTTTGCGATCGAGAACATGCATACTGTCAGCTATCCCATGGGACAGGATGAGGTGACCGCACTCGTCAACATCGGGGCTAGTGTGATGAACGTGAATATCGTCTGCCGAGGAGCCTCTCTCTTTACTCGAGACATCCCGTTGGGAGGAAATCGATATACGGAGGCAATTCAACGCGAAATGGGGGTCTCGTACGAAGAGGCGGAAGAAATCAAAAAAAGCGGAGGGGAGAACGAATCCTGGATTGCTCCCCTCGGTCACGTCATGGACGAAATCAATGCGGAGGTGGCTGCGGAGTTGGCAAGGACGGTGGACTATTTTCGGGCGTCGGTCACCGGTATTGAGCTTGATCGAGTGCTGCTATGCGGAGGAGTAGCGAAAACCAAGGGCTTAGTTCAGCATTTGCAGGATCGACTGCAGGTGCCCGTGGAAATAGCCGATCCGTTCGGGGAAATCGATCTCACCAGATGTGAGATCGACCCCAGCGTGCTGGCCGAATATGGGCCATCAGCGGCGGTCGGTGTGGGATTGGCGTTACGCACGACAGGTGACTGATGATTACAATCAATCTGTTGGCTTCCGGGCCACGACGATTCAAAGCCAAACCCAAGTACGATATTCGGGCCCAGATCCTGCTAAGTGTGGGAGTCGTGCTTATCGCACTCGCTGGATGCTGGTGGTACGCCACGGCGTTGGAGCGGGAAATCGAGGCCTTGACGGAGGAAAAGCAGAACAAGGAGAAGCAAGTTGCCCAATTAAAGGAACAGGTCAAGCAAGTTCAAGACTTTGAGCAGAAAAAGAAATTGCTTGAGGAGAAAAACCGGGTGATTGATCAACTTGAGCAAACCAGAGGTGGGCCTGTCAAAGTGCTTGACTATGTGAGCCGGAGCGTCGACCCGTTGAACATTTGGCTCACCAGGTTGGGAATCTCAACCGATACGGTCGAGCTGGAGGGCAAGGCCCTGACCAATGACGATGTTGTAGCGTTTGCCAACAACCTCAAGGGAACAGATTATTTCACCGCGATCACTCTTCAGGAAAGCAAAGCAGCAACCGAAAATAAAGTCAACCTGTATCAGTTTCGGTTGACCGTTCGCCTGAAAGGATAAAGTCGTCATGGAATCGCTGACGATGAGTTTCGGCTCACTGCGCAATGTGCCGGTCGCCCAGAAAGCGGCGTTGTTGTTTCTCGTTGTCGGCGGCATTATTGCGGGCTTTTATTTCTATGTGGCTGAGCCCAAGTCGGAGAGTATTGCTGCGTTGGAGGCTGAAAACGGGCGGTTGGACACCGAAATTCAGACACTCATGATTAAGGTCAAGCACCTCGATGAGCTGATTGCGGCGAGCAAACAACTAGAGATTGAGTTGGACAAGAAAAAAGAGCGGCTCCCTCCAGCGGAGGAAGCCATTATGCTGCTCAAACAGGTATCGGATCTTGCTGTCCGATTGGGGCTTGAGATCAAACTTTGGAAACCGGGAGCCCCGTCGGAAGATGCGTCAAAACTGTTTGTTAAGCTGCCGGTCAGTGTCGAAGTAACCGGGGGCTATCATACAGCCGCCCTGTTTTTTGATCGGATCAACAAGTTGCCCCGAATCGTGACAGTGGCAGGATTAAAAATAGGCTCTCCCAAGGTTGAAGTGGGACGAGTTATGACGCAGACGAGTTTTGAACTCATCGCGTATGCGGCTCCGCAGGAAAAGCCGCTCGTAGCAGCCGCTGCTCCCGTGGCCAAAGAGGGACCGTCGATTCAAACACATCGATAAGATCCGTGGGGAGTGAGACATGCAAAGGCTGAACAGGGTAGAGCAGCAGGAACGATGGCATGTCATTCCCCTCGTGCAATCGATTCTCGTAGCTGCGGCGGTGGTCATGTGGGCTAGGCCCCTGTATGCGGACATTGACCAGTCTCTCGTTGTGCATAGGGAGGCGATGAGGGCTGAGTCCATTCCGCACAGTCATAAGACGGCCCCAATCCGGCAGGAGTTGGAAACGCTCGAAGAGACGAAGGAGGACGATCAGGTACCTCTGCCATCTTTCCTTGAAGAAGGGGGGCAGGCTATCGGCTATGATCCGGCTGGTCGGCGTGATCCTTTTATGCCGGTCATTCAAGATGTGCAATCGGAAAAAGTTGATGAAAACCTTCCTCCGTTACAGCGAGTGTCGTTGACCGAACTGAGTCTCATTGCCATTGTGTGGGGGGCACATGGCTATGTGGCGATGGTGCAGACTCCCGATGGACATGGATACACGATCAAGCGGGGGACTCGCATCGGCCAAAACAACGGTGTGGTCAGCGCGATTACGGAACGAGGAATCATTGTTCAAGAGCGGATGACCGATGTATATGGCAGAAAGCAAGAGCGGGAAATTGTAAAGCTGCTTCATCCGAAAGAAGGACTCGAATGAAACGATTAGTCGTCAGCGCGTGTGCGCAAAATTCTACGAGACGGTTGGGCCTCATGGGAGGCATGGGACTCTGGATTCTGATTGTTATGCAGCCCGGGGCGGCGGTTTCATGGGGAGAGTCTCTGGAGCAAGGACCACAAGTAAACGGTCGCGCAACGCCGCAGCAAAAAGTCTCGCCTTACCCTGTCGTCTTCGCCTCTGCTGTCACCGATATTCAGATCCATCCTGATGGCGAGCAGGTCCGTGTCACCGTTTGGGGCGACGGTCCGCTCTATCCTGACGCCCGGCAACTTGACGAGGCGCGGTTGATAGTTGATCTGCCCGGTACTATTCCGGCGGTGGGGAAATGGGTAGTGCCCAGCGACCATCCACTTCTGAAACGAATCAGACTTGGGCAGCATGCCGATAAAGTCCGATTGGTGTTTGATGTGCTCGATCATCCGATCTTTACGCTCGCTAGAGAGGACACCAATTTTTCTGTCACGCTCAGACCCCGAGAGTCTTGGTCGTTGGATCAAGGAAGCCGCCGCTCATGGGAGGGAAAAGATGATCAAGGTGTCCGTCCTCGTGTTCCCTTTCGACAAGAGGAGAAACACCTGAGTCAGAACGTCCATGCGATGGTCGAGGGGATGCGAGAGCACGGGGCCATCGCTCCACTTGCCAAGAGAGTGGGGCGGTTTCCGGTGTGGACCGTTCAAATGGCATCCGATGGCAATGCAACGGAGAAAGAAGGACGGCTGGGTGACGTGGAGGTGGGGGGCACTCGCTATGTGGGCCGTCGTATCTCCATGGATTTTCAGCAGGCAGAGATTACGAATATTCTCAGGTTGATTGCCGAGGTCAGTGGCTTCAATATCGTGGTGGGCGAAGGGGTCAAGGGGAAGGTCACGATGAAGTTGGTGGGAGTCCCATGGGACCAAGCCCTAGACATGCTCTTGAAAATGAATGGTCTGGGGATGATTCGGCAAGGAACGATCGTGTGGGTCGATACGTTGGCCAATCTCTCCAAGCAACAGGAAGAAGAGGCGCGATCCAAAGAATCCAAGACCAAAGCTGAGGATTTGGTCGAACGCTTGTTCTATTTGAGAAATGTGCCCGCTCAAGAGATGATGACCGCGCTACGTCCAGTGCTGAGCTCACGAGGGATGATTCAATTCAATCAAACGACGAATGCGTTGGTCGTCAAAGACACTGCAACGAAACTCCAAGCGTTAGAACGACTGATCAATGGACTGGATCAAGAAGTACCGCAAGTACAGATCGAAGCCCGCATCGTGCAGGCTGACACGGTCTATGCGCGAGGCATGGGAATTCAATGGGGCATTAAGGATTCGCAGTTTACTCCAAGCCATTACCACCTTGTAGGCAATGTCACCGGATCGTTTGCCTCTGCTGCCGGAACGGCGTCGAGTGCCTCAACGACGGGGATTACGCCGGATTTTCTGGTCAATCTGCCTGCTCAGGTTGGGGGGCTACCTGCTGTTCCGACAATCGGGTGGACATTTGGCAGGTTGGCAGACGGATTTGCATTGGATATGCGATTGTCCGCCGGTGAATTGTTAGGGTTGACCAAGGTCATCGCGGCGCCCAAGATCACGACCATGGATAGGCGGGAAGCCAAGATCTCGCAAGGAGAATCAATTCCCTTTCAGACGACATCGTTACAGGGAACCCAAACGACGTTTGTGGACGCAAATTTGGAACTCAATGTCACGCCGACGATCATTTCTCGTGATCCCAATGAGCCTGCCAAACGGATTCAATTGCGGGTCCGGGCAACGCGGAATGCTGTTGGGGCGCGAAGCAATCCGGCTGGTCCTAGCATTGATCGCCGGGAGGCTACGACGCAAGTCAACGTGCGTGACGGGGAAACCATGGTCATCGGTGGCGTGTTTGTCGATGTCCAAGGTAACAACATTCAGGGCGTTCCCTATCTGTCTCGCTTCCCCGTTCTCGGCTGGTTGTTCAAAAACAAGTCCGAGTCGGTATCCAAACAAGAACTGCTCATTTTCCTGACGCCAACGATAGTGAAAACTTCGTGACCTCCTCTGCTTGCATGAATGGAAAAGTAGGGGAGATGGGAACATACGTGCTTCCTACCCTGTTCATCTTTTCTTGTCGCACTATCCTGTGTTACGATCTCCCGCTGTTTCCTGGACATGCGGTTGTGAACAACGTCTCCGTGACAAGTGGGGGAAAAGAGACGGCGTGGCTAGCCTGTCAACGGTATCGGTTTCGCTGGGCGAGCGCAGCTATGAGATCGTGATACAACCGGGCCTCCTTAATCGGCTCGCCACCCGAGTGCGTGAGCTAGGAGTCAAAGGAAAGGCGGCGGTCGTCACCGATCGCCATGTTGCCAGATATTATCTGGCTCCCGTGTTACGGGCACTCAGCTCATGTGCAGTGAAGGCGGTTCCTATCGTCCTCCCGCCAGGGGAACAATTCAAAACACTCACCACTGTTAAAAAGATCCTGGATGTCCTAGCAAGGTGCCGTTTGGAACGATCCTCGTTTGTGTTTGCGCTGGGCGGAGGGGTGATCGGCGATCTTGCCGGATTCACGGCGGCGGTTTATCAGCGAGGTATTCCGTTTGTCCAGATTCCGACGACCCTGATCGCTCAATCTGATTCCAGCGTGGGCGGGAAGACCGGGGTTGACCATCGGCTGGGGAAGAACTTGATCGGTGCCTTCTATCAGCCGAAAGCTGTGTGGATTGATCCTTTGACGCTCCGCACGCTGCCGAAGCGGCAATGGGTGGCCGGACTTGCAGAGGTGATCAAGTACGGTGTTATTGCTGATGAGCGATTGCTGTCTTATGTGGAACGACATGTGTCTGGTTTGTTGAAACGACAACCGTTGGCGATGGCGGTCGTGATCAAGCGATCCTGTGAGATCAAGGCTGAGATTGTGATGGCGGATGAGCGGGAATCTGACCGGCGGCGAGTTTTGAACTTTGGCCATACGATCGGCCATGCCCTGGAAACGTTGGGGGGATATCGGTCTCTGATCCATGGGGAAGCTGTCGGCATTGGAATGGTGGAGGAGGCCGATTTAGCTTGTTTTTTGGGGATCTGTGAGCGGAGTCTTGTGGAAAGGATCCGGAGAGTCGTCCGAGCGGTTGGCCTGCCCGATCGCATGCCCCGCTGGTCCTCGGCCAAGGTGTGGAACGCTATGTTGCACGACAAAAAGGTGTCCGGGGGACAGGTCGTTGGTGTTTGGCCGGTCTCCATTGGACAGGTGCGGATTCTGCCTATCGATGAGCCGACGTTTCATCGATGGTACCGGGACGCTCATCGGCATGGGATTGCTGGTCGCAAGGAAGCAAGAGAAGGACGGTTCGCGGTGGCGCGTCGCTTTGTCTGATGGGCACTATTCGAATTGCGTTAGCGCAGGTCAATGTTGTGGTTGGAGATCTGGAGGGAAATGCCAGGGTCCTTTGCTCTATGATCGACCGGGCTCGTGAGGCACAGGCCGACGTGGTGGTCTTTCCAGAACTGGCTGTGACGGGGGCTCCTCCTGAAGACCTCCTGCGCAAGCGGTGGTTCCTCGATGAGACCTGCAAAGCGATGGTCGAGGTGGCACGGTCCTGCGTCGGTCTGGTGGCAGTGGTTGGCTATGTGGAACAAGGACTGTCAGGCAGGCGAATGACACGGTCCTCGTCAGTTCTGGACCGATTGGAGTTGTACAACGCGGCTGCGATCGCCGCGAATGGCCAGTGTCTGGCCTCATATCGAAAACAGGTGCTCAACACTGAAAATGGGCGCGAGGAAGAGCGGTATTTCCTCGCAGGGCGAAGTGGGCTGGTGATCGAGCTCCAAGGCCTAACAATTGGTGTATCGATTGGTGATGAACTGTGGTGTCCGCCAGGGCCTGTCCCGGCCCTCCTCGAAGCTCATGCAGACATGATTGTCAATATCAGCGCCATCCCTTTTGTAAGAGGCGGACGTCTGCAGCGCGAACAGGCACTCGTGAATAGTGCCTTACGATACAACGCCATGGTGGCTCATGTGAATTTAGTGGGAGGGCAGGATGGGCTGGTCTTCGACGGCGGCAGCCTGGTGGTTGATCGAAATGGCGAGATCGTGGCGCGCGCCAAGGCCTTTGAGGACGACTTACTGATAGCGGACCTTCATTTCGAGCGGCGGGTAGATGAGAATGTGTGCCAAAGCCCATCAAAAAACAGGCATGAGCACCAACACGAAGGGCAATGGCAGCAAATCACCATCTCGATGCCACGGCGTGTGGCCCCCCTTCCCCCAATCGTTCCTCGTGTAGAACCAAGGGGTGACGATCTTGAGGAAACGTACCAGGCGTTGGTGCGGGGGGTGAAAGATTATGCTGCGAAGAACGGCTTTGTCAATGTCGTGCTTGGGTTGAGTGGCGGGATCGATTCGGCCTTGACCGCTGCTGTGGCTGTGGATGCATTGGGGGCGGAGCATGTGGTGGGCCTCTGTATGCCTTCACCATACACATCAGTGGAAAGTGCAGAAAACGCTGTGGAGCTAGCGCGTCGATTGGCCATGAAGTGTCTGACGATTCCCATCACACCGTTGTTTGAAGCCTTTCGCCATTCGCTGGCGCAAGCGTTTCAGGAAGCGCCGGTGGGTCAAACCGAAGAGAATTTGCAGGCCAGGATCCGGGGGATGATTCTGATGGCCTTCTCTAACCAGTTCGGACATCTCGTCTTAACGACGGGCAATAAGAGCGAGATGAGTGTGGGGTATGCCACGTTGTATGGTGATACGGCTGGGGGGTTTGCGGTCCTCAAGGATGTTCCGAAAACCATGGTGTATGAGTTGGCTCGTCTCCGTAACAGGCAGGGCCCTGTGCCTGTGATTCCCCAGCGCATTCTGGATCGACCGCCGACTGCTGAGTTGCGGCCCAACCAGAAAGACGAAGACAGTCTGCCACCCTATTCGATCCTTGATTCCATTTTAAAAGCTTATGTGGAAGAAGATCGGTCGATAGAAGAAATCGCCGCCCAGGGGTTTGACTATGAGATGGTTACGCATGTCGCCGGCCTGGTTGATCGAAGCGAATATAAGCGGCGGCAGGCTCCTGCTGGCGTAACAATCACTCGCCGCGGATTCGGCCAAGAATGGCGAATGCCTATCACCAACGGGCATCGTCATGGCTGATGACCAGTGTGGTTCTCACAACAAGCGGAGCGTAAACATCGTGTTTCTTTTTTACGAAGGATTCTTCGATAGAGGGGCGGGGAAGGCTTCCGTTTCGACGTTGTGTCGAAAGAGAAGATTAGGCTATGATCGCTCCCCTGTCTTGCTATTTGGTGGGAAGAAAAGCCGATTAGTGAGTCGAGATCAGGTGTGTGAGGGAAGCGTACGAAGCGAGCAATGGCTGGGATGGCGTGATGTTGCCATCCATCACCTCTCCGGCTGTGCAGCAGGATCTGTGCGGTTGAGTGTGTACGATCATTGTTGGGCACCGTGTAAGCCTGTGTCATCGGGGGATGGCTCCATCCCGTCTATCGCATTGTCTGTTGGATCACCGATATGAAACTTGTGGAAGCTGTCATCAAGCCATTCAAGCTTGAAGAAGTAAAGGATGCCTTACTTGAAATCGGCGTCCGAGGCATGACGGTGTCCGAAGTCAAAGGATTCGGTCGACAAAAAGGCCACAAGGAGACATACCGTGGCCAGGAGTATACGGTCGAGTTTGTGCCAAAGGTAAAAATCGAGGTGGCAGTTTCCGATGCGCAAGCCCCCCGTGTAATTGAGGTGATCATTCAGGCTGCGAGTACCGGTAGTATCGGGGATGGAAAAATATTCGTCCACAATCTGGATAGTGCCATACGCATCAGAACCGGAGAAAGTGGCGAAGCGGCCTTGTGAGCGATGAATCCCTCTCGTTCGTCCTCTCAGTGGGCGGGATCATCACCCATGCAATGTTGTTTCGTGATGGGTGTTTTGCCATGATGTCGCAATAGTCTTCTGCTGGCGTTTCTTGCCATGGACGAACGCCTTGCTGTGAAGATGGGGGGATCTCGCCGGTATGATGCTCAGGAACTGGGAAGGCGCAGGTATGGGATGAACCTTGTGAGTGGTCTGTGAGCAGGAGGAAAAGGGAATGAACGTGCGCGAGGTATTGGAGTTTGCCAGGAAACACAAGGTTCAGATCGTTGATCTGAAGTTTGTGGATTTGCCCGGTGTCTGGCAACACATGAGCATTCCGGTCAGCGAATTAACGGAACAGTTGTTCAAAGACGGTTCAGGCCTAGATGGTTCGTCAATTCGCGGCTGGAAAGCCATCAATAACAGTGATTTGTTGCTGATTCCCGATCCGACCACTGCCTGCCTCGATCCCTTTATGGCGGTGCCGACGCTCAGTTTGACAGGTAATGTGGTCGATCCGGTGTCTCGGCAAAATTATGACCGGGATCCACGGTACGTTGCGCAAAAAGCAGAGAAGTACCTCCAGAGCACCAAGATTGCTGATACGTCATACTGGGGACCAGAAGCAGAGTTTTTTATCTTCGATCACGTGCGATATGACCAGACAAGCCACTCTGGCTATTACTATCTCGATTCCGAAGAAGGGGTCTGGAATACAGGGAAGGAGGGATTTAACTTAGGGGGGAAAGTTCGGCATAAACAGGGTTATTTCCCCGTGTCGCCAGTAGATACCCAACAGGATATCCGAAGCGAAATGGTCCTTGAAATGGAAAAGGTTGGGATCGCTGTGGAAAAGCACCATCACGAGACGGCAACCGCCGGACAGGCGGAAATTGACATCCGATTTGATACTCTCGTGAAAACTGCCGACAAGATGATGATGTATAAGTACATTGTTAAGAACGTCGCGCGCCGGCATGGTAAAACGGTCACCTTCATGCCTAAGCCTCTCTTCGGCGATGCGGGGTCTGGGATGCACACTCACCAGAGTCTTTGGAAAGATGGGAAGCCGTTGTTCGCGGGAAAGGAATATGCGGGCATCTCGGAAGTGTGCCTTTACTACATTGGGGGGATCCTGAAGCATGCACCAGCGTTGGCAGCCTTTACGAACCCGACAACAAACTCCTACAAACGGATTACACCGGGTTACGAAGCGCCTGTGTTACTGGCCTATTCCAGCAGGAATCGCTCTGCGGGCATTCGTATTCCAATGTATTCGCCTAGCCCAAAAGCCAAACGTATTGAGGTCCGATTCCCCGATCCCTCGTGCAACCCCTATTTAGCGTTTTCAGCTATGTTGATGGCGGGGTTGGATGGTATTCAGAACAAGATTCATCCAGGGGAACCAGCAGAAAAAGACCTGTATGATCTGGATCCCAGAGAGGCGGCCGGCATTCCCACGATGCCGGGAAGCCTGGACGAGGCAATCGCCTGTCTCGAAAAGGACCATCAGTTTTTGCTGAAAGGTGAAGTGTTTACCGAGGACTTGATAGAGGCGTGGATCAAGTACAAACGGGAGAAAGAAATCGATCCCGTCAGGTTACGACCGCACCCGTACGAATTTTTCCTTTATTACGATGTGTAGGGAGGGGCGAACATTGCAAGTGAGGAAGAAAGTCATGACTTGCGACAGACGATGTTCGCAAGTCCATGATTGATGCTTTTCGGCTCGATCCACTGCCAGTTGCCGTTTTCAATATACCCACTTCTCGATTTGCCGGTCCCCATGTTGCGAGAAAATTCCACCACTTGCAAAATGCGAACGCGCCACTGAAGGCAGTCAAACTGCTTATGTGTTGTGGCTGAAAGGAAACGCGGAGTTGGAGATTCTCCCCTCCATTTAATGTCGGTTAGTTGCCAGATGGTCACCCAATTGCCTTCCTGACGGATCGTCTGAGGATCATAATAAACAGTTTGTTTCCCTGGCGGCTGATACCGTTTGTCAAGGGCCACCCATTCTGCGAGCGAGGGAGGGCCATAGAGTAGGAGAATGGCTAGAGTCAGCAGACTGGTGAGCCGAGCCAATCGGACATTCATACCTCTATACAGAAGATGATTGGTCGAGCCATGAGCATTCACTGTGCCTGATTCCCAGAAGAGGTTGCAAGCCCATCTCCATCGAAAGATTGGTTGATTGTCGGTTTATTGCTTGAAAAGACGGAGCGCCATGGTTATAGCCTCACATAACACTGAAAAACGGCTTGAGCCATCCTCCGTGCTTGAGCTAAGCTCCCCTTATCTTCAAAGAGAGGGCAAGCAATGGCAAAACGGGTACGAACAGGATTGACCAGAAGAGACATTTTGGAACGATACCTTGAACGATTCAAGCGACAAATCGATAAGTTTCAGCCATTTCTTTCACGCAAGCGTGTAGCTTTGTCGATTGACGAATTCGATGAAGAGACCGAAGAGTTGATCGCGCAGGTGTTTGGAGCTGCCTCGGATCAAGTTGAGGCCTATCTTTATGCGAAGAGCGGCGAGGCTGCGCTCCTGCCGGAAGAAGCCCAAGAAACTGGTGTTCATGACATCGAGAGAGAGAGCCTTCAGCAACGGCGGCAAGTTTTGGAAAGTTGCCTGGCCGACTTGGAAATGCGATACCGCCTCCTGGCGAGACGACATGAGAATCAAAAGTCGGTCTACGCAGATCGTACCGTGGTCCAATACTATGCCTCGTATGACACGCGAAGCATTTCGTGTACGGCAACGATCCGAGAAGTGGGCAAAATGTTCCAAAAGTACCGGATTGACGCCCTTTTGGTAGATGATGGTTCACGCTACATTGGAATCATTACTGATTCGGATTTGAGCCGGAAAGTTATTGCGAAGGGGCTTGATCCAGCCACCACCACGGTGGCTTCCTGCATGAGCCGATCCATTGTGACCATTGAAGAAGACGAGCCACTTGCTGATGCGCTGGCCCTTATGAAAAAACACATGATCCGCCACCTTCCCGTCACAGCCGATGGAACCATCATTGGCGTCTTGTCGGCGTCGGACCTGATTCGTGCCCTAGAAGATCGGTTGGCTGTCTGACGAGCGGTTTATTGCTCTAGACTAACCGAAGAAAAGAGGCTGGTTTTCCTCCATCGTGGAATCGAAAATGTGGAGGCAGGAGCGCCGCACTATTTCATCTGCCTCTGTTGGAATTTTCCTTCGATCATCTCCTGGCAAACTTTCACGAAGCCATTGATAGCCTTCCTGAACGAATCGATGTGCCGATGCCCTGTTGGGGCTCACCTGAAGAGGGGGTGAACATAAGCAGTGTAAGAAATCGGGAGATTTTCGGGCGAGACTGTTGCGAGAGGCATTCAGGGGTGCAACGAGAGGCATCCGATCGTTATCAGCGAGGGTGGCCCTCAAGAAGGCGTACATGTTTCAAGCCGGTCATCAGAGACTGTCAACAGGCCACGCAGGACTTTCGCGATGTACCTCGGGCCTATCTTCAGATGGTCTTGTGTCATAAAGCGGTTGATTACCGTAATGATGCCTTGGTCGCTCTTCGTCTGGCTGCTGTGTCTCCTGTGCTATCAACTGATGAGTGTGGGCATGTGCTCCACAAGGAGCATGGCTCGTGGAAGAATTGGTGAGGTTTCCTGAGGAGGTGGAAACCTATCGGTTGATTCGCGAAGAAAACCGGACTGTGGCGATATAGCTTGTCGGCGCAGGAGGTGGACTGCCGGAAGGAGAAAGCCGCAGCTTCGATATCTGAATTGCGCCTGATCGGGCACGGTGCGTCGCACCAACTGCTTTGTATGGCGGTAGCGGTACAACGGTTGCTTGGCTTTACAGGGTGGTGGTGAAGGAGGATGTCCTTTGTCAAGCTGGCGCTTGCTGGGTGTCCCAGTCGACCGACGTGGCGAACTCGGTCGAATAGGAGACGGTCGTGATCCTGGCATAGATCCACTTGAGGGGAGGCAAGCCGAGCAATCGTCAAAGGGGAAGGATGATTGATAACCGCCGGTGTGCTCGCGGCGCAACGGGCTTCCGAGCTCATTCACTGCTAAAGGACATATGATGGCTGGAAAAGGCGAATGGCGCGATCGTTTCCCTCGGGATGTTGGATCAGCAGCTCCGTGTTCGTTCCCATTGGTACGATTGTGCCATACTACAATTTTTGTGGACTTGCTGAAGAGGTGCTCCTCATTGAGGAAGCGACCGTTCGATGGATTGACCTACAGGAGTCGGCACTTCTTTACAACGGTCAGTTTCGTTGACCGGAGATGGCTGGTACGATTGTACAGAGCCGTGGCTTAATCATCACAAATTGAGCGAGGTGGGTGATCCCAGCAGCGTGCGCGACAATTCCTGGCTAGCTTCTGTGATGTGTGGTCGAGGCACCCAGTGGAGAGCCCTAGCGGAGACACGCGACAGGTGGGAGACCGAAAGTCCTTAAGGAAGTGGTGGAGCTTGGCGGTCTGTGATCGGCGTAGAGACCGAAGCAGGCAAGAGCGTTGGTGAGGAAAGAGGAGAAGCCACCTGTAACTCATATTCGAAATTTCGGCGTCGCAAACAGATCGTTCCCTCTCGGCTTAACGCATCTACACTCGTGAATATCTGGCTCCAGGTTGTTTCAGGGCAGCACGTCAACAGCTCTTCCAGCGAAATGGTTCCACGTTCTTGGACGATCGCTAAGATTCTTGATGCTATGTGTGCGGAAGGAATGCTCATCCACGTTCCTCCTTTATTTATTGCTACAGCGCGAGTGGTTGCTGGATCCGTCAAGCTTTATCGAGAGAAAATCATTTACTGATGTCACTTCGAAGCTCCCTCTCAAAGTCAGTCAGCCTCAGGGGCTGTGCATGAGAGGCTGAGAAGCTTCTGACCGGAAGGACCAGATTTTCTCACAGAGGTGGCGTCTCTGTGAGCACCCAACATAGGAAAATCTTCCAAGACAGGGTGCTTTATGCCGTCCACCTGTTTTCTAGAAGTCGTCGAGAGCTATTGGACGAAGCAGATCTCGAACGGACAGTACCCCGACGATGGTGTCCCCTTTCCGCACCACCAGGTGCTGGATATTGTAACGGTACATGAGGTCAGCAGCTTCCGTAATGGGCCGTCGTTCATCGATATCGACCAGAGGCGTGCTCATGATCACGCCGATCGGAAATAGAGATGGCTCCTGACCCCTTCCCAATACTTTCCGCACGATGTCCGACGTGGTCACAATGCCAACAAAATGATGGTCGTGTTCTACGAGAATGCTTCCCACCCGATGGGCTGACATGGATCTGGCAGCCTCAACAGTTGTCATCGTTCCTGGCCCTGTCACCACCTTGTGATTCACCAGTTGTCCAACTGTGACCATCGAATTCCCCCTCTTATCCAAACAAACGCGAACAAACGTTGATATCAAGAAATTTGTTTGTTCTTCTTTTCGAAGCAAACAGTATCGTCCGCGCGTTGCAGAACCATATTCACTGGGTAAAGCTTCTGTTAATCCTGCGTGTGTGGGGGACTCTTGTATGGAGAGAGACAAAAGATGCGGACGGATCGGTCAGTCTGCGCAACAATGTTCAGCTTGGCGCGGAAAGTCCAGGGATCGGGGACTGATCTCCCGTCAAAAATCGTCCTCATGGAGGAAGCCCTGATCCCCACTTATAAGCGATCACAATGTCGGGGTCACACCGGGTATGTTTTCTGAAACGAAGACAATAAAAGCGATGATTTCACAGGACGGTCAGATAGCCATACGGGGCTTGAGATAGGTTCAAACCCATAGAGACTCCCTACCAAGAGCAAGGGCACTGCTCCTCTAGGAAAGCCGGCAGAATACAAGGGCGTTGCGTTCTCAGCTGGTTCTGCGGTGATCAGTTGGGAATCTCTGGAGGTGTCAGGTTGAAAGATTGTTTGAGCTGGCCTGCCTAGGCTGACCTCGTTGCCCCTCGTCTCTCGTTTATAACTTCCCGAACATCTCGTCAAAGAATTCCCGCGTCCGGCTCATATGGTGCTTGATGTCAGTATGAAGGTGGCGGGCTCCGGCCTGCCAGTCGTCGGTCATGTAGCCGATGCGACGGGCAAGAAAGACGAATTCATCGGAGTCAGGCGGCGGAAGCACGAGGTCTCTTGTGTTGCCCCGGACCATGCGGAGGCCATCGATCAACAGGCGAAGAAAAAGATATGCCTTTCGGAGTTCCTCTCCGGTCTGACGCGGGAGAAAGCCGCCGTCGACCAATGCGGCCAACGCCTGCAAGGTATTGGGGGTGCGTAGGCGGGGGTCCTTGTGTCCGTGCATAAGCTGCAAGTACTGGACAGCGTATTCGATCGTTACGATACCGCCATGGCTATGCTTTAAGTGTATCTGTCCCGGTTTGACCAGTTGGGCAATTTGCTGACGGCGCAGCTCCAGTGCGGCGGTCAGGTCCCAGGGAGCGCCGCTATAGACGTACCGGTCCCGGTGGGTCTCTACTTGCTGGCCTAGGGTAGCGTCGCCAGCCACAAAACGGAGCTTGATTAAGGCTTGTCGCTCAAAGGGTGCAGCCAATCCGCCAGGACTGTAATAGGAGCAGATTTCATCATATGTGTTGGCAAGCGACCCCTTTTCGCCGTGGGGCCGAAGACGCACGTCAAGGTGGAAGATGCCTTCGCGTTTGGCCTCGATCCGTTGCAGCAGTTCCTGCGCCAGCCGCTCAAAGTATTCGCTGTTGTCAAGGGACTGGTTCCCGCGCGTGCGGCCGAGACCTCCATAAACAAACAATACTTCGATGTCCGAGGCATAACCCATTTCGCGCCCGCCAAATTTGCCAGCTCCAAAAATGGCGAAGGGACACGGAGTCTTATCATCGAGTTGGGGCAACCCATAGAGGCGGTTCAGTTTGGCTTGGCAATCAAACAGCGCACGTTCAACAATCACCTCGGCCAATTGACTAATGGCCAATGAGAAGTCGGGCAGGCTGGTTGACGGATCGACAATGTGTTTCATATCGATCCGGAACAGTTCGCGGTCTTTAAATTGATTTAAGGCAGCCTTCTTAGCCTTGTCCGTCTTTGCTTTGTTCACAGCCGCATTGAGTTCTTTCCGCAATGCCGCGAGTGGCTTGATGAGTGGTTCATCCCGGTAGTTTTGTAAAAGCGGAAGCAAGTTGTCGTATTGCCGACGAAGAAAATCTTCCCACAGAAAGTCGCTTGCGCCGAGCACACGCGCTAATAGAGGCAGGCTTTTTTTGTCGCTCACGAATGACAAGGCCTGGCGGGCCCCCTTACCTTGATTTTTGACGATGAGGTCCAGAAATTGGTCAAATGAATCCAGCGCCTTGGCCGGATTGGGTGCCCAGGTGAGGGCATGGGTAAACTGCTTGATCAAGGTGGCGGTGACGCGAAGTTGCTCCTGCTCGGCGTGGTCCAATAACTTGTGGCCGTACCGATTGCGGACAAAAAACCGGTCGTGGATTTTGTGCCCCACGTTTTCGACCTGGGCCTTGCTGACATAAATGTTACGCATAGCTAGGGCGTTGGCAAACGCGTATAGAAAGGCTGGCGTGTCGTCAGATTGAATGTCCATGACTGTATCGGTGGATGATCGGCTGTTGTCAAAGGTGATATGAATGGTGTGCAGGAGGCCACGGAACGAGCTGCGCCGTTTGCTGAGCCATTCAACCAGTTGACGGTTGACCGCTTGGCGTGTCTCCGCGAATTGGCCGGCGTCGAGCCGTCTAAGCAGATTGGTGAGTGCAGTAACGAAGCGGTGGCGCTCGTTTGATCCAAATGACACGCCAGGCTCTCGTTGCACGAGGAACACATCGACGATCTTTTTTCTCGTCAGGCCCGGTCTGGCTTTCTGATGTAGTCGGCCTTCGGCGTCGAATCGACTCCGAGGCGTCGGTGCAACTGGCCGTTCTGCGAATGTATAGATCATCCCCTCTTTGATGTTGAGCCCAAAGGCGGACAGCAGGCCGCAGATGACAGCAAATTCGGAGAAGTAATCATAGGCAACGATCGTGACCACAATCTGGGCGCCATCTCGGTCTTCAATCGTAACTTCGCAAGGATGATCTGGAGTGAGCTGAGCGATCATGCCAATGTGACGGGCGATGGTGGACGGCTCGAAACGAAAAAAGTAGTCGGGATCCATTCGATCTAGAAAATCCTGCAGGATATCCGAAGGGATGTCTCGACAGAAAGGAAGCAGCATGGCTGAGATCTGTTGGGGGTCCGAGATGAATGGTGCCATACTTGCCAGTATACCGGAATGGACTGGAACAGTATAATGTCCCTATCATGCCCTCATTTTCTCCGAACAAACCCGTCGCTGTTCGAGCGGACAAGCCTGATCCTCGTTCCATTTTGCTAGCGCCTGCTCGAAGTCTTGATCGGGTACGAGCCATTCTCTCTGCCTATCGTCTGCATGATGTCGAGCGGGCCGATCGGAATTTGCAATCCATGGCGGGAGAACCGTACCACCGGCGACGGTTAGCGGAACTGTTGCCGAGCTTGTTGACGTATATCGCCAAAACGGCAGATCCCGATCAGGCGCTGAACCATTGGGAACGACTGTTCAGCAGTATGGGGAAGGGAGTTCTGCTTGAGTATCTGTTAGGGGCTCCGCGTGTGCTTGAGTTGCTCTGCACGATCTTTGGAAATAGTGATGCACTCGCCGTTACAATCCTACGTGACCCCACACTTGTCTATTGGCTGGGGGAACCAGATGTGTTAGCCAGGCCGGTTAGCCGGGCCGAAATGGAACGGTCGCTGGATGAGCAGTTGGCCAGATTGACGGTGACCGATCTCAAACTCGATGTGTTGCGTCGCTACCGGCGACGAGAATTGTTACGCATTGGAACACGCGATCTGTTGCGATGGGCTGATGTGCTGGAGACGACCGCTGCCCTGTCCGATTTGGCGAGCGTGTTGATCCAGGCAGCCTATGAAATCGTTGATGCGGACCTGCGGCGACAGTACGGTGTTCCTATGCATCGGAATCGAATGGGGCGGTGGGTCGAGACAGGCTTTGCTGTGATTGGCGTGGGCAAGCTTGGTGGTCACGAACTCAACTACAGTTCGGATGTCGATTTGATCTATGTCTATGCTTCGCACAAGGGAGCAACGCGGGCGCCTCGCCGCGTGTCCGGGATGTCGCCTAGTGCTGTTGGCATTTCCAATGAGGAATATTTTGAGATCCTGTCCCGCGAACTCACGAGGGTGCTGACAGAGAAGACCAAGGAGGGATCTGTGTTTCGTGTGGACCTTCGGTTGCGGGCTGAGGGAGCGGTGGGGCAATTGGCGCGATCGCTGGAAGACTATGCGGCCTATTATCGAACGCGCGGCGCGGTGTGGGAACGGTTGGCTCTGCTTAAGGCGTGGCCGATTGCTGGATCAGTGGATGTGGGGCGGGCATTTTTGCGAATGGTCAAGCCCTTCATTCTTGGTGGGACCAAGGTGAAACCTGATTGGCAGGAGGCATTGGCCATTATAGCCGAGGTGCGGGGTGTGAAGGACATGATTGATGCCAAGATTGCTGATCGCGGCCAGGGGCAACGCAATGTGAAGCTCGGTATTGGGGGGATCCGCGAGATCGAGTTTTTTATACAGACAATCCAGGTGATTGCGGGCAAATGGCTTCCTGGTCTGTTGGATCGGAACACGCTTCGCTCATTGGACCGCTGCGCCCACTATCGGTTGATTTCACAGCGGCAGCGAGACGACTTAGTCGCCGCTTATTTGTTTCTTCGGGATGTTGAGCACAAACTGCAGTTGGTGGATGACTTGCAGACTCATACCCTTCCTGAAGAGGAAGAGGCATTGAAGCGGTGCGCGATTCGAATGGGATACGATGCGGAGGATCCATCCCGGGGCGTCAAACAATTTCACGCCGACCATCAGCACCACCGCACAGTCGTTCGTCGGCTCTTCGCCGACTTATTCCGAGAGCCACAGACTTCGCCCCTCTTGAAGGCCGTATTACGAATTGCCGAGGCGAAACAGTTAAGAGAAGAGGAAAAAAGGAAGGGAAAAAAGAAGGCAAAGCTTCCCACGCACAATTGATGAAGGAGAGGAGCTATCCACCTGGTGGTGGCGACACCAGGCAGACAGCTCTTCTCCTGCTTCTTCTTAGTACATATCCATACCGTGGTTATGACCATGACCAGCCGGTTCTTTCTTTTCTTCCGGCAGTTCGGTGATCATCACCTCAGTTGTTAGCATCAAACCTGCCACCGACGCCGCATTCTGTAACGCGCAGCGTGATACCTTGGTGGGGTCGATGATGCCGGCCTTGAGCATGTCGACGTACTCGTCGGTTGCTGCGTTGTAGCCAAAGTTGATGTCCTTGGCTTCCTTCACCTTACCGACGACTACCGAGGCCTCTCCACCAGCATTGGTAACGATCTGGCGGATTGGCTCCTCCAGGGCTCGGCGGACGATATCAGCTCCCACCTTCTGCTCAGGCGTCAAATCCTTGAGATTGTCTAAGGCTTTCAGGCAGCGGATGTAGGCTGTACCACCCCCCGGAACGATGCCTTCTTCCACTGCAGCTTTGGTGGCATGGAGTGCATCTTCAACCCGTGCCTTCTTTTCCTTCATTTCGGTTTCAGTCGCGGCGCCCACGTTAATGACCGCTACGCCGCCCACGATCTTTGCCAGTCGTTCTTGTAACTTCTCGCGATCATAGTCAGAGGTCGTTTCCTCAATTTGGGCCTTGATTTGCTTGACTCGTGCCTCGATCTTCTTAGGATCACCATGGCCCTCCACGATCGTGGTATTGTCCTTGTCGATTGTGACTCGTTTGGCTCGACCCAGGTCGGTCAGCTTGACATTCTCAAGCTTGATACCGAGATCTTCGGAGATTACTTGACCGCCCGTCAAAATAGCGATGTCCTCCAACATGGCTTTGCGGCGGTCACCAAACCCTGGTGCCTTCACAGCCGCCACATTGAGGGTGCCGCGCAGTTTATTGACTACGAGGGTCGCGAGCGCTTCGCCCTCGACTTCTTCCGCGATAATTACCAGCGGTTTGCCCATCTTGGCAACCTGTTCGAGTAGCGGAAGCAGATCTTTCATGCTGCTGATTTTCTTCTCGTGGATCAGAATCAGGGGCTCCTCGAGAGAGGCCTCCATTCGCTCGGCATTGGTGACGAAATAGGGGGAAATGTATCCCCGGTCGAACTGCATACCTTCGACGACGTCCAACGACGTGGTCATTGACTTGGCTTCTTCAACAGTGATGACCCCATCCTTGCCCACCTTTTCCATCGCTTCCGCGATCAAGTCGCCGATGGTCTTGTCGTTGTTGGCCGAAATGGTTCCCACTTGGGAGATCTCGGTTTTGGTTTGACAAGGCTTGCTCAGCTTTTTGAGCTCAGCAACAACGGCATCCACCGCCTTGTCGATTCCGCGCTTGATCTCCATGGGATTTGCCCCGGCGGTGATGTTCTTGACGCCCTCACGATAGATGGCTTGTGCCAACACGGTTGCTGTGGTTGTGCCGTCACCAGCCGTATCACTGGTTTTGCTGGCGACTTCACGGACTAATTGAGCCCCCATATTCTCGTAAGGATTTTTTAGCTCCACTTCTTTGGCGACTGTCACGCCGTCCTTCGTGATGGTTGGCGCACCAAATTTCTTATCCAAAATTGCGTTCCGCCCTTTGGGGCCCAGGGTGGCTTTCACGGCATCAGCGAGCTGGTTTACTCCCTTGAGAATGGCCGCTCGCGCCGCATCACCATACATCAGTTGTTTTGCCATAGTACTCCTCCATCTTTTACTTGTCTCATGTTGACTCGTGGTTTAACTCTTTGGGGACCTACGGTACCGGACAACTTGTTTGCCTGTCCGCATACGCTCGTTCGTCGAGCGAACAAAAAAGTAGCCTATGAGGCGTTTGTAAACACGCCCAGAATGTCTTCTTCTTTCAGGATGAGACATTCCTCATCGTCGAGCCGGAGCTTGGTTCCGGCATACTTATCAAACAACACGTGATCACCGACTTTTACATTCTCAACCTTTTTGCCAACCGCTTGAACAATGCCGCGTTGTGGCTTTTCCTTCGCGGTGTCAGGTACGTAGATTCCCCCTGCTGTTCGTTCCATTTCCTCCGTGTACGTGACAAACACTCGCTCACCCAGGGGCTGGAATCCCTTGGCAACGTCTTTCTTTTCTTTGGTCGATGTGCTCATGGCAGAACCTCCTCTTCGTTTAAGTGAGTGGTGATGAAAAAGCTTACAAATTTATGGGCAATGCGGGAGAGCCGAATTTCGAGTTGGGTGCCGAAAGACCATCCTCGGCACCTCCACACGAATACCTCAAGACGAAATGGCAGATAACGCGGTGTTTTGCCAAGTCAAGGGGGGAGAGTATGTTTTTCAATTGCTCACGATGTTCACAGGGAGAGTTGGATAGCGGAGGAAGGATGACGGATGCTCCTCCGCTGTTTCTGCTTTAAGGGGAGCGGAGAACCGCCCATGTGGCAAACCCTGTCAAGCTCGTAACCTATCGAAATCCTTAACGTCTTTCTTGATATAGTCCCGTAGCCGTTTAATGATGCGGGCCTCCAATTGACGAGTTCGTTCTTTAGTGATGCCATACTTGGCTCCCAACTCGTCGAGGGTTAGTGGATGGTCCGATAAGATTCGATTTCTCAGGATATCTTCATCCCGTTCATCCAGAGTGGTGATGAACTCCGCTAGTTTGGTACGGAAGAGTTTGCGCAATTGGTGATCGGCCAACAGCTCATCCGTCGGCTCCTGCTGGGCAGGAAGGATGTCAAGAAGGCTGGCGTCCTGGTTTTCGCCGATCGGCTGGTCCAGCGATACTTCCCAGTTGCCAAGCCGTTGGTCCATTTCGATGACGTCCTGTTCACGGACCTGTAGACGGTCGGCCAGTAGCTTCGTGTCTGGGGCGAAGCCTTCCCGCTCTAACTTTGCCTTTTCCTTTTTTAAGTTGTAAAACAGCTTGCGTTGGTCTTGGGTTGTTCCAATCTTGATCAATCGATAGTTGTTCAACAAGTAGCGCAAAATATAGGCACGGGCCCACCAGGCGGCATAGGCGTAAAAGCGAACATTTTTCGTGGGGTCGAATTTCTTGATCGCGTGGAGCAAGCCGACGTTGCCTTCTTGGATGAGGTCCATGTGGTCCGCCCCAGTATGCAGGTATTCCGCTGCAATGGCGACCGAGACACGCAAGTTGGCCATAATCAGTTTGACTGCCGCTTCGCGACTGCCGTGCAGCTTGTATTCTTCAAACAATCGGAGTTCCTCTTCTTTTGAAAGGTAGGGATAGCGGCGGATCTCCGCCAGATATCGTTGTAACGCTGTGGCAGGTACACCGCTTGTGGTATCGGAAGGGGGCTCACTTGATTCTGGGGGCGGTAGCAAGTCGGCAGGAAGTGTCTCGGCCTGGAGTTCTTCGTCCGAGGGGCCTGTCACCTCCGGAACTACGGCATCGCTTTCTTCGGCATGGGCAAAGTCAGTCATGAGAGAAAGTAACTAACTATAACAGAATCACTGCCAGTGACAATGGCTAATGTTCGGTGGTAGAGTGCCCACGGTAGCTGGGTGGTGCTCACCGAAGCGGGTAGGGGCAGCAAGTAGTACCTTATAGAATTAAAATTTTTATGCAATGACCTCACCATTCGACAGCATAGAGCGGGCTCTCCAAGACATTAAAGAGGGGAAATTTGTGATCTTGGTCGATGATGAAGACCGAGAAAACGAAGGAGATTTGGTTATTGCGGCGGAGAAGGTCACACCCCAGGCGATCAATTTTATGGCCAAACATGCGCGGGGGCTTATTTGCCTGGCTTTAACGCCGGAACGAGTTGAAGAGTTGCAACTGCCTCCTCAGGCGGTTGAGAACACGGCTACCTTTGGTACTGCCTTCACGGTCTCCATTGACGCCCGCAAGGGCATCACCACTGGTATTTCCGCCGCTGATCGCGCAAAGACGATTCACGTGGCCATCGATCCGAAGACCAAGCCAAGCGATCTGGCTCGTCCTGGCCACATTTTCCCTTTGAAGGCTCAGCAGGGGGGGGTGTTAAAACGGGCGGGTCAGACAGAAGGAGCTGTCGATTTGGCCCGTTTGGCCGGGCTGTATCCTGCAGGGGTCATCTGCGAGATCATGAACGAGGATGGCACCATGGCACGTGTGCCGGAGTTGGCTGTCTTTGCGAGGACCCATGGTCTGACGATGGTGACGGTCAAGTCGCTGATCGAGTATCGGATGCGCTATGAAACCTTTGTACGGCGCATGGCTAGCGCGAAGCTTCCGACAGCCTTCGGTGAATTTGAGGCAGTGGCATTCGAAAATCAAATCGACGGTGTGACCCATATTGCACTGGTGAAGGGCAAAGTGGACCAAGGCAAGCCCACGCTGGTCCGGGTGCACTCCGGTTGTTTGACCGGTGATGCCCTGGGCTCGCTGCGCTGTGATTGTCGGGACCAATTGCATGCGGCTCTGCTCATGATTCAGAAGGCTGGTCGAGGGGTCCTGCTGTACTTAAACCAAGAGGGGCGGGGAATCGGTCTCCTTAATAAGATCAAGGCGTATCGGCTTCAGGATGAGGGGAGTGACACAGTTGAAGCCAATTTGCAGTTGGGATTCAAAGCCGATCTGAGAGATTACGGTGTGGGAGCACAAATTTTGGCAAACTTGGGCCTCCGTGAAATCAAACTGATCACGAACAACCCCCGCAAAATTGTCGGCATTGAGGGGTATGGGCTCAAGGTGGTGGAGCGGGTGCCGATTGAGGTGCCTCCGCGTAAAACGAATGTCCGATACCTGCGGACCAAAAAGAAGAAGCTAGGGCATCTTCTGAAAAAGGTATGAAGGTATGAAGGTATGAAGGAGATGTGACCGGCGTGGTGAACCCGAGAGCGCGGTCATATGCCGAGGGTGACGTTGGTGTTCAGAGGGCGGTGAAAGGCGAAAGGCTGCGATGAAGCCGTCAAGGGCCCTGCGTCCTAAAAGCCAGTTTCGATTTGGCATTGTTGTTTCGCAGTTTAATCGATCGGTGACGAGCCGGTTGCTGGTCTCCTGCCTTGACCGCTTAGCGCGGCAGGGAATCAACCGGTCTGCCATTGAAGTGGTCAAGGTGCCGGGAGCCTTTGAAATTCCGGTGGTGGCCCGTGCGATGGCGGAGACGGGACGATTTGATGCCATCATTTGTCTGGGAGCCGTGATTCGAGGAGAAACTCCACATTTCGACTACATTTGTGCGGAAACCAGCAGGGGGATCAGTCAGGTTGCTTTGGAGACTGGTGTGCCGGTGATCTTTGGCGTGCTCATGACCGAGACGGCCTTGCAGGCCGTCGAGCGCGCGGATCCTTCCAAATTTGATCGGGGCGGGGCGGTGGCCAAAGCCGCCGTTCAGATGGCAAAAGTGATGAGGCGTTTGGGGACGATGACACCGGCCGAGGATGGCCAGCCACCTTCTCGTTGGGGGAACCGGCCCTCATCAAGGCATTAACGACCCACATCAGAACGTGGAACAGTGGCGGCATGGGATCACGTCGTCGGGCTCGGGAGTGGGCCTTACAAATTTTATTTCAGTATGACATCCATGGCGAAAGAGGGCCCTGGTTGGAAGAGTTTTGGAAGACCCTCCCTGCTGATCCCGAGACCAGGGTCTTTACAGAACGGTTGGTAGCCGGGGTGTTGAAGCACAAGGCCGAGCTGGATCGAGTGATTGGCCACTACTCGATCAATTGGAAAGTGAATCGGATGCCAATCATCGACCGTAATATCCTCCGGGCCGGCCTCTACGAGTTGTTTTGGATGGATGATGTCCCGGCACGGGTGACGTTGGATGAGGCGATCGAGTTGGCAAAACGATACGGGGATCACGATGCTGCCAAGTTCATTAATGGTTTGTTGGATAAAGTGTTGGCGAAGGAACCGCGACTGGGCTCAAAACGAGCCAACGTGTCGGCCGACCAAGACAAGCTCTAAACGACCAGCGGCTGTTACGCTGCGCGACGGTAGTGATGCGAGGCGAAAGGCAGTGGAGGGCAGGCAGCGGCGGAAGCCATGCCAACGGTGCGTGGTGAGGGATGGCTCATGATCGACCGTTATACCCGTCCGGCTATGAAGGCCATCTGGGATCTCAAACACAAGTATGAGATTTGGCTTGAAGTCGAACTGCAGGCGTGTGCTGCCTTTGAAAAGGCTGGCTTGGCGCCCAAAGGGACAGCGGAAACAGTGCGTCGGCGCGCGCGGATTAATGTTAAGCGGATCGCTGAGATCGAACAGGTCACCAAACATGATGTGATCGCGTTCCTTGAGTCGTTGGCTGATTCGGTGGGGCCTCTACATCGCTATTTGCACATGGGGCTGACGTCCTCCGACATTGTCGATACCGCGCTGGCTATTCAGATGAGGGAAGCGCTAGATCTGATCGTGGAAGGCGTCGAGAGGTTGAGGGCGGCGTTGAAACAGCAGGCTTTCCGACACAAACGCACAGTCATGGTTGGGCGGTCTCACGGGATCCATGGTGAGCCAATCTCGTTCGGGTTGAAAATGGCGTTGTGGTATGAAGAGTGTGGGCGGCATCTGGAGCGTCTCGGCCAAGTCCGCCGTCATATTGCGGTCGGAAAACTCTCTGGCGCAATGGGAACCTTCGCCCATCAGGGACCGCAGATTGAAGCGGACGTGTGTGCCAAGTTGGGGCTCACTCCTGATCCGATTTCCAATCAAGTGGTCCAGCGGGACCGGCATGCTGCCTATGTGACAGCGCTTGCGTTGCTTGCGGCGACGATCGAGAAAATCGCCACGGAAATCCGGCATCTCCAGCGAACCGAAGTTCTGGAGGCGGAAGAATACTTTTCGGAAGGACAAAAGGGCTCGTCAGCGATGCCCCATAAACGCAATCCAATTGTCTCCGAAAACCTGTGCGGCTTGGCGCGCATTGTGCGGGCCAACAGTCTGGCCGCGATGGAAAATGTTGCGCTCTGGCACGAACGGGACATCAGCCATTCCTCCGTTGAACGTGTTATCCTTCCGGACAGCACCATTGTGGTCGATTACATGCTGGCACGGGCCACGGATCTGATTGAGCGGTTGGTCGTTTATCCTGAGCGGATGAAGCGGAACTTGGAACTGACCGGGGGACTAATCTATTCGCAGCGGCTTCTTCTTGCTCTCATCGGAAAGGGTGCTCAGCGCAAAGAATCGTATGAGGCTGTGCAGCGAAATGCTATGGCGTCGTGGCAAGGAGCTGGGGGGCTTCAAGAGTTGGTTGCGAAGGATCCCTTTATCACTCGGCACCTGAAGACACACGAGATCGCAGCCTGTTTTGATCCGGCGTATTACCTGCGGCACGTCGATACGATCTACGATCGAGTGTTTGGCGTCTCAACGCGATCTCCGGTCCGCCAACGGAGGCGCACGGCGTAACAGTGGGTATTCGGATGGTGATTCGATGGGGACTTGGGATTGGGGGCTGGGTGGGAGTACCAGCTCTGGTTAATGCCGCTGATCGGGACAACCGGTTGACCGAACCGGGGAGTCTTCGGAACCTTCGCGATGTTTGTGCTGGATGACGGGTGGATGAGGCGACACCAGGCAGTGTGGATCGGTCAGTTGACCTTGTGAAAAAGGGGTGGTGGAGCAGCTCGAAAGAGGGTGGCGATCGATCACTGTTCGATGTGTGGGTTGTTGGAAAAAGCTCATGTCATGTTTCGTCTTCATGCTGCTGAGTGAAAGCCTACTCAGCAATTGCTTTTGGGGTCGGCAGAGCAGGCAACTATCTTGAAGATGTCGATCTTATGTCAGGATTGATCAAGAGGGCTGATGACGTATCGGGCTTTTCGGAGCGATGAAAGCTGACTTGTACGGGGAGCGTGATTCGGGTCCTAAACCCTTTGCGATTGTGATGCCGGTTAGAAAAAGCGCGGCGTGGTAGAGGGTGGAGGGGGGGAACGCGCGTGGCAATGATGTAAGAGCATACGGAGGCGTCGCGACCTGAGTGCAAGACAGTGAAACAGCAACTGGATCATTGCAGCAAGCTGGATGATCTGGATTCATTGCTTGTTTTGAAACGTTCAGGCTGGAAGGTTTTCACAGTCTGGTGCTGGCTTGGGCACAGGTCGAAGGATGTCGCTATGTGCCGCGGTTTGGCCAGCCGACTCTGATCGATGCTGTTAAGTTAGTGGATGAGGTGATCGAGGCGCTTGCCCAGGAGGATGGTTTGTGGAGGGGCGGAGATGAATACAGTCGGTCCGATGTTGTATGAAGGAAAGGCCAAGAAGATTTTTGCCGCCGCCAGGCCAGATCAGATCGTTCAGTACTTTAAAGATGATGCGACGGCGTTCAATGCCCAAAAGCGCGGTACGATTGTAGGCAAGGGAATTGTAAACAACAAGGTGTCGGCACGATTGTTTCGCTTGCTGGAAGAGCAGGGTGTTCCCACGCATTTTCTTGAACGGCTCGGCGATCGAGAGATGCTGGCCAAGAAGGTGACGATCGTGCCGGTCGAGGTTGTCATCCGGAACGTGGTAGCCGGCAGTTTGGCCAAACGGTTGGGGTTGCGTGTCGGAGATGCCATTCGACCGGCGATTGTGGAGTTGTATTATAAAAATGATGCGCTGGGCGATCCGCTAGTCAACGACGATCATCTCCGTCTTCTTAATGTGGCGACACCGGGGGTCTTGCGCGAGTTAAGGGATCTGGCCCATCGCGTGAACAATGTCTTGCAGCCGTTCCTGGCGGAGCGAAAGATCCGATTGGTTGATTGCAAGTTGGAGTTTGGGGTGTATCACAACAAACTGATCCTCGCCGATGAAATTTCGCCGGATACCTGTCGTCTGTGGGATATGGTGACGGGTGATCCGCTAGACAAGGATCGGTTCCGGCAGGATTTGGGAAAGGTTGAAGAATCCTATCAAGAGGTGATGAGGCGGGTTTGCGATTGACCGAACGGCTCTTGCCGGGAGGGTGTCGGTACCGTTGGTCGGTGCACGACCGGCGGGTTTCTATTTCTAAAGGAGATAAACGAGGGCGATGCTGCGGGCCTATCTAAATTACGGTCTCCTTGTATCGGTGGTGATTTGGGGTGCCATCGTTGCGGTGATGGCGTATCGCCTGGAGGACTCGCCATGGCGATGGGCGTTTGTCGCTCTGGTCTTTGCAGGGGGGGTGACTGTCGCCGTCATTGTGTGGATCAAAAAGTATGTGGATCAGCAGATGCAATCGTCCGAGCGGAGGCACGGGAAGTGAAAGCTAAGATACATGTGATGCTGAAACAGGGAATTTTGGATCCGCAGGGTAAGGCTGTTGAACAAGCATTGATTGCTCTCGGGTTCAGAAATGCGGCGAATGTGCGGATCGGGAAATACATGGAGTTGGATCTGGACGAGCAAGATCGGGCCAGGGCTGAGGCCGAGGTGAAGTCGATGTGTGAGCAGTTGTTGGCCAACCCGATCATCGAAGAGTATCGGTTTGACCTCGCGTGAGCCGTGACTGTGGTTGGCGGAGAAGTTCAGGAGAACGGGGCAATCTCAGGGGACAGCGTTCAATGGCAACATAAGGGCGGAGCGATCAATCGATGAATCTTGGGGTGGTTGTCTTTCCTGGTAGCAACTGTGACCGAGATTGCCAGTATGTGTTTCGGGATATCTTGGGACAGGATGTGACCATGGTCTGGCACAAGGAGCGATCCGTTGCCGGGCTAGACGCGATTGTGCTGCCAGGAGGGTTTTCCTATGGCGACTATCTACGAACTGGTGCGATCGCACGGTTCTCACCGGTGATGGCGGCGGTCAAGGAGTTTGCCGAGGAAGGTGGGATCGTGCTCGGGATCTGCAACGGGTTTCAGATTTTGCTCGAGGCGGGGCTGCTTCCGGGGGCCATGTTGCGCAATGAGTCATTACATTTCGTCTGTCGAGACGTTTGCATCACGGTTGATAATGCGGCCACCCCCTTCACCTGCCTGTGCGAGCCTGGGCAGGTGCTCACCATTCCCATTGCTCATGCAGACGGCAGTTATTATGCCGATCCAGTCACGGTGGCCTCGCTCAAGGCCAATGCCCAAATCGTGTTTCGCTATTGCATGCCAGATGGCCGTGTGACCAGGGAGGCCAATCCCAATGGGTCGTTGGAGAACATTGCTGGTATCTGCAACGCCGCTGGCAATGTGCTCGGTATGATGCCCCATCCGGAACGGTGTGCAGAGTCTCTGTTGGGTCATCAGGATGGAAGGGTGATTCTTGCATCGTTGGTCGAGTCGCTTGTACACCAACGCCTGCGGAAGCAAGAGCTGCTGTCGCAGCTCCCATGAGCACTCAGCGATACCGTCTCTCCGGCGGTTCCCTCTACACCCTAAACGGATTCTGCTGAGGAGCGGCAGTGTCTGCGAATGCGGCAAAAGACGGATTGAAGATGAAAAGTGGATCACGGTAAAGTGATGGGGAGCTATTGTGCGCTCGGTGTCATCGTTCACAATTATCGGTAATATCTATCCATACACAGCATAAAGGAGGCTGCAATGAAGGGTTTTGGTGTTGCAATGGTAATAACGGGGTTGTTGGCCGTAGTGTCGAGTGGGAATGTGTGGGCGGCGACGGATGATGGAAGCAAAATCATTATCAAGAGCCCAACCCAGGGGGAAAAGGTGGGCAGTGATGTCGAGATCGTCTACGAGTTGATCAAAGGCAGGGAGGCGACTCATGCCCATTGTTTTGTGGACGGAGAGTATCAAAAGGGCTGGACGGGAACAGTGAAGGGGCTGTCTCGCGGAACGCATGAGATCAAAGTTGTGGCAGCGGATAAAGATCATCAGTCATTGGCCGCTGAAGCTTCTGTCATAGTAGAAGTGGAGTAATGACTCGGCCTCGTTGCCAGATGCCTCAAGAGGGACCGGTGGGGCATTTGCCGCCTTGCCGGTCCATTTCTTGTGTGCCACGGCGAGGGGAGGAGTTGTCCCTCGTGATGTTGGCGTGGACAGAGACGACTACCGTTCAGGTGTCCGCTTCCGCATCCTTTGTGTGATCGAAGTCGGTGTCCTATGCCGCTCATCACCGACGAGCTCATCGCCCAGCACAACCTCACCCGTGAAGAATATCAACAGATCGTCACCATCCTGGGGCGTGAGCCCACCCTGACGGAATTGGGTATGTTTTCCGTCATGTGGTCCGAACATTGTTCCTATAAAAGCTCGCGCGTTCATTTGAAGAAATTGCCCACAACTGGTCCGCGTGTGGTGCAGGGGCCGGGCGAAAATGCCGGCGCAGTGGACATCGGCGGCGGCCTGTGCCTCGTGTTTAAAATGGAATCCCACAACCATCCGTCGTTCATCGAGCCTTATCAGGGGGCTGCCACGGGAGTCGGAGGAATCTTACGCGATATCTTCACGATGGGTGCCAGGCCGATCGCGTTGCTTGATTCGCTTCGGTTTGGGGAATTGCACACGGCTCAGAATCGGCGCTTGATGAGGGGAGTGGTTGCCGGCATCGCCGGTTACGGCAATTGTATGGGGGTGCCGACGGTGGGGGGTGAGGTCGTGTTCAATGACATCTATTCTTTCAATCCCCTGGTCAACGTAATGTGCCTGGGCCTTGCCGAAAAGGATAAGCTTTTTCGTGGGACTGCGGCGGGTATTGGCAATCCGGTGATTTATGTTGGGTCGAAGACTGGACGTGATGGCATTCATGGGGCGACGATGGCCTCCGATTCGTTTGATGACGAGGCGGAGCGCAAACGTCCTACCGTGCAAGTGGGGGACCCGTTTCAAGAGAAACTGCTGCTCGAAGCCTGTCTCGAGATGATGGCGGCTGGACTGTTGACAGGGATTCAGGACATGGGCGCAGCCGGGCTCACCAGTTCATCTTGTGAAATGGCTTCTCGGGCAGGGACGGGTATCGAGTTAGAATTGAGCCGCGTGCCGCGACGCGAACCCCACATGACCCCTTATGAAGTGATGTTGTCCGAGTCCCAAGAACGGATGTTGCTGGTGGCGAAGGCTGGCAAAGAAGCGGAGTGCCTCGCCATTTGCCGAAAATGGGATGTGGATGTCGCGGTGATCGGGCGGGTCACGGACGACGGAATCCTACGTGTCTTGGATCATGGCGCGGTGGTAGCGGAAATTCCAGCCAAAGCCCTTGCTGAGGAGGGGCCACGGTATGATCGTCCCTTTGCGCCGCCGGCCTACCAGGAGCTCCTGACAAATTTGAATTACGACATCATTCCAGATGTCAAGGATGCCAATGCCGCGTTGTTGTCGTTGTTGGAATCGCCGACGATTGCCAGCAAACGCTGGGTCTATGAGCAGTATGATCATATGGTCCAAACCAACACGGTTGTTCGTCCAGGATCAGATGCAGCGGTGCTGCGCATTAAGGGGACTGACAAAGCGGTGGCAGCGACGATCGATTGTAATAGCCGCTACTGTTTGTTGAACCCGTATGAAGGAGCGCGGATCGCGGTAGCCGAGGCGGCTCGTAATCTGGTTTGTTCGGGAGCCGAGCCGATTGGTCTGACCGATTGTTTGAATTTCGGGAATCCCGAACGACCGGATATCATGTGGCAGTTTGTGATGGCTGTTGAAGGACTGGCGGATGCTTGCGAAGCTCTCAAGATTCCGGTCGTCAGTGGTAACGTGAGCTTTTACAATGAAACAAAGGGTCTGTCGATTTATCCGACGCCGATGGTAGGCATGGTGGGCTTGCTTGATCGGGCTGATCGAGCGATGACCCAGTGGTTCAAAGAGGAAGGCGACGATATTATTCTGCTTGGAACGACGAGAGAAGAGCTCGGCGGGTCCGAATATTTAAAAATCCTACACAACCGAGAACAAGGGGTGCCGCCCTTTCTTAGCCTAGAGGCGGAACGAGCGCTTCATGACTGCGTATTGAATTTGATTCGTGAGGGACAGGTGCAGTCGGCACATGATTGTTCTGACGGTGGGGTGGCTGTGGCGCTAGCAGAAAGTTGTCTGTCGGGTCCTGGCCGTCGCCTTGGGGCGACGGTGCGATTGACGAGGGGGCGGTTGCGCAAGGACGCTGTCCTTTTTGGTGAGAGTCAATCCAGAGTGCTCGTCTCGGCCAAGCCGGCCCATCGGCGTGCGATTCTTGATGCGGCGGAAGCGCACGCCGTCCCTGCAGCAGTCATTGGTACGGTGGGCGGTGATCGTCTGGTGATCTCGCTTGCCGACGAACGTTCGGACGATACGGTTATTAATCTGTCCTTGTCCACGTTGTACGACCGGTGGGCCTGCTCCCTTGAACGGCTGGTCAACCAGGCGTAGGAGGTAGGCTGAGCAGGGGTTCCGATTGTGGAGAGAAGGTTACAGGTGTGTCACACCAAGAAGCCATTGCCGGTCGTGTCGTACGGCTCTTTCCGCCGCGGGACGGACGAGGGGGACAAATTGCACGACGAATGCGCCGTTTTCGGCGTATTCGGCCATGAGGAGGCTGCTAACCTTACCTATTTGGGGCTATACGCTCTTCAGCATCGCGGGCAAGAAGCGTCAGGGATCGTCTCCGGCGACGGTGAACAGTTCTTCATCCACAAGGGCTTGGGACTCGTTGCCGATCTCTACGATAAATCGATTCTGGATAAACTCCCCGGCCACATGGCGATCGGGCATAACCGCTATTCTACGGCGGGGGGCAACGATCTGAAAAATGTCCAACCGTTAACCGTCAACTTTGCGCTGGGCAATCTGGCGCTAGCGCACAATGGCAACTTGATCAATGCGCAGATGTTGCGCAACGAGCTCGAAGCCTATGGCGCAATTTTTCAATCTACTTCCGACAGTGAGGTCATCATTCACTTAATTGCCCACTCCAAGGCCGATTCCTTCCTCGCGCGGGTTATTGATGCTCTGAGTAGAGTCCGCGGTGCCTTCTCAATTGTGTTGTTGACAGATCACGGTTTGATTGCTGCGCGTGATCCCTATGGACTGCGCCCCCTGTGTCTAGGGAGGCTTCGGAGCAGTTGGGTTGTAGCATCAGAGACCTGTGCGTTTGATCTCCTGGACGCTGATTATGTGCGGGAAATTGACCCGGGCGAGTTGATCCTGATCAGTGAGCAGGGGCTAGAAAGTTATCGACCTTTTCCGGCAGTGGAGCCGGCCATGTGTGTATTCGAATATGTGTACTTCGCCCGACCGGACAGCAGGATTTTTGGGGGGGAGACGGTGTATACCATCCGCAAGGCAATGGGACGTCAATTGGCGCAAGAATCCTGGGTGCCGGCCGATGTCGTCATCCCGGTTCCGGATTCGGGCGTTCCGGCCGCTTTGGGATACGCCGAGGGCGGGGGCATTCGCTTCGAAACAGGCCTGATTCGCAACCATTATGTTGGGCGGACCTTCATCGAGCCCGAACAGTCGATTCGACACTTTGGAGTCAAAGTCAAATTGAACGCCATTTCCGAAGTGTTGCGTGGCAAACGTGTGGTGGTGGTAGATGATTCACTGGTGCGCGGAACGACCAGCCGGAAAATTGTGAAAATGATCCGTCAGGCCGGTGCACGGGAAGTCCATATGCGGATCAGCTCTCCTCCCATCATCTCGCCTTGCTTCTATGGCATTGATACACCGACCAAGAGAGAACTGGTGGCGTCGGATCATTCGATGGAGGAAATCCGCAAATACATTACCGCCGATAGTTTGGCCTACCTAAGCATCGAAGGGATGCTCAAGGCGGTCCCAGGCAGTTCCAACCGGTACTGTACAGCCTGTTTTACGGAGCGGTATCCCATTCCGTTTACCCGTGCCGAGGAGATCCAACTGAGGCTGTTCGAAGGTTCCCACGGTTCCCGCTGAAGCACGATCCCATTCTCGCGTTCCCGTTACAAAATGTCAGTTGTGGTGGATGGGTCTTCCGGAAAGGGGTTGCTGAGAGACCTGACCATTAGCGGTCGTGCCATGCAGAGTGTGGTTCCGTTGGCTGTAGTGATACCGCCCGCCTGCTGGAGTAAGCAACCGTTGCTCGTCCCCCAATCGTTATTTGGTGGGGCATCATCCGCTGAGAGCCAGCAAACCGATACAGAGGTGAATTCCTCCAATTCGAGGGAGATGCCAAACAGCAGCTGAAGGACTGGTTCAAGCAGTGCAATAGTTCGTTCATTCAGTGGGGGATTGATCGACCGTTTCCTCTGCAGATCTCATCCGGTTGCTCCCTCAAAAAATGCCATGCTACGATGCCTTGCCTGGGTGGTTGGATGGCCTGTCGTCCACGAGGGCTTCAGAAGGCTCATGCGGTGCTCCTCGATCGATTGCCCATTGGCTCGATGGCTGTGGGTAGGAGGAGGCATGCCGTACGGAGAGGTGGCGGAGGAGTACAAGACCAATGAATGAGATGATAGATGAGATGGAAGAAGGGAAACGAATGTTGCTAGAAATGGTCAAAAGTATGGACGCCACCGTGCAAGTGGTGATCCCTGTTGCCCCGTCGAACAGCCGATTCCTGATTGCGTTGACGAAAGGATTGAACCGCCAGTTTATCACCCTGTCGGAGGACGATATTTTGGATTTGCCAGCCGATGCCAAGGTTCGTGCGAACGTGACGAAGGTGCTGAACGAGGCGATGACTGCGCTCGAGACACGGCAAAGTGGTTGATGACACCAAAAAACAAGAGTGGTTGCGCGATGAAACACCTTTTTCCCGGCATCTGGCAGTGGTCGTGGTTTTCTCAGGAGAAACAACTTGATTTTAACGGGCTGTATCTCGAGCTCGAGGGACAAGCTGTGGTGGTAGATCCGCCCCCCTTGACGGAGGAGGCGCGGGCAGTCATAGGTCGCCGGGGGACGGTCGATGCCTTGCTTATTACGAATCGCGATCATGTTCGCGAGGCTGACGCCTTCCGACGGGAATTTGGAGCTCGGCTCTTCGTTCCCGCTCATGATGCAGCCGCCATCGAGGTTACGCCCGACGCTACATACAAGGATGGTGAGAGAGTGCCTGGTGGTCTCTTTGTGGTAGGACTCTCGGATCAAAAATCACCGGGGGAATCGGCGTTCTTGCTTATGCGAGGGCGGGGGGTGCTGATTGTAGGCGATGCCCTGATCGGGAAGCCACCAGGCGGCGTCAGCATGTTGCCCGCTGACAAGTATGCTGACACAAACAAGGCCAAAGAAGGCCTTCGCCGTCTGCTCCAATACGAATTTGATAGTTTGCTGGTGGGCGATGGGGTGTCCATTCTTACCGGTGCGCAGGAGATCGTCCAGCGTTTTCTCCAAGGAACACCCTGACGGCCCTGGCGCGGATTCTCGGAACAACTGATCTGAATAGGCGACGACCGTTTCCCCGAGGACTCTATGCAGAAGCCTAGGTTTGTTATATCAAGACTCTGGAATGCGATCAGTTGAGCGGTGATCGACGAGCCTTGGCTGCGACACTGGGCACGGGGGGAACTTCTGTGCTGTTAGCGGACGACGGGAAGCCATCCGGTTTTTGTAAAGAGGTCCTAGACCGACAAAAGACCTTTGGCGATGAGTGGGGGATCGGGATCACGCTCGCCCATTTAGGAAATTTGAAAGCCGACGCTAAAGAATAAGACCAGGCGTGTGCCTAGTATTGAGAGGCGTGGAACCTTTTTGTACAGACGGGCGATGGAGCCGCGCAAGTGGTGCTCTTGTCCGATCTCGGAGTTGTGGCGCACGAGACCAGTCGATTTGATGAAGCCGGGCATGAACGGTGGTTGGTGATCGCCAGGTGAGTGGAAGCGGGGGAGAATAGCTGGTGCCTGGCATATGCCGGTGCGAACCTTGTCGAGCCCTCCAACGGTATGACGAGGCTATGGCCTGTTGTCGCACCAGTCAATTGATTGCCGAACGATCACAGGACGAACTCCAGGGAGAGGAGCCCGCTATGTGCTGGCCCAGTGTTACGGGGGGTGGTCGATGGAGCGAAGCTCCCTCACTGCTTGAGCAGGTCGTGGAACTGGATCGCAAATATGGGGTGCCCAGGCTGGATAAAAATGTGCCCCGACTGGCAGCTTTGCGGGCTCGTATGGCAGAAGACGATAATCGACACTCATCCCTTGGAGCTTACTCGTAGAGCATACGTATGATTGAGCAGCCGATCTCGGCTTGGACCCGATTACGCACTTCGTTGACAGAGGCTTTTCCCCAAATGTCTGAGCTGGAGGCCGGCGGTCCTCTGCTGATGGAGTTAGGCACCGATGGCTGGTTGTTGGAGGTAAAACCAGAAGGAGCCGTAGTCTGCCAGTATGGAATTGCCATGGACGATGTGATGGCCATGATGTCTGACGGAACGGCTGAAGATCTTGCAGCCGACGAGGTAGCCAAACAAGCCAAGTACTATTTGCAGCCGGCTGTGTCGCGCGTTCGTCCACTTCTTTTGCAATCGGGGTTTGTTGAAACGACCGAAATGACCAATGAGTTTGTGGCAGTGGTGTTCACTCACATCATTGATATGAACGATCTGGCTGGGGTACAGGACCTTGTGCGATGGTGTCAGCGTCAGATCGAAGGGGTGCAGTGAAGCTGCCAATCACCACCTTTACCGAATTTCGAGACGCAGTGTCGGCGTACCGGCTGCCGCTCGTTCTGCTGGCGGCGTTGGAGTTAGACCTCTGTACAGTAATTGGCAACCAGGCCTGGACGATTTCCGAATTAGCCAAGACGCTCAAGCTCAGTGAGCGGGGGCTCGGGATTCTCTGCCGGAATTTGGCGATGGCCGGTGTGCTGAGGAAACAGGGGGCTCGCTACCGCAACAGCAAGTTGGGAGCCACAGTCCTCAATGCCCGTCATCCCCTGTATCGGAGAGAGTATCTGGAATTGCTGCGCTATCACTGGAGCGAGTGGCTTCGTCTTCTTGAAGCAGTTAAAACAGGGAGACCGATTGAGCGTGAGACATCTGATGATCCGGATTGGAGAAGGTGGTTTACCTGGGCGATGTATCACCGTACCTTGGAGCTCACGCCGGCCATTGCTTCACAAGTGAAAGTAGGAAGAGCCAGGACGTTGCTGGATCTGGGTGGGGGGCCGGGGACCTATGCGCTGGCGTTTTTGGCTCGTCATCCCCGATTGCAGGCCACCGTTTGCGATCGCGAAGCTGCGTTGGAAGTCGCCAAAGCGATTGCGGCGACTCATCCGGCTGGCCGTCGACTTTCATATTTGTCGTTAGACTTTACTAAGGAGGCTATCCCTGGTCGCTATGATGTGATCTGGTACTCCAACGTCCTCCACATGTACTCGCCAGCGGACAATCAAGCAATCTTTCGCCGGGCCTTAGCGGCGCTGAGACCCGGTGGGAGACTCATCATCCAGGATGCGCTCCTTCATGATCGTGAAGGACTCTATCCGGCCGAGGCCAGTCTGTTTGCCATCTCCATGCTCTTGTGTACGGAAGCAGGCGACACCTACTCCTGTTCCGAGGTGAAGGAGTGGCTCAAAACAAGCGGATTTGTTCGTGTGAGGTTACTTCGGCTTAAGAAGGGGACACAGGATTGGGAGGGGGGATTCTGGAGGCCGTTGCTCCAGAGCTATCCCCACGAAAGACTGCCCACCGACGAGAATCAAAAGAAAATTCAGCATCCCGCTGACTAGACTGTTCAACAGAGACCAGAGACCGCCGGCTTCCACTCCCGTCCCCGTCATATGGACCAGGGTTGAAAGATCGATCGCCAAGCCAACCGTTCCGTACATCACGCAAGCCATTGCAGCCCACCATAACCTCCACCACACCAGCAATCCAAGCCCCATTGGCGTTAGTACAAGAAAAGCTAACCATTGTGGAGTGGCCGATGTTACAGAAGCAAGCATGGCGATGCCTTGGGTGAGCCAGAGTCCAGCGAGGAGGGCAAGAAGGGGCCGTCTCTCCATGGACAAACTATACAAGAATAGGGGGAGCACTCGGCAACGGTCGATGGGGCTGGTTGCCCCTCCTGTGGGGGGGGGTGATGCCAACAGTGGGGAATAGACTGCCGGATAGCTTTGTCTTCACAATGATCGACAATGGAGTAACCGAACTTCGCCGGTTTACCGGAGGAGCGAAAACAGGAAGGGAAGTGGTCCCTCATTGGCTTGGTTGATCGGCATGGGAAAGACGGTGTGGCTTGTTGCCTTGAGTGCTCTGTTGATGATGGGGATGGAGCCCTGTCTGAGTGGTGCCGTTCTCTTGAGGGGATCAGAGGAAGGGGGGAAGGAGAATAATCAGCAGGACACGGAGGCGGTCATCATTGCGGCGCTGGGATATGAAGATCAAGCGGGATCCATTATCACGGTCAAGGTTTATGATGCTAACTGTGGCAGGGTGTTGTCTGACAATGCCTACGAATTGATCGTCAAGGATGATCTAGATGAATCAGCCTCTGGCTGGACGGCGAGAATCTTTGCCGGGGGGACCGGAATTGAACCAGCCGATCATCGGTCGAGCATCGTTTTACGTGTCTATGATGCGGAGACGGGAGCGTTTCAATGGCTTGGCCGATTGCATGTTGATCCGCCAGCATTCGGTAATCAGGAGACGTATCCTGTTGCTGCGTCGATGCCGCGGCGCGCCAGCTTGACGAGAATAGACAATGCCGACGGGATCGGAATTGCGCAACCGTTGTTCGTGTTGCGGGCGTGGGATGTCTCCACAGGAACCTTGTTATGGGAGGATGCGTTTATTCCTGAACAACAGGTGTATCCCATTGCCAAAGGGACAGACCGTCGGAAGACCGTGCACAAGGGGGACCACAGGGGAGACAGAGTTGATTTTCGAGTTCTGATGGTCGATCAGGAGCGCAGAGAGATCGTGTGGCAGGACCAGATGGTCCAGACATGGCGGAATCGCCAATCACCTCGCTCGTTTGAAGAGTCCCCGCCAAGGTTTTCAAGGAGACTCGTCCGATTCCAGACGAGTTGGCCACGGAATCAAGCTGATTAGCCAGCAGCTTTCTTGGTGTTCCTCCGTGAAGAAGCGCTGCCCACGGAATAACATACCGTTCTCAGCCGATTTGTCTTCTGCTCATCGCTGATGGCCGCCGGTTGTATTTCGGCGAGAGGACAGCATCCGGCGTGCTTACGGAAGATTGGTCGATTTGGTCCTTGTTCCATCTTGATGGCCACCGATGCCAGGTATGAACGTCATGTCAGCTCTTATTCCAGACGGTCGGCGGTGCGAGAGAAGTAAAGTTTCGCTTCATCACCGCGACCATGCTCTTGAATCCAACCGGCAAGTGCAACAGACAGAAATGGTTCAGAGGGTGTTGCGATGATCAAGTGACCCAGAAACTGTGGGCACAGGGCGGGATCGTGTAGTTCCCACGTGGCATGGGCAAGGTTCTTCAAGATCATGGAATGAGGGGTATCGAAGGACGCGCCTCACTAGAAAAACGGAAGGGAGTCTTCCGTCCCCTGTGACCGATGTCGTTCAATGCCAAGGATGTTCCCTAATGATGGCGAGGTGGGTCCTGGTGTCCTTTTCTTGTCACGGCTCGGTGAGCGGCTGGCGGTTGGCAAGCAGGAAACGATGAGCGCCCTGTTGTCCCGTATGACTACCAGGGTCACTTTGTAAGGAGAAGGAGCGGTGCCAATCGAAATGGCGTGCGGTAGGGGCATCTGACAGGGACGAAGGAGTTTGGGCCACGAGCGGTAGGGATGGTTCGACGGGATCTGATTCAGACAAAGAGCAATGTTTAGGGGCAATTGGTGTATGGTGAGGGAAACAGTAAAAGGAGGACCAGGGGGCAATACTGACGATCAGAACAGGGCAAGCCAATCCATGCAACAAGGGGTGAGATAGCTCATCGAGATATGGTTGTTGAGGTAAGAAGGGGCGCACTCCTAACAGTGCCGATCCACCATCCGTCAGAAATGAGTGAACGAGCCTCGACATGCCAGCCTGTCGTTGAGCATCCTGCAACCCTGTGTTACGATCCGCCTGGGTATGCAAATCCTGACTGAGTCAGATGCCGCGGCGAGATTGGTGGCGGGGATCGAGCGCCTAGCCCGACCCATTGAGTTTGCAATGCGGGATCGATTTGCATGTCTGGAAACGGTCAAAAATCTTGGTTCGTTCGTGTCCTCCCAAGTTCGCGCTCTCTTGGCGAGCCAGCCGCTTCCGTCCCCTCTCGAATCCCAGTTGCGAGCCTTACAGGATCTGTTCGTTGATTTCCATTCGTCGCTTGCCCAGGAGGAGCGATGCCGGCGGATAACGCAGGCGGCCGTGATGATACAAGGCCTCCGCGACATGATCCTCGGCCGTTCCGGATGGGTCGGGGACGACCACGCTATTGTACCGATCCAACCAAATGAGGGAGATCGATACAACCTCTGGGCTGTCCCTATTCGTTTTGTGAAGGGGGTGGGACCAAAGCGGGCTCAACTGTTGCGGCGATGGAAGATCGAGACGGTTGAGGATGCACTCTGGACGGTGCCGTGGCGGTACGAGGATCGTTCCGTGGTGACGCCTCTCGGACATCTGGTCCCTGGTCGCACGGCGACGGTTTGCGGTACCGTCGAGCGCTGTCACGTTACTCGGACCAAGAATCGCGGTGTCCATGTGATCGAGCTCCAGGTGCGGGATCAGTCTGGCTTGGGGCAGGCTGTGTTTTTCAATCAGCCCTATTTGCAAACAGTCTTCGCGGTCGGCACTCGCGTGATGATGAGCGGACGGGTGACGACTGGGAGGCATGGCTCGACAATGCCACGCTTGGAGGTGGCTCACTACGAAGTGATCGGAGATGAAACAGAGGCCCCACTGCATGTTGGACGAATAGTGCCGATCTACCATGAAACAAAAGGGTGGTCTTCTCGTCAGATGCGAGTTTTGGAGAAGACTCTGCTCGATACCTATGCTCGAAACCTGCATGATTATCTGCCGATTTCGCTGCGGGCCCGTTGTCGTCTTCTCCCCCTTCGGCAGGCCCTCTATGAGGTTCATTTTCCCCATCCAGGTACCGATCGCCGATTGTTGGACCAAAGCCTGACGCCGGCCCATCGGCGGTTGGCGTTTGAGGAACTGTTTCTGTTGCAACTGGCGTTGGCGGTTCGGCGGAAGTCAGTCCGTGAAGAACCCAAGATGGTGCGCTTTGATCCTCACTCTCCATTGGTCGAAAAGTTGCACACGCTCCTTCCTTTTCGTTTGACACCGTCCCAGGAAGGAGTCATCCGGGAGATTGTTGAGGACATGGTGTCGTCTCGGCCCATGAATCGCCTGGTGCAAGGTGATGTGGGGTCGGGCAAAACCGCCGTCGCGCTCTATGCGATTGCCTTGGCTTGCGGTTCGGGGTATCAGGCGGCGTTGATGGCTCCGACGGAGATGCTGGCGGAACAACATTATCGGAATCTGGCCGGCATGTTCGAGGCCTTAGGAATCAGTGCGGTGCTGGTACGTGGTGGAAGCCGGTCGTCAGTGAAGCGAAAGCAGGAAGCTGCTCTTGCGTCTGGGACTGCGCAGGTGGCGATCGGCACTCATGCGCTGATTCAAAAAAATGTCATGTTCCAGAAGTTGGGATTAGTTGTTGTGGATGAACAACACAAGTTTGGCGTGATCCAACGAAAGATGCTTGTCGAGAAAGGGTATAGGCCGGATGTCCTCGTGATGACAGCGACACCCATTCCCCGTACTTTGGCGATGACGGTGTATGGGGATTTGGATGTGTCGATCATCGACACGTTGCCGCCGGGACGGAAACCGGTGCGGACTTTCCTCTTTGGACAGGCCCAGCGGTGGAAAGCCCTGCGCATTCTTCGTGACGAGTTATCCCATGGTCGGCAGGCGTACGTCGTCTATCCTCTGGTTGAAGAATCAGAAAAAACCGATCTGCAAGCGGCGATTCAGGGAGCTGAACGGCTCAAGCGAGAGGACCTCCCCGAATTCCGAGTGGGATTGGTGCATGGGCGACTGAAAGCTGCCGAGCGAGAAGCGGTGATGGAGGCGTTTACGACAGGGGCGATCCAGGTATTGGTTGCAACCACGGTGATCGAAGTGGGGGTCGATGTGCCCAATGCGACGGTCATAATGATTGAACATGCCGAACGATTCGGCCTAGCACAGTTGCACCAATTGCGGGGACGTGTGGGGCGGTCCCAGCATCAATCCTATTGTGTACTGATGACGGGTGCGGTCGGTTGTGCGAATGGGGGGAGGCGAAGGGAATTGACGGAATCCGTCCAGCAACGGTCATTGGCCAGGGAGCGGTTAGAAACGCTTGTTCGATCAAATGACGGCTTTATGATCGCCGAGGAGGATTTGCGCCTCAGAGGGCCGGGGGAATTGTTGGGGGTACGGCAATGGGGCGTGCCAGAGTTTCGAGTCGCTGATGTGGTGAGGGACGGCGACTTGCTGTCGGAAGCTCGGAGGGAGGCGGAAGCCTTATTGCACGCTGATCCGGATTTGACCGATCCAACCCATCGTGAATTGCGGGAGGCTATGGTGAGGGTGTGGGGCGAAAAGCTTGATCTGGGATTGATCGGATGATCCGCTCAATCTGTTCGGAAAGGAACGCAATCGCATGAGAACCTCTTTATGAAGATCACCCGGGAGCTGGTTCAGCGGTTACGGCATGATCTGCGTGCCGGCCTGGCATCGCTACGATTGGGAACTGCACAAGCGGCAGGTCGGGCGTTAGAGGAGACGGAACGACTTCGTCTGCGGTTGGAAATGCAGAAAATCGATCAACGGTTGGCCGACCTCTACAAGGATATCGGTGAGCGAGCTGTGGACATGAAAGAGCGTGGGGCGGAAGTCGATCACATCATTGAAGATGCCGACATCATTAGGCTAGTGGGAGAAGCACAGGCCCTTCAAGAGACGCGAAAACAGTTGGAGGATGAGATGGCAAGCATAGGAAGGGAAGAATGATGCGGTCCCCTGCTCCTGCCGTGCGACTTGCCAGCATCGATCTTGGCACATTAACTTGCCGCCTTCTCATTGCGGATCTGGCCGGTCACTGTCTCCTGCAGGAGTGCTACTCAGACCGGCGCATTCTTCGATTGGGAGAGGGCGTCGATCGCACCAAGCAGCTGAACAGTGTCGCTATGGAACGGGTGATCGACTGTCTGCGCGAATGGAGAACGGTCATCGACAGGTACGGCGTTTCGGGTTGGGCTGTGGTTGCCACCAGCGCTGTACGGGATGCGAGCAATCGTGATGAATTCTTGGATCGAGTGAAGCGCGAAACAGGTTTCGAAATTGAGGTTATCACAGGCGAAGAAGAAGCCCGTCGGACCCTGCTCGGCATGCGTGCTGGTCTCGTCCCTGGCGTGACGGATCTCTTGGCATTGGATATCGGCGGGGGAAGTACCGAGTTGATTTTCGATCGACAGGATGGACATCTCATTGTCCGTTCGATTGACATCGGAGTGGTGCGACTCTGCGAACGGGTGCTGAAACATGATCCGCCGACGACGGAGGAAATCGAACAGGCACAGGAGTGGGTGCAACGGGAAACTCAGGCCGCTGTTTCTGAGATGACAGGCTATCAGTCTGCGGTATTCGTGGGCACGGCTGGCACAATCACAACCTTAGCTGCCATGGCGCAGCAACTGCCGGCATATGAGCCGGCCCGTATCCATCATTACACGCTTACCATGTCTGCAGTGCGTGAGCTTGAAGGGATGTTGCTCAGCCGTCGGACGGTTGATCGCGTCGGTTTACCTGGGCTCGAACAGAATCGCGAGGAGGTGATTGCTGCCGGAGTGCTCATTGTCCGGACCATGATGCAAACGTTGGGAATGTCCAAGTTGCTGGTCAGTGACCTGGGGCTTCGGGAGGGGGTGCTGATCGATTTGGCGATGAAGTGGTCAAAGAGGGAAGGGGCAGATGGATTGACAAGACATGCTCACGAATATCGCTCGAAATCTTAAGTCAGGTACCCCTCTGCCAAAGTCACCAGCGATGGCATGATAGAGGAGTGGGATAAGTCCCCCAAAACCACGGATCGTTCACCTCCGATCGGGGAGCAGCCGATTCTCCTCGGTGTTGCTCAGTGGGAGCAAGATCATTGACAAGACCCTGGGCGAGACGAAACGGCCCTGGTGGCTTGGTTTCTGGCGGTTTATGAGTATTGGTGTGTTCCAGGACAATATGAAGACCACTATGAAGACTTGATCGAGGTTGGAGAGGTAATTGGTTGTCGAGCAAGGAACCATCACCCATGTAGAAAAGCAGCTCTACACGATCAACTGGTTACGCTGAGAGCCGATCTCGGCTTGCGAGGGGAGAATCGACTCTCTGATCACAGAGTATGTGTGCTCTTACGCAGCAGTGGCTGTAGGACTCCGACGAAACGTTGTGTAGGGGAGAGCCGTTCAGTGGCTCACGGCGTGCTGTCGTGTTGCGCGGAAAAAATTTTTCTGGGGACACCGCTCACTCTTGCGAAATCGCAAACGGGCTTCTCGACGAGGCATTGAGCGGAAAAAGCGTTCTTGGAGAGTGTGCTACACGACGATCTCATGCTCGGAAGGGAAAGACCGATCGCCCAATCGTTCCCCCACTGATGCTTGGTCCCAACTCGCTTCCCTTCCGCATCATTAGCATCCTACGGCATTATGAGGGACGTTGTGCGTCTTGTGACCACCCGTCCGTTCTTCCCCTACGTTCGTCGCGGGGCGTACTCGTTTTATGGCGACAAGGTTTTATACAGTATGCCTACTATTAGTGTGATCCCAATCACACTGAATACTACGACTGCCATTGCTAATCCCCTCCTTCAAAGCCTCTTACCACTCTAACAGCTATCGATGAACGTTCTATGATGAAATCATGAAGAATTCTTCATGATTTGGCAGGAGAGGGAGGAAGAAAGGCAAGAAGCCTGTCCAATGTTGGCGCCCAAATTCATTCCCATGAGTGGGGAAACCATTGAAAATGGCGGAGGAAATCCGATGGTCTACCGATACAGGTTCGCGGTTGCTCGCTACTGGTGGGAATACCAGCGGTAGCCCTTGGCGTCAGTGAATCGTGGCTTGGAAAGTCCGCCGGGCTTTTCTAGCAAAAGGACTTTGAAGTCGAAGAGATTGAACCAAGCTGGGTCTGCCACGGCGTGATAGTGGCAGCCCTGAAGCTTGGGGAGCATATCCCCTAAGGCCTGTCGTAACTCTGGCTCGGTGTAGGCCTTGACGGTGAAGGGTTTGTTTAGCATTTCGCAGAATCGCCGGATGGTGTATACCGCTCCGGTACAGAGCACTTTTGTGTCTGGCTTGATGGCCAGAAATTGAGGCAGCGAGAGATACTGTTCCTGAAAGCCCAGCCAGCGGATTACCTGTCGTAAGTGAGTATACTGCACTTCGTACTCCGTATGACCGGGCAGCCTGACTGGATGGGGCCACCCGCGATCGATGCCGAATTCCGAGAGAAACGCCCGTCCGCCCGGCTTGAGCACCCGCCAAAGCTCCGCAACAAAGCGGATGGGGCCCAAGTTAAAAATGACGGGGTCTGGTAGATCAGACCCTAGGGGAATGCGGGCACGCCTAATCCAGTCGAGTGCCTCCTGATGTTGCGGTGTGTTCCCTTTGCCGGACGCAAGTTCTTCGCGAGACAACAGGACCGGTGTCATGTCGGCCATGTTTTCATTGTCGATTACTAGGTCAATTGACTGGTCTGTGAACGGCAAGGCCTCGGCATCGGCTCTGGTGCCCACCGCTATCCATCCACCTTCGGCGGCTCGGCTGATCTGCAAGTGCAGGAACGCTCTGGTCAGGTCTAACGAGATATAGCGAACCGACCGTTTTTCAAACGGTAACAGCTCCTGACCTAGGCCTTGTGCCACATATCCCAGTCCTCCGCCTATTTCCAGGATCATGCTGGGTTTGGGAGAAAACCATCCCAGACGGCGGAGTTGCCGCATGAGGAGGCGGCCGTATGTCAAGCCTCCAAGGACCTCGCTGGGTTCACGGAACAGGTGTGATACGGTCGTTTCAATCAGGTCAAAATGACGATCATCCTCGTGAGGGTCTCCAAGTTCATAACGATGAAAGTGATCGAGATGATCTTCCCCTTCGAATTCGTGTTGCCCCGACCACCGATCCCGAACCCGTTGGAGTAGGAGATCCCATCGAGCCGAGTGTCGATGGCCACCTGGTGGTGCTGAGCCATAGAAACAGAGCGAATAATTGGGGGTTGCCCATCGTTCCAGGTGCCATCGTCCTAGCTGGCCGTCAGGACCGCAGACCTTGGTACCGTACTGCTCAAGCAGCGCACCGACAGTGGTATGGCCGTTCATAGCGGAGAGCATGGCGATGCCTGTTTGGTTCAATCGAATGATGGGCAGATGGTCGTCAAGCGGCGCAACCCACACTTCGTCACGGCGATGGTGATAGGTCACCAAGTCGGGAACGCGCCAGGCGAAGAGATGAAGCGTGTCGCCAGTCAGTGGGAGTGGTTCTGGAAGGGGGGCCACTGATTTCATGATAGGCAAGGGCAGCCTACAAGAAGGTGGCCTGGGTGCGCAAGAGGGAACACTTTATAAATGGGATGGCTCAACTTGAGCGTCCATGACGATCACGAGACCCCTCATGATGGGATGGATACGGCAATAGTATGGATATTGTCCGGAAGGCAAACCGGGGATAGTAAACTCTCCTCCTGGAGGAACGGGGCCGGAGTCAAACAGACAGTGTTGCTGGTCTTCCGTACAGCCGTTGTGGGTGACGGTATGGTGTGTGGGCGTGAGATTGTCCCATCTGATGGGAGTGCCGCTGGAGACCGTCGCGGAAACGGGGATGTAGTAGGGTGAGCTGTCTTCCATCCTGATATGCATGGGGTGGGAAGCATCAGTGGGGAGCCCCCGCGACACCGTCTCCGCCATCCCAACGCCCGCTATTACGAGGCTGACGAACCATAGCCACTTCATGCATCACCTCATTGATGATGACAACAATCACATGTCCTCAAAACGGTTTGGTATATGTTGTCGGACTCCACAATAATAAGAGCGGAAAGGCTGGTGAAGGATTCACCGTGCGATCAACGCGAGCTGTTGTGAATCTTAACACGGACACCTTTTAAAAGAAGGATCCGTTGCTGGCAGTAGCTGGGGAAGCTAGCAGACATGGTCGCGCAGCGTATCCGTATCATGGAGCGGCCCTTAAGCATGTTTGGCAAGATTGTGCTACAGAACGGGCCGAAGAGAGAACTAGTTGCAAGGGCCTATTCGTTCATGCTAGATGGTGACCATCAATCCGTGATCCTGTCACAGGCAGGCGTATAGGGGGACGATGACAACCAGGAGGACGACGATGGCGAAGATGGTGAAGAAAAAAGCCACTCCTACGAAAGCCAGAGCAAAGAAAACCGCGGCCAAAAAGAAGGCTACTACTGTATCTAAGAAGAGCGCGGCCCCGAAAGCGGTTAAAAAGAGTGCGGCTGTCGCGAAAAGAGTCGCTCACAAAGCAGCGACTACGAAATCCACCAAGAAATCCCCCAAGAAATCCACCAAGCGGCCTGCCAAGAAGTCTGTCCAGAAAGCTCCCGTTGAATCCGCAGCTTCCGCGGCGCCCGCAGCCAAGGAGGCGGTGACGGAGGAGCGAGCACCTCGCACAACGCCAGCCGACTCTTCGGTGGAGCCTCGGGACATTGAGCGCGAGATCGATTTGGATGACGATCTGGTCGATGAAGAGTTAGAGGATATCGAGGGTGAGCTGGATAATGAAATGGACGAAGGTCTCGGCCTTGATGATGAAGACGGCGACGAGTTCTTAGAAAAAGAAAGCCTGCTGAACGGCGATGATGATTATCGGGATGATGAGTAAAATGACAGGGGCCGCGATGGATGATGTCACACCCCATTAGGGCTGATTCTATGAGGTAACTGGAAGAAAGGGGTGCGTGCCTGCTTGATGAACTGGTAGGAAGAAGGCCCCTCGATTTCGTTACCGTCTCCTGCCCCCAAAATCCGCAGAGTTTTGTCCGATAATCCGAAGGTGCTTCCTGTCCTGCCAGGTCTCTAGCTGTGAAGCCGTCGCGTGTGCGAGTGTGTTTGCTCACCAGCGGGAAGTGGATCATGGCAATAATGCAAGGAAGATCGATCGTGAGCCGACGGCTCTGCTTTCTTGTGCCATTGATGGTCCGGTTGATGATTGCAATGACCGGAATGATTGGATGGCTTCTTGCAGAGCCTGCAATGACCGGAGCCGTGCTTGCCGGAGGGACGTGCTCCGTCGAAATGTCCGAATCCGAATCATTGGGCGGAGCAGGATTTGTCAAACGATTGTCCTCAACCTGCACGCAACAAGAACGGGAGAGGGAAGTAGTTGAGGCGGCAGCCATTCTTAAAGCGATGGCCCAGGGGCTGTCGGTTGAGTTGGTCGGTGTGATTGTCCGAGGCGATCTGAGTTTGGACTATTTGCCGGTCCTACACGATTCCACTCCCGTTGCTGGTCGAGCTGGTGCCGGGCCAGGTGAGAGGCGAGGACAGGAGTCGGTGGAGAGGGTAGAGCAACGACGGGTCCGTGGCTCCCTGACTATGAAGGATTCGGTTTTAGAAGGAGCGGTCCTCCACCGCTCTACTCGTGGGATGCTGTTGTTCGAAAAGCCGGTTGATTTTCGAGGAACCGTTTTTCAAAAAGATGTCGATCTTTCGCGGTCGGTTTTTCAGGAAGAGATTCGGCTTTCGAGAGCGACGTTCAAGGGGGAGACCTATTTTGTTCAAGGGGCGTTCGTGAAGGGGATGGAGTGTCAAGAGACAACGTTCGGCCCCCGCACCCGGTTCTATCGTTCCACCTTTCGGGGGACGGTCGATTGTGCGGGAGCTCTCTTTGATGGCATGGCTGAATTGTTGGAGGTGACGTTTGAGGAAAAGAGCGTCTTTGAGCGGGCCAGGTTTGGGTCGGGGACTGGTTTTTCCGGTAGTCGGTTCTGGCGAGACGCGAATTTTCGAGATGCGATTTTTAGTCGGGACACGTATTTTACCCATTGTGACTTTGAAGGGACCACCATCTTTTCCGGCGCCCAATTTTTAGCGACAGCGGACTTTTCAGAAGCTGTATTCCGACAGCCGGATGATTTGGTCAAGGCGCGGTTTGATGTATCGCCGGTGGTCACCGGTGCAAGGAGAATTGCAGCGCCGTCATCGGCATCAGCTTCCCAATCGGCAGTTGGCTCCTACGTCGTGACCGTTGTCTGTCTGGCATTGGCTGTGGTGCTGGTGGTCTATGCCTGGAAGCTCTAAAGTAGGCTGGCACCCGGCTTGCTCACTACACCGGGTGCTGGTATAACGAGCGCCATGAGCCGTTCGCCTGAGACCGAGCACCAGACTGAGCTGTCCTATCACGTCCGCATCGAGAATTTCGAAGGGCCGGTGGATTTGTTGCTTCACCTTATTAAAAAGAATCAAATCAACATTTACGACATTCCGATTGCGCTCATCACGAAACAGTACCTGGAATACATTGAGGCAATGAAGACATTGAACCTCACCGTGGCAGGGGATTTTTTAGTCATGGCTGCGACCTTGTTGCAGATCAAGTCCAAGATGCTGTTGCCTGTTGAAGAGAAAGAGGGCGATGAAGAGGACGGGCCTGATCCGCGCGAAGAGTTGGTGCGACGGCTGTTGGAATACAAGGCATACAAGGAGGCGGCCTCTCACCTGAATGAACGGGAGAACATGTGGCAGGAGATGTTCGTCCGTGGGATGACGACGCCAGGGGACTCGGTGACGGAGGAGCTTGCATTGGAACAGGTTTCGCTGTTCGACTTGGTAGACGCTCTTCACAAGATTCTTGCCCGTGGTTCTGGAAAAAAGCTTATCGAGATTGTACCTGATCATCTGACGGTGCGGGATCGCATGAACAAGATCTTGGAACGGCTCGAAGCTAAAGAGTCCGTTGCGTTTGAGGAACTGTTTGAACCAGCCAGTCATCGGCTTGTCGTGATCGTCACCTTCTTGGCGTTGTTGGAACTGATCCGACTGCGGGTAGCACGGGTCTTTCAGGCGAGCCTGTTTGGACCAATTTGGGTATCGCGGGCCTTTTCGTTGATTCCGGATCCGGCCGAGATGGACACTGGCCATATCGAATAAGAGGGAACGTTGTCGTCATGATGGGTGAAATGAGTTGTGACAGACAGGGGTCGGTGGATGAGCCCAAACGTGACGTTTTGACGCCGGCGCCTCCGGTGATCGGGCAGGAGGAGTTAACGGGCATTGTGGAGGCGCTGTTGTTTGCGTCTCATGAGCCGGTGTCGCTTCAACGGTTGGTGGCGGTGATTGGGGATGTCACAAAGGCCGAAGTAGCGGAAGCGCTCAAGCGGCTAGGAGACAAGTTAGCCGGTGACGGTCGCGGAATCTGCCTCGTCGAGGTAGCCGGTGGATTTCGATTAGTCACCAAGCCGCAGTATGCCTCCTGGGTCAAACGATTGGACAAGTCGAAGGCGTCAATGAAACTTTCCCGCTCGGCGCTGGAATCGTTGGCCATCATTGCGTACAAGCAACCAATTGTGAAGGCGGAGATCGAGGAAATTCGGGGGGTAGAGACGTCCGGTGTGGTACGGACACTGTTGGAACGGAAGCTGGTGCGGATTGTCGGGCGTAAGGAGGTACCGGGGCGGCCTATCATGTATGGAACCACCAAGTATTTTCTTGAGCATTTTGGGTTGAAGGACCTTTCAGAATTACCGCCGCTGCGGGAGTTCAAAGAGTTGGGCGAGTCTGAGCAGGTGGCTCTTCCGTTGAATGGGACCGAAGCCGTTGCGGGCAACTTGGCTGAGGGGGAGAAGGTACGCAAGGTTGCCCTGTCCGTGCTGGGGGACCAGGCTGATGCCAATTTCCCCACGAGCGCTATGGGCAAAACGATCGAGAAACAATCAGAGGAAAAGAGGAGGCTGCTTACCTCTGCCGACGCCGAGGTGCGTGCAGGGTGTACGGATGAACCAGTTGAACAGGACGAGCCTGTTGAACAGCCTTTGATGAACTAGCGAGGCAGAGACAAGTCTGTGGAGGAAAGGTGCTTGCCGCGACGCTTCTTCAAGCATGGCAAGAGGTAGCTCGCACGTTTCTTGACTCTCTTTGCAGCCGTTTGTTAGATTGACCAATCCATTTCCACGTCATTGAAACAACCCATATTCTCGTGAGGAGAATCTCCTCACGTTCCATGAGGTGATCGCAGTGATGAAGTGTTGGTTGTGGGATGAATCGTTACGGTTCGGCCCCCCGCCGCTTACGATAGACAGTCTGCATAGCGAATGGGGAGGCGGGGATTCGGTGGCGGAGGAAGAGGAGCCGCCTCCTGCGCCAACGAACGTAAGGGCCATTCCAGGCAACGGCCGGGTCACGATTACGTGGGATCCTGTCCCCGATGCCCTCTATTACAACCTTTACTTTCAAACCACCAAGGGTGTGCAGATCAAGTTTTCCGAGCTCACCCGTCCCATCGCCGGAGAGGAAGACTTCAAGACCCTTATCGGTGTCAAGAAAGAAAAGGCGACTTGTATCGAGGGAGTCACGAGTCCTTACGTGCACGATGATCTTGCCAACGGTACGTGTTATCACTATGTCGTCACGGTGGTGACACCTAAAGGAGAGAGTCCTGAGTCGCAGGAGGTGATGGCTATACCATCGCCCTATTTGCTGGCGATGGTGATTGGCAGAGAAGGAAGCGAAGACGGGGAATTCAGTTCACCGACTGGCATTGCTCTCGACGGAGACGGCAATATTTACGTTGCCGATACGGATAACCATTCCATTCAAAAATTCGACAAAACAGGAACGTTTCTGGCCCGGTGGGGTGGCGAACCCAGTTCGGAAGAAGGGCAGTTTTACTACCCGCGCGGATTAGCGGTTGGGCCCGATGGGTTTCTCTATGTTGCGGACAGTGGCAACAACCGGGTGCAAAAGTTCGACTTGGAGGGCAATGTCCAAAAGGCCTGGGGTAAGTTTGGGTTTGCATGGCGTGGAGCCGAAATGGGCAAGTTCGATGTGCCCTGGGGAGTCACGACAGACGCAGAAGGCAATGTGTATGTTGCCGACACGAGCAATGCTCGTATCCAAAAATTCCAGTCGGATGGACAGCCCTTGCTGAAATGGGGGCGCGATGGCAGTTTCGACGGTGCGTTTTTCTTTCCGCGCGGTGTGGCGGTTGACTTTGTGGGTAATATTTATGTTGCGGATGAAGGGAACAACCGAGTTCAAAAATTCGACTCCCGTGGCAGTTTCCTGACTAAATGGGGGAGAGAAGGCAGCGGACCTGGTCAGTTCAAGGCTCCGTGGGGTATCGCATGCGACGCCTTGGGCAACGTTTACGTGGTTGACAGTGGTAACCATCGCATTCAGAAATTCGATAGCAACGGCACGTTTTTGTGTGCCTTTGGCAATCGTGGGCGAGGGGAGGGGCAATTCAATTTTCCCTATGGGATCGCCGTTGACAAAGAAGGGGCTCTCTACGTTGTCGACAGTGGAAACCATCGGGTGCTCAAGTTTCTTCCTACCGAAGAGGAACTCAACCGGGGCAAACAGGAACCGGCCCAGCCAATTGCCGAGGGGCTCCCATCTCCGCCCCGTGGCGTAGCAGCCAAGGCCGGGGATACGGAAGTGTTCATCAGTTGGCTAGAGGTGCCGGGAGCCGTGTCTTACAACCTCTATTTTGGCACGGCGCCTTATCTGACGATTCAGAGTGCAACCAAAATCGAGGGGGTGACGAATCCGTATACCCATAGTGGGCTGACCAACGATGTGCCATATTACTACGCCGTGACCGCGTTGTTTGAAGACGGGCGCGAAAGCCCATTGTCGGAGGAAGTTACGGCGACACCGGTCCTGATTGATATTACGGCGCCCCAAAATCCCTATGCGGTGATCAATCATGGCGCCTTCATGACCAATTCGCCGGAAGTGATGGTCACTATTTCCGCCAACGACGTCGATACCGGGGTAGCGGCTTATTTTATCTCTGAGAGCCCATTGACGCCGATGGCTGGCACCCCTGGCTGGGTCGAGGTGGATCCGGTTACGAGGTTCGGCGCAACGATTCCCTTTATCTTGTCTCCGGGCGATGGGCGCAAGACAATTTATGTCTGGTTTAAGGATGCGGGCAACAATATCTCCACACCGGCGAGTGCGACGATCCTGCTCAATACGTCGGGCTATGTCTGTGTGTCTGCGTGGGGAAGGCCGGGGCGAGGTGCGTCGCTGCTTCATGGCGGCGAATTCATGGCCCCCATCTATGGGCTGTGTGTCGACAAGCAAGGCTGCCTGTTTGTAGTGGATAATGGCAACAATCGCATCCAGAAATTCGACAATGCGGGGAATTTCATCATTTTGTGGGGGAATTTTGGGTCGGCGAACGCCAACTTTCACAACCCCACCGGTATTGCTTGCGATGGCAATGGGGATGTTTGGGTAGTAGACACGAACAATCACCGCGTTCAAAAATTCGATGGCAAGCTGGGTGGCTACGTGATGAAATTTGGCTCGCGCGGCAATGGTGAGGGACAATTCAATGCGCCCTGGGGCATCGCGATCGACCGCGTGCGGGGATTCGTGTATGTCGTGGATAGTGCGAATTTTCGCGTGCAGAAATTTGATATGAGCGGCGAATTCATTATGGCTTGGGGAAGTTTCGGCAGCGGAGACGGCCAATTCTATTTTCCCCGCGGCGTTGCCGTAGACCAGAACGACGGATCGGTCTACGTCGTAGACATGGGAAACCATCGCATTCAAAAATTCGACACCAGCACCAACGTACTTCCCCAATTGTTGACCAAATGGGGTGGTAGCCCTGAGGCTGGCCACGCCAGCAGCCCTGTGGCGCGGGAGGCAGGCCAGCTTCGATCGCCGTGGGGCATTGCTGTCGATCATGACGGAGCGGTGTATGTAACGGATACCGGTAATCATCGTGTGCAAAAGTTTGATCGGGAAGGCAACTTCATTACCCAGTGGGGGGGGTTCGGCAATGGCCAGGGACAGTTTAATTTTCCCTATGGCATCGCCGTGGACGAGAAAGGTAGCATTTTTGTTGCGGATAGTGGCAACAGTCGGATTCAGCAGTTCATGCCGGCTGAGGAAGGAAGCGAACGACTTCAGGAAGAGGCCGAAGCGGCGATCGAATCGGGGTCGCTGCCCGACATTGGTGAACCGCGAGGCCGGGTGTCGTAGCAGTGGGTCATGGGAGCGTGAGCAACGGCGGAACGCGGACCGCGCATGTCTAGCACGTCGAGCAGAAGGGGCGACCACGGAGAGGAGTCATTATGCTGGACAAGGAGCCAAGGCAGGGGTTGACCTTTGACGATGTGGTGTTGGTTCCGGCCAAATCACAGATCTTGCCGAGTGAGGTTGAAACAACAACATTTGTGACCCGCCGCATCAAAATCAACATTCCGCTGGTGAGCGCCGCCATGGATACCGTCACCGAATCTCGATTGGCCATTGCGTTGGCTCGGGAAGGGGGAATTGGGATCATTCATCGAGTGCTGTCTCCTGCCGATCAGGCGATGGAGGTTGATAAGGTCAAGAAATCCGAAAGCGGTATGATCCTCGATCCTGTCACAATTTCCCCCGATCAAACAATCCGTGACGCGCATGCACTGATGGCTAAATATCGAATCTCCGGTATCCCTGTCACCAAAGGGAAAAAGCTGGTGGGGATCCTCACCAACCGGGACCTGCGTTTTGAAACCCGAATGGACCTCAAGGTTTCGCAAGTGATGAAGCGGGAAAAACTGATCACGGCGCCGGAAGGGACCAGCCTCGAGAAGGCACGAGAAATTCTTCATGAACATCGGATTGAAAAATTACCGGTGGTGAACGATCAGTTTGAACTCAAGGGGCTGATTACGATCAAGGACATCGAAAAACGCATCAAGTATCCAAACGCCTGCAAAGACGAGCACGGCCGGTTGCGTGTCGGCGCGGCAGTGGGAGTGGGAGCCGATGCCGAGGAGCGTGTGGCGTTGCTTAAAAAAGCAGGGGTAGATCTGATCGTAATCGATACGGCTCACGGGCACTCGCAAGCGGTCCTCGACACCGTTAAGATGATCAAAAAGCTACATCCGACGTTAGAGCTTGTCGCCGGCAATATCGGAACGGCCGAGGCGGCCAAGGATCTTCTAAAAGCCGGTGTCGATGCGGTGAAGGTAGGAGTCGGTCCCGGTTCCATTTGCACGACGCGCATTGTCTCCGGAGCTGGGATGCCACAGTTGACCGCCATTGCAGACTGTGCGAAGGCGTTGCGGGGGACCGGTGTGCCTGTCATTGCCGATGGCGGCATCAAGTTTTCTGGTGATATTACTAAAGCTCTGGCGGCTGGAGCCTCGTCAGTGATGTTGGGTGGCCTCTTTGCCGGGACGGAAGAATCTCCGGGTGAAACCGTGCTCTATCAGGCTCGGACGTATAAAGTGTATCGAGGTATGGGCTCGATTGGGGCTATGGAGCGGGGGGGTGGAGATCGTTATGGGCAAGGCGGTCGACCGACTCAGAAGCTGGTGCCCGAAGGAATCGAGGGGCGCGTTCCTTACAAAGGTCCGCTCGCCGCTGTAGTGTATCAATTGGTCGGCGGACTGAAGTCGGGCATGGGCTATTGTGGATGCCGAACGATTGCGGATTTGCAGGAGCGTGCCACCTTCATTCGTCAGACGATTGCTGGTCTTCGTGAAAGCCACGTGCACGACGTGATCATTACCAAAGAGGCGCCCAATTACCGGATGGATATGGATTGGGAGTAACTCCCTCTCTCTCTTGCTCCCCGGACTCGTCTGCTGAGCAGGTTGGTGGCGTGCCCGAGCCGCGGCGTTTTACAAAACGCGTAGCCTCTTCCCCGAACACTGCCAATGGAACTTTGGCACGATAGGATTCTAGTCCTCGACTTTGGTTCGCAGTATACGCAACTCATTGCTCGCCGGATTCGCGAAGCCAATGTCTATTCGCAGATTGTTCCCTGCACGGTTTCTGTGGCCACGATCTTGGCTCATCGGCCGAAAGGTTTGGTGTTATCCGGTGGCCCTGCTAGCGTCTATGAACCCAACGCTCCTCTCCTTGACCAGGCCCTGCTTGATCAGGGAATCCCGATCCTGGGCATTTGTTACGGGATGCAAGTGATCGCCCATTTGCTGGGTGGAGAGGTGGCTAAGTCGGATCGCCGGGAGTACGGGCGTGCCGAGTTGGTGATCGAGGATACAAGCGATCTGTTCAAGGGGATCGGGAGGGAGAGCCGAACCGTTGTCTGGATGTCGCATGGCGATCGGATCGAACGATTGCCCCCGGGATTTCGTGCGATCGCTCACACAGACAATTCGCCGATTGCGGCGATGAAAGGGGAGGATGCAGGGCGCCGAATTTATTGCCTGCAATTTCATCCGGAAGTGGCGCACACGTCAGAGGGAACGGCAATCCTCCGCAACTTCATTTTTGGGATCTGTAGGTGTCAGCCTACCTGGACGATGCAGTCGTATATTCAGTCCGCAGTGACACAGATTCGCGAGCAAGTTGGTGCGGACCGTGTCATCTGTGCGTTGAGTGGAGGAGTTGACTCCTCGGTCGCAGCGACGCTCACACACCAAGCGGTGGGGGACCAACTAACCTGTCTGTTTGTCGATAATGGTGTGCTGCGGGAGGGAGAACGGACGCAGGTCGAGAAAACGTTTGCCTCTCATCTGCATCTGAACCTGCGCGTCATTGATGGCACCGAGCAGTTTTTGGCCTCCCTCAAAAATGTGACGGACCCCGAGCGTAAGCGAAAGATTATCGGCCGGCAATTCATCAAACAGTTCGAGGAGGCGGCGCGGAGGATCGACGGTGTAAAGTGGTTGGTCCAGGGCACGCTCTATCCCGATGTGATTGAAAGCGTGGGGTTTAAAGGGCCGTCGGCGACGATCAAAACTCATCATAATGTCGGCGGCCTCCCGGCCCGAATGAGGCTCAAGATCATCGAACCGCTCAGGGAGCTGTTCAAAGACGAGGTGCGGGTGTTAGGGAAAGCATTGGGGTTGCCGGATGAGATTATTTGGCGGCAGCCGTTTCCAGGTCCAGGCCTTGCGATTCGTATCTTGGGTGCAGTGACGCCAGAACGGTTAGCAATTCTCAGGGCCGCTGATTTCATCGTTGAGCAAGAAATACGAGCGGCGGGATTGTATCGCGAAATCTGGCAGGCCTTTGCTGTGTTGTTGCCCATCCGGACGGTGGGTGTCATGGGAGATCGCCGGACCTACGACTATGTGATTGCGATTCGGGCTGTCACCAGCATTGATGGAATGACCGCTGATTGGGCAAGGATGCCTGACGAGATTCTGAGCCGTCTATCAAGCCGCATCATTAACGAAGTACCGGGTGTCAATCGAGTGGTCTACGACATCAGTTCCAAGCCGCCTTCGACGATAGAGTGGGAGTAGGATTGGTGCTCCGTATCGGTGTGCGATGCGCGAACGTAAACCGCTCGTGCCTGAAGCAAGGATGTGGTGATGGAGAGGAGAAAAATCCGCCTTCAAAAACTCATCGCAGCAACGGGACTTGCCTCTCGGCGGAAAGCGGAGCAACTCATTGTATCTGGACGGGTGACTGTCAACGGGCAAGTGGTGACGGCGTTAGGCACGACAGCCGATCCCACAAGGGACCATATCAAAGTTGATGGAAAACACCTTAAGGCGGCCCAGCCGTTTGTGTATCTGATGTTGAACAAGCCCAAATATGTCATGTCCACCATGGACGATCCCGGTGGGCGACCAACCGTGAAGGACTTGATTCGGGGTGTGTCGATCCGTGTGTTTCCGGTGGGGCGCCTCGATTTTGACAGTGAAGGCCTTCTGTTGTTGACCAACGACGGGAATGTAGCCCAGACGCTTCTCCATCCCCGTTACGGTGTTGCCAAGACCTATCTGGTGAAAGTCAAAGGCATGCTGACCGACGAGGATATTCGCCTCTTGGAGCAAGGGGTGCGACTTGATGATGGGATGACGGCGCCGGCACAAGTAAAAAAAGTTGGCAAGGCCGAGCAGAATTCCTGGTTGGAAGTGACGATTCGCGAAGGGCGCAAGCACCAAGTGAAACGAATGTTGCTAGCGGTTGGGCATCCGGTGATTCGTTTAAAACGGATACGCATGGGCCCACTGTCGCTCGGAAGGCTGGAGCCAGGATCGTTCCGGTTCTTGACCGATCGAGAGGCCAATGCTCTACGGGAGTTGGTGCGCAAACGAATCCGGGTGGTCGAACCGGAAGCAACAGAAAAGGCTCGCTCAAAGGGAGCGGTGCAAGTCATACGCTAGCGTCCACAACGAAAGAAAGTGGCTCATGATGAAATGGCGAACTCATAAGTGCGGTGAGTTAACCGCCCAGCAAGTTGGGCAATTAGTGGTGTTAAACGGGTGGATTCAACGGAGGCGGGATCACGGGGCCGTGATTTTCGTCGATCTTCGGGATCGCACCGGCATCACACAGGTGGTCTTCAACGCGGAATACAATGCCGAAGCCCATAAGACGGCCCACCACTTACGAAATGAGTATGTGGTGGCTGTCGCGGGACGTGTGATGGCCAGGCCGGAAGAGTCGCGCAATCCGCAGCTAGTAACCGGCGACATCGAGGTGTTTGCCGATCACGTAGAAATCTTAAATGAGGCCAAGACCCCGCCGTTTCTCATTGAAGACGATGCTGAGATTACCGAGGCGGTGCGTCTAAAGTATCGTTATCTTGATCTTCGTCGTCCGAAGATGCAGCGGTTGTTGGCGCTCCGGCATGCGATGGCTCAGGCGGCCAGAGGATTTTTAAATGCCCAGGGGTTTCTAGAAGTCGAAACGCCAATTTTGACGAAGAGTACACCGGAAGGAGCACGCGACTATCTAGTGCCAAGTCGAGTCAATCCGGGCCAGTTTTTTGCTTTGCCCCAGTCCCCGCAGCTCTTCAAGCAAATTCTGATGGTTAGTGGTATTGACCGGTACTATCAAATCGCCCGCTGCTTTCGGGATGAAGATCTGCGAAATGATCGGCAGCCGGAGTTCACCCAGATCGATCTCGAAATGTCCTTTGTTGATCGTGAACAGGTGATGGAACTGATGGAGCGGATGATTGTCACGATATTCCGCGATGCCGGGGGTGTGGAGTTGCCGACCCCCTTCCCCCGCCTGACCTATGCCGAGGCAATAGGACAATACGGATCGGATAAGCCGGATTTGCGGTTTGACATGCCCCTCCATGATCTAACGGCGTTTGGCAGCCAAAGCCAGTTCAAGGTATTTCGGGAGGCTGTGGCTAAGGGGGGTATAGTGAAGGCGCTGGTGGTCAAAGGAGGCGCGGCCTTGTCGCGTACCAGAATCGATGCCCTGGGCGAAACCGCCAAGAGTTTCGGCGCTAAAGGGTTAGCATGGCTAAAGGTAACGACGGATGGTCAGTTGGAATCAGTCATTGCTAAGTTTCTTGATGCATCAGCGTTCAGGGCTGCGCTACCAGAAGCCCAGCCCGGAGATCTGGTCCTATTTGGTGCAGACCAGCCGGCCATCGTGCACGAGGTGTTAGGGCGAATCAGGCTGTTGCTGGGAAAGGAACTGCGATTGATCGATACGACGGCATGGAAGCCGCTCTGGATTACGGAATTTCCCCTGCTGGACTACTCGTCGGAAGAAAAACGGTACGTGTTTATGCACAATCCTTTTGCTGCACCGATGGACGAAGATCTGACCTTGCTGGATTCCGATCCATTGAGAGTTCGGGCAAAAGCTTATGACATGGTGCTCAACGGCCATGAAATCGGTGGCGGCAGCATCCGTAATCATCGGAGTGCGATTCAACTGAAAATTTTTGAGCTCCTTGGCATCAATAAAGACCAAGCCCAAGCCAAGTTTGGGTTTTTGCTGGAGGCGCTGGATTTTGGCGCGCCGCCTCACGGCGGGATTGCGTTTGGTCTTGATCGGTTGGTCATGTTGCTGGGCGACGCCGAGTCGATTCGCGATGTGGTGGCGTTTCCCAAAACGCAGCGCGCGCAATGTCCGTTAACCGACGCACCGTCCACCGTTAGTCAGGAACAACTGAAAGAGTTACGCCTTAAACTTGATCTCGTTGAGTGATCGCCATGGCCGGTAATACGTTCGGCAGACTCTTTACGGTCACCTCGTTCGGTGAAAGCCATGGGGCAGCAATCGGTTGCGTGGTGGATGGATGCCCACCGGGATTGCCATTGTCCGCTTCTGACATTCAACGGGAGTTGGACCGACGCAAACCGGGAACGTCTCGCCATGTCACACAACGCCGCGAATCGGACACTGTGGAAATCCTCTCCGGCCTGTTTGAGGACAAGACGACGGGCGCACCAATTGCGCTCCTGATCAGAAACGAAGATCAGCGGGGCCGTGATTATGATGAACTAGCCGATACCTTTCGCCCTGGTCATGCCGACTATACCTATTGGCAGAAGTACGGCATTCGGGATCACCGGGGAGGGGGACGTGCTTCCGCAAGGGAAACTGCTGTCCGAGTTGCGGCGGGCGCGATTGCGAAAAAATGGCTAGCCCGGACATACGGGGTTGTCATTCGTGGCCATCTGACCCAACTCGGCCCTATCGAAATCCCTTTTCGAAGTTGGGATGTAGTATCGAATAATCCCTTCTTTGCGGCCAGTGACGAAATCGTTGGCACACTCGAATCCTTCATGGACGAATTGCGGAAAGCGGGCGATTCGGTTGGGGCGAAGATCAGGGTGGTGGCGGAACAGGTGCCAGTAGGATGGGGAGCACCAGTCTATGCGAAATTGGATGCCGACTTAGCTTCGGCTATGATGAGCATCAATGCGGTCAAGGCAGTTGAGATTGGAGACGGGTTTGCCTCTGTCACCCAGCGAGGATCTGAACATGGTGATGAACTGACGCCGGAGGGGTTTGTCACGAATCATGCTGGTGGGATCTTAGGCGGTATCTCGACTGGCCAGGATATCATCGTCACGATTGGGCTCAAGCCGACGTCGAGTATTCGGATTCCCCGGCGCTCGATTGATAAACAAGGCAAGCCGGTAATGGTTGAAACTAAGGGCCGCCATGACCCCTGCGTCGGCATCCGCGCGACACCGATTGCGGAGGCTATGATGGCGCTCGTGTTAATGGATCATGCACTGCTGCATCGGGCGCAAAATGCGGAGGTGAAGACCGAGACCCCGAAAATCTCGGGGGTGAGCAAACAGTCTAAGGGCTAGTTTGTTGATGCCAGAATCTCTTGCGAGTGGAGGACTGTATCCTGTTTGTGGCCTCTTTCGGCACGATTTTCAGGGACAAAGGCATTGCACCATGCTCATGTCTGTCGGATTAACCGGTGGCATCATGTGGGGGCTGTTTGGACTTTCCTATGGCCTGGTCAGTTAAGAGCAAGACTCATAGATTGTGGTCACTATGGGTGCCAACACTGTGGTGCTGATGGTAAGTAGAGGAATGACATTTTTCCCCCATGTTCTCTTCAATGGCCTGTTGGGCATGATCCGATGGGCAGGCGGAACGAGGAGAGATGACACGATGCCATCCGTTTCAGCTATGAAAGAAGGCTGAAGACATGGATGGCCTGGTATGACCTCTCTCAATCCGAATGACCTGGTCATAAACAAGTCGGTGGGCACAGCCCGGATGAAGCGTGGCATGGTCGAAGTCTACACCGATGGTGCCTGTAGTGGTAACCCTGGCCCAGGCGGGTGGGGGGCGGTCGTCCGTCAAGGCAAAACCTACATAGAGCTCAACGGTGGAGAACCAGCCACAACCAACAATCGCATGGAGCTGCTCGCGGTGATCGAGGCATTACAGGTAGTACCTGAGCGGGTCAGCCTACGGGTGTACACCGATTCTCGGTATGTGCAGAAGGGGATCAGCGAGTGGATTCACGAGTGGAAACAACGGCGCTGGAAAACGGCCGATAATAAACCGGTCAAAAATGAAGACCTGTGGCGGCGGTTGGATTCCTTAGTGTCAGGGCGCGCGATCGAGTGGCGGTGGATCAAAGGGCATGACGGTCACCGAGAGAACGAGCGGGCCGATGCGTTGGCCCGCGCCGGTCTGGAATGGGCGAAGCAAGCAGGGAAACCGGTTGCTAATGTGCCTTCTCCATTGGTCACATGCCAGGACAGTGATGCGAGTCCAACGTTCAAGCCCATTCTGGATATTCACCATGCAAAGGTCTATCGTGGCGACACCCTGGTCTTTGCTGATTTATCCTTCACTCTGCAGGACGGAGAACATGCCGCGGTGTTAGGCCCCAATGGGTCGGGTAAGACGACCCTGCTCAAACTGTTGGCCGGAGAAGTTCACCCGGTGCCGTTACCGGAGACGTCGGTTCGCTTGTTTGGCGACGATCGCCCCAACGTGTGGGACGTGCGGAGGCGGTTAGGCATGGTTTCTCATGATCTGCAGCGGGAGTACTTGACCGGCGCCAAGGGGCTCGACGTAGTTCTGTCCGGATTCTATGCCAGCAACGACACGTATGACCATCAACGGTTCAGCGACGCGCAGGTGGCACGGGCTCGGGATGTGATGGATGAGTTGGGGGTTCTCTCGTTGGCAGACCGGCGATTCGGTCATCTCTCGGCCGGCGAACAACGGAGGTTGCTACTGGGCCGAGCTCTGGTGCATGATCCCCCCGTGTTAGTGTTTGATGAGCCGACTAGTGGCCTTGATCTCAAAGCTTGTTTTCAGTATCTGGATCTGTTACGCGGACAGATGCGAAAGGGCAAAACCGTGTTGCTCGTGACCCACCACATCCACGAGATACCTCCGGAGATTGACCGGCTTGTGTTGCTCAAGGGGGGAACGATTGTTGCCGACGGGGCGAAGGCCGAGCTGCTGACCGATCGGCAAATCAGCGCTCTCTTTGAGTGTCCTACCAAACTTGTCCACGCTAACGGTTGGTATCAAGCCATGCCGGGGTGAGCAGCGCCTTCTTCAATCCTTTTGGTCGCCACCGCGCTTTCGGTCACGTTGGCCCCCGTGCTCATGGTGGTGCTGATCCGCGGTCGCCTCCGAGCGGAAACCAAGAATCCGCTGAA
>JANDJK010000020.1 GCA_024330925.1 Nitrospira sp.
GAAATCCCGCCAGTATCGAAGGTAATGGTTTTGCCAACCAGGACAACGGGGCGGTCGGTCTTCTTGCGAGCTCCGTGGTATTCCAAGATAATGAATTTAGGCGGTTCATGGCTGCCACGAGCCACTCCCAACAGGGCCCCCATGCCAAGCTTGGCCATATCCTTACGCTCGAGAATTTTGAGCGACACGCCTGTCTCTTTCGCCACGGCCTTGGCTTCTTCTGCGATCTTGGATGGCGTCATGATATTGGAGGGATGGTTGCAAAGATCTCGAACAAAGACGGCCGCCTCTGCGGCGGCGATCCCGCGCCGTACACCTTCCGACAAGGGACGCACGTCGGATTGTTGAGAGGTCAGTAGCGTCATCGACCGGATGTCCGGTCCTGGTGTCGGTTCGGAGCGATAGGCGGTGAATTGATACGCGCCCAGAATCGCGCCTTCCGTCATGGCTTGGGCGACGTCGATCGCGGTCGAGTCCGGCGGCGTCACGGTGGGAACCGCCGCCGTAAAAGAGGCGGCCTTAACTTGTCGAACCCGTTTGACAGCGTGACCCATAGCTTGGCGGATGGTGTCGAGCCCGAGCGCCTCCTTTTTTCCAAGCCCAACCAGCAGGAGACGTTTGGCGGGAATCTTCCGGTGGGTGTGGAGCAAGGCAAGCTCCGCGCCCTTGCCTTCGAACTCCTTGGATCGAAACAGTTCAGCAACCGCCCCTTCGAGGGCTCGGTCGAGGGTTGCAAGCTCCTCCTGATGAGCAGGCTCTGATCCTTCGCACTGAAGGAGCACGAGGACCTCTGTCCCTTCAGAGGCCAAGCGCCCCGTTCGCACCTCAACGTTCATGATCTTCATGCTTTCACCCCTTCTCTTACGTGACGAGCTTCGCAGGGCTTGATTCGATCTCTCTCGGATCTACATCACTTGCCCAGGTACGTTCATGTGAATTTATACGCCCCTTGTATCGGGAGCCCAGATGAACTTGTGTAATTGCAATTGATACCGCACGGGGAGCCGATCGGCCAAGATCCATTCAGCCAGTTGCTGTGGCTCCAGGACACCAAAAACCGGACTAAACAACACTGTACATCGACGGACCAGATCGAATCGGTTCAGCACGTCTTTCGCCCATTCATAGTCAACACGATCGGCGATCACGAACTTGGCTTCATCTTGAGCGCGCAGCCGTTCGAGGTTTGGCCAGTGCATGCGGTTTGTCATGCCGCTGCGGGGGCATTTGACGTCCACAATGAGACGGACTCTCGCGTCAACGCGAGCTGTATCAAGAGCGCCGCTTGTTTCTAGTAAGACGATAAATCCGTGATCGCAGAGTCGAGACAATAACGGAAGGCATTCTGCCTGGGCGAGCGGTTCGCCGCCTGTCACCTCGACGAGCGGACATTCATAGGCACGCACTTCTTCGACAATGGAATCGATCGACCGTTCTGTGCCACCGTAAAAGGCATACTCCGTGTCACACCACGAACAGCGAAGTGGGCAACCGGTGAGGCGTACAAAGACACAAGGAAGCCCCGCAAAGGTTGATTCGCCCTGCAAACTATGAAAAATCTCGGTGACGCGCATGGCATGACTTCGCTGGAGTAGGGGCCCTCCTGGGAACTGACCTTATTTTAAAAAAGGATACACCGTGCGAGGCCTCTTCACAGCAATGCCGTTGTGTGAGCTATCGCCACTGGCGGACTGGCCACCGGTTTTGCCTCGCCACCCGCGCCATTCCTCTGATGGGATTGACGACCGTTGGATGGCCGACCGCTTGCAGGAGTTCGAGGTCCCCGGGACTATCGCCATAGGCGTAGCAACGGGACAAGTCAAGTGAGAAGTCTCGGGCCAACTGTTCGATCAATCGTCGCTTGCCCTGTCCATAGGGGAGAGGCGGGACCAAACGGCCAGTGTAAATACCATCGATTTGTTCTAGCCGCCCTGCGAAGCACTGTTCGGCTTGCAGGGTGACGGCGAGGGGATGAATCAAAAAGTCAAGTGACCCCGACAGCAAAATGATCGCATGACCAGCCTTCCGATGTTCTTCGATTGCCTGCCAGGCGGCGTCGGACACCCGCGAGCAGAGCTGCTCACGACCGAATGCTTCGCCGAGGGGACGAATGAGGTGCGATGGTTTGCCCGCCAGGTAGAGTTTCCGTTCGCGCAATGGGTGTAACGAGATAGTGGGGAGGTGACGGGCCAGCCAGGCGAGACTAGCGCGGATCTCTGGCCATCCGACGATCCCTCGCTGCCACAGCCACCGAAAAAAACGGACCTCGCTCGCTTCACCGGGCAGTACCGTATTGTCCACATCGAAAAACGCCGCTGTCCGCCTCTTCTTCAGACGAGGGGCAATGCTGGTGGTTGTCAGAGGAAGACACATGAAGGGCTCTGTCACTCGTTGATCAATCCTCACGCCTCACGCGAAAAGGTGGCGGTGGGATTTTAGATTCTACTGGAGGGGCCTTTCCATTGACAAGAATTTTAGGCTCCTTCTATAATGAAACGCCCCGTACGTGATAGTTTCCTAATGAAAGGTTCCCGCCGACAACTAGCAGAAAGTGGCAGGATTCTGGCCTGAGGAGGCAGAGGCCGTAAGCTGCGGTGAGGCCTGGTTGCCGAAGTGGTGGAATGGCAGACACGCACGTTTGAGGGGCGTGTGGCGCAAGCCGTGCGGGTTCAAGTCCCGCCTTCGGCACCATATTCCCTAACAGCAAGAAGGGGTAAGCTTCTGTCCCGGAGGGGGCAGAAGGCTCTGCGAGTCCCTCCTCGGCAGCGCGACTTGCGAGATCATACGACAAGGGCAGGGAGGATAGCCATGGGTGTTGGGAGCCAGCTCCTCCACCAGAGGAGGGGCAAGGGGTCCGTCTTGCGTTGACGTGGTTTGAGAGAACGACGACGCGAGGTATTCGGTGGAACTTGTGCTGGTGTCGAAAGACAAGAAACCGGGGGATAGCGGTCTCCTTTTGACCAGGCGGCCAGATAGGAAGGAGATCCATGGAGCAGGAGTCTCGATGGATAAACGATAGCGACTATGGCAATCAAGCAAGGTGAGGCCATCCGTGTGCTGCTGGTTGATGATCATGAAGTTGTCCGGCTGGGACTTCGAAAACTGCTAAGTCAGCAACCCTCCATTGTCATTGTGGGCGAATCGGCCACAGCTGCCGACGCGATTCTTAAGACAGCGGAGCTGAAACCCGATATCGTCTTGATGGATGTACGCCTGGAAAAGGGATCGGGCATTGAGGCCTGTCGAGATATTCTTGCCTCTGGTTCTCAGGCGCGGGTAATTTTTCTCACTTCCTTTGCTGAGGATGAGTCCCTCTTGGAAGCCGTGCTGGCCGGCGCTCAGGGGTATATTCTGAAGGACATCAATGCCGCTTCGTTGCTGAATGCCATTCAGACCGTTGCAGCCGGGCAGTCGATTCTTGATCCTGCCGTAGTGGAGCGGGCGATTCGATGGGTGCAACGACTGTCTGCCGGTCCTGAGACGGGAGCAAGCAAGGCGCTTTCCGCCCAGGAGGAACGAGTCCTGGCGTTGGTGACCGAGGGGCGGACGAATAAGGAAATTGCAGCCCTCTTGAAGTTGAGCGACAAAACTGTGAGAAATTATCTAACCAACATCTTCAAAAAACTACGCGTCAATCGACGTGCGCAAGCCGCCGCGCTCTTCGTCAAACAATCCACTCGCTCCTGACAAGCGGTCCTACCAGAGCAGGGAACAATATCCTCATGCGAAGGAGGCCGTTATCCTCTAGACCGCTCTTCCTCAATCGAGTATCCTTCAGCACGGTGACCTATTACGCCTCATAGAGGGTGGGAAGCACGTGGAGCCCCAGGTGAGGTGCGTCAATGGAACAGGTGCCTCTTTTTCTCCTTGCCGTGGCTGATCAATTAGCAGAGGGAGTACTCATTGCAACGGAGGAGGTTCGATACATCAATCCGAGCGGGCTTAGACTCGTGGGGGCAGAGCGGCCTGAACAGGTGGTGGGTCAGCCGCTTTCGATGTTCGTTGGTCAAGACACGGTATGCGAACTTTTGGAACAAGCAAAGGGCTGGTGGTCACAGGTTCGGACGGAAGTCCGCAACACGCCTATTATCCCTTCTATCAAAGGGGATCTGTTGGGGATTGATGGCTGTCCCATGACAGTGAGCCTTTCTGCGTTCCCGATCGCATGGGCGGGGGAAGAAGCTGCCGCCTTTCTGTTCCTGATCAAGAGTGATGCCACCGACCGTTATCTTGTTGAACGAGCCGTGATGGCCGAAGCACAGCGGCGGGCTGAGTCAAAAATGCAAACGGTCGGTATGTTGGCGGCGGGCATCATTCATGAAGTCAACAATACACTGACTGCTGTGCTGGGATATGGACAACTTGCTTCGAGGCTGATTCCCTCTGACAACAAGGCTCACCAACATATTCAGCAGGTCATTGCTGCTGGTCGGAAGTCAAGTGAGCTAGTGCAACGGATCCTCATGTTTGCACGGCCCGGCCCAGCGGCCAAGCGGCCGGTATTGCTTCATGCCTTGGCCAAGGAGTTCTTGGCGTTTTTGCGTCCTGCGATTCCGTGCTGGATTGAGGTGCAAGAACTCATCGCAGATTCCACCACTCCTGTAGAAGCTGATCCAGGGTTGATACGTCAACTGCTGGCTGGTTTGATCGCAGACGCCGTGCATGCGATGCGAGAGGGTGGTGGTGTGTTGAAGATTGAGTTGTATGACGAAGAGATTACCGACGATCAGGTTGCTGGTCTCGGCACACCGCCGAGCGGGATTTGTGCTGGTCGGTACGTCTGTTTGCGGGTAAAGGACTGCGGGAGGGTGAGGGGGGCAAAAGAGGACCTGTCGGTGTCGAATACGTTGTCGAGGTCCGACCATCTGGGCGAAGAGCGGATAATCGGACTGTCTGCCGTCCGAAGTATTGTATCCACTCATGGAGGCCATATTTGGGTTGAGAGAGAGCCGGCGTCCGGGACAGGGATCGTAATCTTGTTTCCCACGCTGGCCATTGCTGTTCCCCTTGACAGGTCCTGCAAGGCAGGGCCTTCTCCGAAAACGGTCGAACGGGGATGAACGTGGATGATTGAGGGGTGGATGCCGTCGGTTCTTGTGATTGATGATGACGAGCAGGTGCGGTGCATGATCCGAGACACCCTGGAGGCGGCAGGTTATCGTGTCGAGGAGGCGCGCAATGGGGCGGAAGGTCTGGAGCAATATCGGGCTAGCCCGGCAGATGTGGTTCTCATGGATATCTTGATGCCAGATCAGGACGGATTGGAGAGTATCTTGGCGTTTCGACAGCAGTTCCCCTCCGCTCGCATCATTGCCATGACTGGCGGTAGCGACTTGATTGGCATCATGAATTTTCTCGACGTTGCCAAGATGTTGGGGGCCAGCCGGACCCTTCAGAAACCATTTGAACGGGAAACCCTACTGGCCGCTGTTGCAGCGGAGGCCGAGGTCTAAACCGCTGTTCTTTTTTGGGCTGAGGTCTCTCCCCCTCCCATTGACAACCCCGCAGGAAACCATCAGACTGTGACTATCTGTGACTATACCTCACAGGCTGATGTGATGCTGCTGAACGTGGTGTTGGCGACCCTTGTGACGACGGGGGGATTTTGGCTCATCTGGCAGGAGCCCGAGTGGGGTAGTGTCATGGGCTGGGCGCTTGCAGTAGCGGGGTTTCTGTGGTGGAAAGCGGGATCCGTCACGGAAATTTGGGCATGGTCAACGCTGGGGCTAGGGGTGCAAAGTGTAGTGTGGCCGATCCAGCGGATGATTCAATTTCACAATGCAGCGGGAACGCTGTCCGATGAAGAGATGGGCGCGATTCTTTCCGCTGTGGTAATGGGCCTCTTCTCTGCCGTCTTTTGGCTCTCCTTTTCGTACGGTTTATTCCAACGTGCGCGGAAAGTTGCCGCGACGTCGGTGCAGGATTCGCTCTCGGGCAGTTCTCCGTTGAAAGTAGCTCGTCGTCGCGCGCAGTAATCGCTATCCGAGATCTATCGGGTCCATATCAACCACGAACTTGAGCCGTTTGGTGCGGTGGGTGCTCTGCATGGTGTCGAGCGAAGTCCGGATCGCTCGAGAGAGACACTCACGATCGGATCCTTTTATCAAAAGCTGCTGACGAACGAGTTGCCTGGATGTGCGAGCAGGTACGGGGATTGGTCCCAGGATCACCAATGTTGCGTTGCGAAGCTGTTCCAGGCAATGTTGCCATTGCAAGGCGGCGGCTTCGACCTCTGCTCGATCTGTTCCGGATACGGAGAGAGAAGCGAGGTGACATGCAGGAGGAAAGTTCAGGAGGCGACGCACCGCCAATTCTTCGTCGTAGAATCGAGAGGGAGAATTCAAGAACACAGCCTGGATGGCATGGTGAGCGGGAAACCGTGTTTGCAGGATGACGCGACCTCCTTCCGATGCCGGAAATGCACAGTCGATGGCCTCGTTAAGAAGCTGGTAGGTATGTTCTGCTGCCCGAAAATCAGGAACATGCAAACCGGAATCAGCGCGAAGAACACCGACCATGTGTGCTTGTGGGCGAGGTGGGTGTTGGAACAATGCCTGGGTGCCGACTACCACATCCCATGCACGGGATTGGACCTGATTCCAAAGTTCGCGGGCGGTGATGGGATGGCGCAAACGGTCTCCGTCCAGCCGAAGAACGGTGGCGGTGGGAAACAGGCGCTGTACCTCGGTCTCCGCCTGTTCGGTCCCCTCGCCGACCGCAATCACTCGTGCTGCATGGCAGGTGGGACACGATGGCGGCAAGGACTCGCTCCTCCCGCAGTAACGACAGAGGAGGTTACCACCTGCGCGTGAATAGGCCAAGGGGACTGTGCAGATGGAACAACGGGGAATCCATCCGCAATCGCGACACAGCAACGTGTGGGCATAGCCCTTGCGGTTGAGGAACAGGATGATCTTGCCTTTGGCGTCCAGCGTCTGCTGCATGGTCTCAATAAGCCGCTGACTGAAGAGGGAGGGCCTTGGCTCATGGTTCAGGTCGATCAGTTCCACAACCGGCCGGCTGGTCGGGTCGGTGGGGACCGTGTGAATTGCTGCGGTCGGGTCGAATAGTGACTCAAGAGACGGATGGGACGATGCCAGCACCAGCAGGGCCTGTTCGATGTGAGCCCTCAACCATGCGGTGTCACGAACATGATAGCGTGGTTCGCGGAGTTCCTTGAAAGAGGGATCCTCTTCCCCTTCGACCCAAATCAAGCCAATTGATCTCACCGGTGCGAAAATTGATGAGCGTGTGCCGATGAAGAGCGCGGGTACCTTTTCCCAAGCCAGCGTGTGGGAGCGTGAGGAAGCAGAAGAGGCAAGGACGAAGACTGAGCGGCCATAGAGGTCCGACATGATTCGTCCCAGCCATTCGGCTTTTGCGGCTTCCCCTACGAGCACGATCACCGATTTCCTGCTGGCGAATGTATGCCGGACAGCATCGATCAGGCGGCGAAGCCGGTGTTCCCACGGGGCATGCAGGACCAGTTTCTTAGCCTGACCCCTACGAAGACCGTCGGCAATCAGTGTAGTCCACTGCGGATCGTCTGTTCCTCCCTTTGCCGGGACGTGAAAAGGATTATCCGTGAGCTCATCGTCGTTGAGAGTGGAGGCGTGAGTCTGGATGGCAGGAGGGGGAGTTGAGGAGGCCACCGCGATGATCCATGATTGACGAAGAAGGGTTTCAATGATCGCTTCCGTTCCCGGCTGACGGTTTCTTTTGATTGTGGACCAGGCAATCCCTCGGGGTGCACGTGCGATCTTCGTGAGCGTTTCCCGCAAATGATCTGGGCAGGTGCTATGCTCAAGAGCGGCACGGCCCAATTCGGTGGCGTGAAGACGAACCCCCGACGTACGTTGCTTGAACAAACCGGGGGCAACCAGTCGAAGACATTGGCCCCAGGGGGCAACGTACCGTTCTGCCAAGGCGTGTGACAACTCCAACCAGGAGAGGCCAAGGTTGCCCGCCGTGCCTCTGTCGATCACGCCATAGATCGTTTTCAGTTGGGAGGGATCAAGTCCTTCTGGTAGATGATCTCGCACTTCAATGACGGCACCAGGTACAAGGGTTTTCCCGAAGGGGATCAAAACGGTTGTGCCTACGGTGACCGTTGGGTATAGAGGAGGAGGGACGAGATACGTAAAGGTCTGGGTGAGGGGACGGGGAACAAGAACATCGGCGTAGAGGCTGGAGCCCTTATCAGCGGGAGAAAAATCGGCGAGCATACACCATTGTAGCAGTGCTCAGGAAATGAGCACAACGGACCAGTGTCGCCGTGTAGTTATGATCCGGACGAGTCTGGTGGATGGGCTTGGGTGTCGATGTTGGTGGGGGTGGCAGTCTGATCAAGAGAATCGATCGGCCACGAGGCGCCCTGTTCGAAGTCGGTGCCACCGACGGCTGAAGAGGGGGGATCGCTAAGAGGAGCCGTGGAAGGGGCATCAAGAGAATCAGTCGTGCTGGTTGGGGGGAGGATACTGTGCCTGGTTGCAGGATCGTGATGGTGGAAGGAGAAGGTGCCAGTGTCTGATCCGAGAGGGCTTAAAGGGGCCGTGATCGGTCTCTCGTGCTCCTGCGTGCTGTTTGCGGAGAGCGATGGGTGTTGCACAGAGGCGTGGTCATGGTCGGTAGCTGCAGCAGCGGGAGATGGCTCATAGAGTAGGATTTCTACGCGGCGATTTTTTCGGCGCCCCTCTTCGTTGGCGTTGGTCGCGGCCGGTTTGCTCTCCCCGTATGCGATGGTGGTCACACGGGACGGCTCAATTCTTCCGTTTCCGACCAGGTAATGCACGATGTTCTCGGCGCGTGCCCGTGCTAGGTCCATATTGGTAGGATAACGCTTTTTTAAGGAAGGGCCAATTTCGACATTATCTGTATGACCTTCCACGCGAATGAACCACCGGTCTCCGTTGTGTGCGAGGTAGGCGATTAGGCGATCAAGCACGGAGCGGCCTTCTGGTTTAATCACGGTTTCTCCCGAGTCATAATAGAGGACGTGGGAGAGAGCGTCGAGGTTGACGCGGCTTTCGTCCGATGCCTCCTTCTGACCCAATTGTTTTGCCACAAACTCGATCGAAGCGGCGCTCGTGGATCGTCTGCCCTCTGCTGTGAGGTCCGTTTCGGTACCTGGAGGATTGGCTGATGGATCTGAAGGGAGGACAACTCCCCACGTATGCTCCGTCGCTGCCGGAGTTCCCGCACGCTTAAACCGGTCTCCTTTGAATACCCGGGTGCTGGCTTTGATGATGCGTGCCGTGGCTGTGTGGTCTTCGGTGGCCAGGACCTTGAGCTCGCCGATTTTTCTCATAGGCAGGGCCGCATTTTGGCGGTAGAGATCCAGAATGTCGCCTGTCCGAAGCCCGTCTGCTTTGCCGCGATCCAGATAGACGATGTTTGACTGTGAGACGACGGTCATCGGTTTGTCGACCTGAATTTCGACGATTATCCCTTCCACATCAGCAGAAGAGCGCTCTTGTTGTTCAGCCGACTCGGCGGATGGAGCTACGAAGCGCGTGACGAGGTCGCCAGGAACGATCGGCCCGTAGCTCACCACCGTTTTAGCGGTTATGAGAGTCGGATGGAGGTCGGTCACCTTCACCACGGCCACGCGAATGGTAACGAAGCCAAGATAGTCTTTGGTTAGGGGATGGAAGGCTTTCCGTACCCGCCGGTACACGGTGAAGAGGTCGCCCACGGCCACGCTGGTTGGATTCTCGAGTTTCAAGTAAAGTGTGTCGCCGAGCCCCAGAAGCATTCGGTTGCCGGCCGATTGACTGTCGCCTGTCACCAGATTCACAATCCCATCACGGGGGGTCGCTTTTTGGATAGCGCCGCTCGCGAAGGTGAGCGCTGCTTCCCCGTAGCGAACAAGGCGAGGATCTGGAGGTTGGGCATAGCTAGCGCCCCACAAGGAGGCCGGTCCAACAACCAGGAAACCAATGCACACCTGTCGAACGAGAGTCGTTGTCATCATACGGGCTGTTCCTTCACACCGAGACCTAGGCAGTGATCACCCGGTTCTCTCAAACCATAGCAAATCAGGGGGGACTGTCAAGCAAGTCCCAAACGGCAGACCTACTCGGAGCATTTGACGATAGTTTCTCCGAAGTGGTAGGGTGTTGCGCTGTTTCCTTCTCTTGCCTGAGGCGTCAGGGGGATGAGGGAGTCGTTCTGTTACTGTTGGAGAGGGGAGCGACCGCGGCTATGCAATCACAATCGACGGGACGGCTTGACACTCAAATCCACCGCCGCCGAGCTGCTCCAGCCTTAGGGACCATGCAAGCAGAGTGGGACATCTTGGAAGGACACCCGCCGGTCCATCTCCGGATGACGAATGTGCCTCAGTCTGTCGCAGAAGGGCACGAGGGCTGGGGGCAGGAAGGAAGAGGGGGCAAAGAGGAAGCATTCTGAAGCAGGGCCGAACGAACGCTCGTCTCTACTCCTCATCTACTCCTCCCGATGGGGTCCCAGAACAGAAAGCAGTAACCAGTCACGCCTGCTACCGGGGACCAAAGTGGGGCTTTCGGGACTCCTCTTATTAGGTCCTTTGCTCGCTTGCCATCGCCTGATCCTTCTTTCTAAGATCGGGACCCTTGATCCAATCAATATCTTGTGAGCAGTGGGGACCTATTACATGGTTGAACCAGATCTGGCCCAATATCTGACCAAGTTTTTTCCGGTTTTATTATTTATTGTTGCAGCCCTAACTTTCGGAATCGGAACATTGGTGGTGAGTTATCTGGTCCAGCCGAAATATCCGGAGCCGGAAAAACTGTCGGTGTATGAGTGCGGCTCGGAGCCCTTTTCCGACGCCCGGATGCCGTTTCCGGTCCGGTATTACGTCTTTGCCGTGCTGTTTGTGATTTTCGACATTGAGGTCATTTTTCTGTATCCCTGGGCGGTGGTGTTTCGCAATATCGGGATCATTGGATTAATCGAAATGTTGATTTTTATCGGTCTGTTCGTCGTGGCGTATGTATATGCCTGGCGAAAGGGGGCGTTAGAATGGGACTGATCCAACTGGGCCGGCATGAGAAAGATGGTGCACCGGACGTCTTCGTTGGGTCCCTTGAAAAAGTAGTGAATTGGGCGCGCAAAGGGTCTCTGTGGCCCATGACCTTCGGGCTTGCCTGTTGCGCGATTGAAATGATGGCCGCCGTCTCCTCTCGATACGACATGGATCGGTTCGGGGCCGGCGTGTTTCGCGGTTCACCGAGGCAGTCGGACCTCATGATCGTGGCGGGCACAGTTTGTCGACGTATGGCTCCAGTGATTAGAAAGATCTATGATCAAATGCCGGAGCCGAAGTATGTCATCGCGATGGGTTCATGCGCGACGTCTGGCAATATCTATGACAGTTACAGTGTCGTGCAGGGAGTTGATCGGTTTATCCCGGTTGACATGTATGTGCCTGGTTGTCCACCGACACCAGAAGCCCTGTTAGACGGTATCTTGAAGCTGCAGGAGCGCATCATGCAGCGGCGTGTCTTTACGACGCAGCCCAAAGAGGTGATGGCTCGTTGGAAGGTGTGATGAGGTCGGCGATGCATCCGTTGGCCAGGCGTATTCAGGAAACGTTTCCCACCGGTTTCGTCAGCGCGACGGAATGGCGGGGGGATGTGGCGGTTACTGTCACGCGGGACAAGGTTCATGAGGTTGCCCAGTTTCTGCGGGACGATCCCTCAATGGATTTTGACTACATCGTTCATGTCAGTTCGGTTGATTGGCCAGATGACGAAGAGCGATTCGAAGTGGTGTGGGAATTCTATTCGATTCGAAAGCGGCATCGCATTCGGTTGAAAACGAGGGTGCCCGAGTCCGACTGTGTGGTGGATTCGTTGACAGACCTCTGGAGAGGCGCCAATTTCATGGAGCGCGAAGTCTACGATATGATGGGCATTCGGTTCCGGAACCATCCTGACCTTCGTCGGATTTTATTGCCCGACGATTTCAACGAAGGCTATCCGTTGCGGAAGGATTTTCCTCTTCGGGGGAAGGGGTGGAGGGACACTTTTGAATTTTTGGACGAGCAGTCACGGTAAGAGAACAGCGCATGGCAGCGGAGGATCAAAGAACCACCGTCTATAAGGTCGATCCCAACCATCCGGAGAGCGAAACGCTTCCGACATTGCGGACCGAGGAATTGCTCCTCAACATGGGGCCTCAGCATCCCAGCACGCACGGGGTCCTCAAGGTCATTATGGAGTTGGAGGGGGAGCGGGTGGTGAAGTCCACGCCTGTGATGGGGTATCTCCATCGCGGGGTAGAAAAGCTGGCAGAGGATGGCACCTATCATCAGTTTATCCCCCACACGGATCGGCTCGACTATGTCTGTGCCATGTACAACAACTTCGCCTATTGCCGAGCGGTTGAGAAGCTGTTGGACCTCAAAGTTCCGGATCGCGCTGAGTATTTGCGAACCATTGTGGCAGAGGTTCAGCGCATCATCGGCCATCTCTTTTGGTTGAGCGCCCAAGCCCTTGATATTGGCGCTATGACCGTCTTCTTTTATTGCTTCCGCGATCGGGAAATCCTGCTGGACTGGTTTGATGAACTGTGCGGGGCGCGCCTTACGACCAGTTGGTATCGCATCGGCGGTGTTGAACGAGACGTGACTCCCTCGCTGATCGCCAAATTGAAGGCGTTTCTCGATTATTTCCCGCCCAAAATCGATGAATATCAAGTCTTCCTCGAGAAGAACCGTATCTGGCTTGCTCGCACCAAGGGGATCGCTGTTATTTCCGCAGAAGATGCCATTAACTTTGGGTTGAGCGGGCCGACCTTGCGCGGCTCGGGAGTGGATTATGATGTGCGCAAGTACGAACCCTACAGTGCTTACCCGCGCTGTGAGTTCAGTGTTCCGGTGGGCAAGAACGGCGACACCTATGATCGGTACTGGATCCGCATGATGGAGCTGTATGAAAGTGTGAAAATCATCAAACAGTGTTTGGAGCAGATGGAAGAAGGGCCAATCATGGCGGAAGTTCCTAGTGTCACCTTTCCACCGAAACAGCGGGTGTTCACAAATCTTGAATCCATGATCCAGCAGTTCAAGCTCTTCTCGCAGGGATTCAAGGCGCCGCCCGGTGAAATCTATTGCGGAACCGAAGCGCACAAGGGGGAGCTCGGTTTCTATATTGTCAGCACAGGAGGAAGCAAGCCCTACCGGCTGAAAATCCGCGCCCCCTCCTTTGTGCACATGGGAGCGTTTGATCATATGGCCAGGGGCTACATGATCTCCGACGCCTGCACGATTTTTGGGACGTACGACATTGTGATGGGGGAATGTGACCGATAGGAGTGAACGGTGCAAGGGCTGTGCTAGCGGGGCTATGGGGCAGAATGAGGCCGGTTGGGGCACAGAGCGGCGGTACCACAAAAAAGAAGGGATGGTAAGCCAGCGAAGCGAATGAGTGGGGTGAAAAGTTGGGCGTGTGCGTGATTGAAGCGAGAAAGACAGGCAAGAGAATAAGATGGCACTGAAACCAGCCACCAATCCTGAGGTCGAAGCAGCAACGATCGAGTTGACGATCGACGGGACTCGTGTTACCGCCAAAGACGGTGTGTCGTTGTACGACGTCATCGCCATGACGGGCAAGATCATTCCTGCGATGTGTTACCACTATACGTTTGATCCCTTCGGCTCCTGTGGGATGTGTCTGGTGATGCAGGAGGGGAAAAAAGCCCCGGTTCGATCTTGCACCGCCAAGGCGACGGCTGGAATGGTCATTCGCACAGAGGGGGAAGATCTCTTTCTCGCCCGCAAGAAAGCTGTGGAAAAGCACCTGTCCGTCCATCCCTTGGATTGTCCGGTCTGCGACGCGGACGGTCACTGCGAGCTACAAGACATGGCATTTGAGCATGGTGTCACGAACCTCCCCAACGCCAGGCAGAAATTTATCCCTGAGGATACGCGCAGCTTGGTCTTGGACTTCAATATGAATCGGTGTATTGCCTGCGCTGAGTGTATCAATGTGTGCAAAGACGTGTTGATGATTGATGCCCTGCAATTCATGAAGAAGGGAGGATTCAATCAAGTCGTTCCCAAGGGCGATATTCCGCTCCAGTGCGAGTTTTGTGGTGACTGTCTGGCGGTCTGCCCGGTTGGGGCGATTACGAACAAATTCTCCAAGTATCTGTACAAGCCGTGGCAGCTGAAAAAAACGGCCACCACCTGCAACTATTGCGGAGATGGCTGCCAGTTGTATTTAGAGACCAAGGACGAAGACGTAATTCGTGTCACATCTCACTTGTCTTGGAAAAACAAGTGGGGTGACCGGGCTGAGACAGCAAAAGGTCACGGTGGCCTCTGTGTTCGAGGGCGGTTTGGTTTTGAATACATTGACAGTCCAACCAGGCTGCAACGGCCGTTGGTCCGCGAGGGCAATCGGTTTGTTGAAAAACCATGGTTGGAAGTGATGGATCTGGTTGCCGGACGATTGGCGGAAATCAAACGGCGACACGGCTCTGGTGCTATTGCGGGACTCATGACGGCGCGATGCACCAATGAAGAGGCCTATCTGTTTCAAAAGCTCATGCGCGTTGTGTTGGGGAGCAACCAGCTCGACAGTAGCGCCCGGTATGGACATCTGAATTTTGTGCGCGCCATGAAACGAGCGGTCGGGATCGGACGCTCACTCAACACATGGGAGGATTTCACTAAAGCCAAGGCCGTTCTGTTAATCGGTTCGAATTTGACTGAGACCAATCCTTTGACATCGGTTCGGATCAAAGAAGCCATCCGTGTGTACAAGGCGCAAGTGGTGACCTTCGACTCCGCCATTACCAACATGGCAAAACTGGCGTCTCATCCGTTCCTGATCACACCGGGCACGGAGGGGTTGGTGTTAGACGGTCTTGTAAAAACGGTCATCGAACGAGATCTGATCGATGAAGAGGCCATCAACCAATATCCAGCGGCGTTCGAAGCCTTGAAGAGGGCGGTTTCTTGCTTGTCGCTGGATCACATATCGTCTCAGACAGGCATCTCTCGTGAGTCATTCCAGGAAGTTGCGGAGATCTTCGCCGAAGCCCCGCGATCCATCATTTTGTGCGCTGAGGGTCTCGTCAGGCGAGCGGATGGATACCAGAACGTCTTGAAGCTTATCGATTTGGCCTGGATTACCGGCAAGCTTGGGCGTCCCGGCTGTGGTGTGAATACGGTAACAGAAGAGCCAAATGAGCAGGGGACGGTCGACATGGGGGTCGCTCCTGAGTTCTTGCCCGGTCTGGCCCGATTTGATGATCCCACAGCTCGTGAACGGTGTGAAAAACTCTGGGGGGCCTCGCTGCCTTCTCCCGGGGAGGGACGGTCGCTGCTTGAAATTCTGGAGGGATGCAAATCAGGTACGATCAAGGCGCTGTACGTACTTGGGGAAAATCCGCTGGCTACTCTACCGGCTTCCGTAGACGTGCGGTCTGCACTTGAGCGGCTCGAGTGGCTGGTGGTGCAAGATCCGTTTCTTACAGAGACAGGCAGGATGGCGCACGTGGTGCTTCCTGCTTGCACCTATGCGGAGAAGGAGGGGACCGTTACAAACTTGGAGGGACGTGTGCTCCACATTCGGCAGGCGTTGGATCCGAAGGGTGAAAGTCTGCCGGATTGGCACATTATGACCGCTTTGGCCAGTGCTCTGGATTGTCCGTGGGAATATCAATCTGTTTACGATGTGCAAGCCGAAATCAGAACGCTAGTGCCCGGTTACTACAACTTGGGTCAGCCTCGTAAAGTCCAACCAGTGCTGGATAATGATTATTGGGGCACCGGCTATGTGCGCGAAGTCGCGGCACGGTACACGGGAGTTTCGGGTGCCCGAGATCAATCCCGCCCGTTCTCGTTGCAGATTGGGCAGGTGCTAACCCATTCCGGGAAATTATCGACGCAGGCACCGGGTCTTATGAAGATCGCGCCGAACACCGGCAGGCTGCACATGCATCCGGAGGATATGAAAAAACTTGGCATCCAGGACCGTGAGAAGGTCCGTATTGCTTCAGAGAGGGGATCGCTTCAGCTTGATGTCGAACCGGATCCATCGGTTGCGCCAGGGACGTGTTTTTTCCCCGAGCATTTTAATGAGCCGCCCGTCAAGGATTTGATCACCGTTTCGGTTGACCCGGTGACAGGGGTTCCCGCGTTCAAGCAAAGTTGGGTTTCTATCGAACGGGTCTGATGAGCCGTAAGGGGATGGGGCACTGATGCCATGAGCATGCGGGGTAGGAGGCAGCGATGAGTGTGGGAGCGGTGACGAAGAAAATTTTGCAGGCGGCTCTCTTCCAGGAGGTCTGGGAGGCGATGAAGGTCACCTTTAAACATATGTTCTACCGTCCCATCACGTTTCAGTATCCCCGTGAGCAGCGGGTGATCCCTGATACCCATCGTGGTGCCCTCGGACTTCTGCGCTACGACGATGGGCGCGAGCGGTGTGTGGGATGCGATCTCTGTGAAGCAGCTTGCCCGTCGCGGTGTATCAAGGTGATTAGTGCTGAAGATCGAGAACGGCCGTTGCAACGCTATGCCGCAGAATTTTATATCGATATCACCAGGTGCGTGTTTTGCGGATATTGCGTTGAGGCCTGTCCCGTGAACGCGCTCGCGATGACCAAGCTGTACGAATTTTCCACGCCTGACAAGCGTGCATTGCTTTTTGATAAGAAGAAGCTGTACGAAATCGGAGAACGTTATTTGGAAGACGGAAAAAAGTATCTTTACGCCCATCATCAGGAGCAAGATGTTCAGGAGAGCCGCGAGTATCGGTACTATTTTCCGCAGTCCGTGCTCCAGCCTACGCAGCCTCCCCCTAAGCATCTGAGTTGAGTTGACGGTATGATCACAGTGTTTTTTGCGTATTTTGCGACGGTCAGTATTGTTGCGGGTGTGCTTACGGTGGCTCTCCGAAATCCGGTCCACTGCGGACTCGCGCTGCTGGCTGTCTTGATGCACGTCTCCGGTCTGTTCGTGTTGCTGAACGCCGAATTTCTCTGGGCAGTGCAGGTGATCGTCTACGCGGGCGCCATTCTTGTGTTGTACCTGTTCGTCTTGATGTTATTGAACCTCAAGACCGATGAACGCTATTTACATTCGTCATATCCCTACTTCCTCGGCCCCGCCCTGGTGGGTGCTGCCTATGTGCTCTTTCTCCTGCTTCGGTCGCCCTACGAAGGGGCCAAGGGTGATGCGCCGGTCTCAGCTGTACTGGAACAGGGAGATACGTATGCTGTCGGAATCAAGATGTTCAGCGATCATTTGTTGCAATTCGAAATTGTAGGCATCTTTCTGCTCGGAGCCATCATCGGTGCCATTGTGCTGGCGAAAACGCCTAAACCAATTCCCAGGCCGACTGGAGGAAGCGAGCGCAGGGGGGGTTGATAAGTGTGGTTGATAAGTCTGGCGCTAGGACATTGATTGTCGGTGAGGGGGGAAACCACGCGTGGTGCCGTTGAGCGCATATGTGGCCGTGAGCGCGGTCCTGTTTATCACGGGACTGTTGGGTGTGCTGATCCGGCGTAATTTCATCATTGTCCTGATGGCTGTTGAGATCATGTTGAACGCTGCGAATATCAATCTGGTAGCGTTCTCGCATTATCTCGAATCGATGGCCGGCCAATTGGTCGCGTTGTTTATTATCGCGATTGCCGCGGGAGAGGCTGCCGTGGGACTCGCAATTATCATCGTTGTCTTTCGGAGTAAGCTGGCAACGAATGTGGACGAGATGAACTTGTTGAAGTGGTGAAAGGTGGAGCTCACTGACCTCCTCATTAAGTTGATTCCGGTGCTTCCTCTGATGGCCGTGATTGCCAATGGTCTGTTCGGGAGCCGGTATTCGACCACTGTGGCCCACCGCTTGGCATGGGGGTCGGTTGGACTGTCGTTTCTTTGCGCCATTGCCGTTTTCGTGGAAGTGTGGCAAAGGGGCACTTCCCGCGAGGTTGTCGTTTACCAGTGGATTTTTGGTGAAAACCTGAACATCCATCTGGCCTATCTAGTCGACTCGCTCACCTGCGCGTGGCTATTGGTCGTAACCGGCGTCGGGTTCCTCATCCATGTCTACTCCGTCGGCTACATGCAGGGGGAACCAGGGTTCACGCGCTTTTTTACCTATATGAATCTGTTTATGGTCTCCATGCTGCTGTTGGTCATGGGGAACAACTATGTCGTGCTGTTCATTGGATGGGAAGGGGTCGGACTCTGTTCGTATCTGCTAATCGGGTACTATTACGACCGTGTCTCGGCGGCAAAGGCTGCAACCAAGGCTTTTGTCGTCAACCGTGTTGGCGATGCGGGGTTTCTGCTGGCTATCTTTCTCATCTTTGTTCATTTCCGCACACTCGACTATACCAGCGTCTTTGCGCAGGTGGAGTCGCTTTCACCAGAGGTAGCAACGGCGATCGCGCTGTGTCTGCTCATCGGGGCGGTGGGGAAATCAGCACAAATTCCTCTCTATACGTGGCTCCCCGACGCCATGGAAGGGCCAACCCCCGTTAGTGCCCTCATTCATGCCGCCACGATGGTCACAGCGGGTGTCTATATGATTGTGCGCAACCATGTGATCTTTGATTTGTCTCCCGTGGCCATGTCGGTAGTGGCATTCATTGGCGGAGGGACGGCCCTGTTTGCGGCGACGATGGGGGTGGTCCAAACCGACATCAAACGGGTGTTAGCTTACTCGACCGTGAGCCAGCTCGGCTACATGTTTCTGGGATGCGGAATCGGTGCTTATACGGCTGCCGTGTTCCATGTCATGACTCATGCCTTCTTCAAGGCATTGTTGTTTCTCTCGGCTGGGTCAGTGATCCATGCGCTAGCAGGCGAACAGGATATTCGAAAGATGGGAGGGTTGAGCAAGAAGATCCCATGGACCTATCGGCTCTTTTTAGTTGGCACCGTTGCGATTGCAGGTTTGCCGCCCTTGGCCGGTTTTTGGAGTAAGGACGAAATCATGACCCACGCATTCGTGCACGATCATTACCTTCTTTACGCGATGGCGGCGGCGGGCGCATTTCTGACGTCGTTTTATATGTTTCGGCTTCTGTATTTGACCTTCTATGGCTCATCCCGTCTGGATCACCATGCTGAGGAGCATGTTCATGAGTCTCCCATGGTCATGGTGGGACCGTTGATGGTCCTGGGGGCTCTGTCTCTGGTAGGAGGGCTGATCCTGGGGTTTCCACCCGAACATGGCTGGTTGCATCAATTTCTGAAGCCGGTTGTGGACCTGCCGATCGAACAGGATGTCAATCTAGGCCTGGTCTTCCTCCTGATGGGTACAGCCACCGCCATTGCGCTGCTGGGATGGGGCCTAGCCCACTTTCTCTATCATGTCAGCCCGCAGACCGCCGAGAGCTGGACCGCGAGATTCTCCGGCGTCTATACGACCTTGTTGAACAAATATTACGTGGATGAGTTGTACGACGTGGCGGTCGTTGAGCCGACGAAACGACTGGGGGGATTCCTCGACTGGTTTGATCGAACCATCATCGATGGCGTCGTGCGCGGGGTGGGCCGTCTGGCTGACTGGGGATCGGCGGGGTCTACGTGGATCGAGAAACATGTTATTTACGCGACCTTGAACGTGATTGGCTACAGTAATCACCTTGCCGCCCGGCAGGGACGAAAAATCCAAAGCGGCATGGTTCATCATTATGCTGCGATATTGGTCGCAGGAATTTTTCTCATTGCCCTGATGGTACAGATCGTCGTGCAACAGTAAGACTTGGCGGCTTGGACGACGCTCCTTATGCTGGAAGAACTCACAGCTGGCTTTCCCATTCTCTCCTGCATTCTCTTTTTGCCACTTGTGGGCGCACTTGTTCTCTGGCTGATCGAGGACGAGCAGCTGGTGCGGACCTCGGCCGTGGCAATTGCTGTGCTCGAATTGGTGCTGACCGTCTTCGCGCTGCTCCGCTTTGTGCCCGAGTCGGCTGCGATGCAGTTTGCTGAGCGGGTGCGCTGGGTGCCGGCGTTGGGTATCAGTTATCACCTGGGGGTGGATGGTATCAGTGTGCTCTTTGTTGGCCTGACAGCCTTTCTTACCCTGCTGGTTGTGCTCTATTCGTGGGACACTATTCGACATCGGGTGAAACTCTACATGATGTCCCTGTTCGCGCTCGAGACGACGACCATGGGGGTCTTTGTCTCTCTCGACCTCGTGCTGTTTTTTGTCTTTTGGGAGCTCATGCTGATCCCTAGCTATTTTCTGATCAAACTTTGGGGCGGAGGGGCCGAGCGTCAGTACGCGGCGCTCAAGTTCGTTGTCTATACCCTGTTGGGCAGCGTGTTTCTCCTGGTCGGCATCGCCTTGCTGAACCTTAATTATTCTCAGTGGGCGACCTTGCATCATGCCGACCAGCTGTATTCGTTCGATTTGCTGGAATTGCTCTCGGTGCCGGTCCCTTATGAACAGCAGGTATTAATCTTTTGGCTGATGTTTATGGGGTTTGCGTTCAAAGCTCCGCTTTTCCCGTTCCATACCTGGCTTCCTGATGCGTTGGTGGAAGGACCGATTGGTATGGCGGTGGTGTTGGCAGGCATCAAGCTGGGAACATTCGGATTGCTCCGATTCAGCCTCCCCCTCTTGCCCGATGCATCCAAAAGCGAGACGGTTGTGTTGACGGTTGTCGTCATCGGGCTTTGTGCCATCTTCTATGGGGCGTGGATTGCACTGGTTCAGCATGATTTTCGACGACTGTTAGCCTACAGCAGCGTTAGCCACTTGGGCTTTGTCGTGGTGGGGCTCTTTGCGCTGAACTTTCAGGGGCTGCAAGGCAGTTTGTTGACCATGATCAACCTAGGGTTCAGCACGGCAGGATTGTTTTTCATCGCGGGGTTCCTCTATGCCCGACAACAGACCACTCAGTTGTCTTCGTTCGGAGGAATGGCCAAGCAAGTTCCATTGTTGGCGACGTTCTTTCTGATCATCGGACTGGCCTCCATTGGCTTACCCGGCACAAACGGTTTTGTAGGGGAGTTCTTAATTCTTATGGGGGCCTTCCAAGCCAAGTGGTGGTTTGGAGCGGTAGCCGTGGTGGGAGTAATCTTTGCGGCTGCCTACTTTCTTTGGTACTACGAACGGGCCATGTTCGGGCCAGTGGGCCGAGCCGTCACGCCCACCATCAGTGATCTCCAATTTCGAGAACTCCTGATCGCCGGCTCTCTCTCGGTGATGATTTTATGGATTGGCCTGTATCCGTCTCCCTTTCTACGCATTATGAATGGGTCGGTGCAGGCGCTGGTGGAGCGGTTGAATCACGGACCCGTGGCATTGCATGTCTCCACTTCTCTCGGTCAAAACGGACCATTGTACCCATGAGCGCATACCTCCTCCTGTATATCCTGTTTGCGCCGTTCGCTGGAGCCCTGGCGTTGATCTTCGTCCCCAATAGCCGGCCGCTGCTGGTACGGGGCGTCGCCGTAGCGTCTTCGTTTGTGTCGCTTGTGGCCTCCATCTATTTGTTCTACGCATATGATGCGGTACGAGGAGGGTTCCAGTTCGTTCAGAAGTTTCCATGGTCCACGGAGCTGGGGATTGCTCTGCATCTCGGAGTGGATGGGATCGGCGTCCCACTGGTTCTGGCATCGGCCATTCTCTTGTTTGCTGGTGTTTTTGTGTCGTGGCATATCACCGATCGCACCAAGGAGTTCTATATCTGGCTTTTGATTCTGGCAGCAGCGACGATCGGTGTCTTCATGTCGCTGGACCTCTTTTTCCTCTACTTCTTCTATGAGATGTCTGTGATTCCCATGTATCTATTGCTGGGTATGTGGGGCAGTCACACGAAGAAGTATTTGGAGATGACGGATCCTGAGGGACTCAAGCTAAGGGATTCGGTTGGGTTTATCTTCAATTTCGGCGCAAACAGTAAAGAGTACGCAGCAATGAAACTGGTTCTCTTTCTGTCCGCGTTTGCGGTGGTGGCGCTGATGGGGATTCTGCTCATCTACAAGTATGCAGGCCTGAACACCTTTGACATTCTGGTGCTGCGCGAACACGCTCAGCTCATGAATATCCCGGTGCTGGGGACAACGTTAGACAAGATCATTTGGATCCTGGTGTTTTTCGGCTTTGCGTCCATTGCACCGATCTGGCCCCTCCACTCCTGGTCTCCCGTAGGGCACGCCGCTGCGCCGGCAGCTACCAGTATGTTGCATGCTGGAGTGCTCATGAAACTGGGGCACTTTTCGATCATCCGTGTAGCATTTGAAATTCTGCCGGAGACCACGCGGGAGCTGATGCCAATCGCTGCCGTACTGTGCGTGTTTAGCATCATCTACGGAGGTTTGGTCGCGTTTTACGCTAACGACACCAAATATGTGATTGGTTATTCGAGCTCTAGTCATATGGGCTATGTCTTCCTCGGTATGGCGGCGCTCAACTACATCAGTCTCAGCGGTGCCGTGATCTACATGTTCGCGCACGCGATGGCGACGGGGATGCTTTTTGCCATGGCTGGGTGGGTGTACGACCAGACCCATACACGTGATTTGCCTTCTCTGGGAGGCCTGTCAAACAAAATGCCGTTCATTGCGGGATGTTTCGTCGTGGGCTGTATGGCCTCCATCGGAATGCCGGGCACGGTCAATTTCATTGCAGAAATCATGATCATCGTCGGCAGTTGGAACAAATATCCGCTGCAAGTGATTGTGGCTGTGTTGGGGATCGTGCTTACACTTGCCTATCTCTTCAAGATGATGCGCGCGGTCTTCTATGGACCGATGAGTCAGAAATACAGCTACACACGAGACGCCGTTGCGATGGTGGACCGGCTACCCCTGTTGGTTATGATCGCGGTCAGCATCGGGTTTGGACTGTTTCCTGTCCGGCTGTATGATGTCGTTCGTTCCGGCGTGGATCCCTTGGTTGCAAAAATCACTTATGTCATGCCGGTAGCACAGAGAAATGAGGACTCAGACAGTGGCCGAGACGATCGAACGGAAGCGTCGAGCCTCATTCCCCTATCGGAAATGGCCGATATCGCTCGTCCGTCTATTACCTACGCGTTGCGAGATTCACAATGACGTTCGACCTGACCCTTTCTGTTGCCGACCTCTTGCTCCTGCTGCCGGAGATTTTTCTAACCTGCTGGCTCTGCGTGGTCTTGATCGTTGATTTTAGCTGTCCCCGTCTGCCCCATACGCGCCTGGCGCACTTGAGTGTTGTGGGGTTGGCCATCACGCTTCTTTGTCTTGCATGGTTCGATGTCACGAGGGTGTCGGGCACCTTGTTCAACAACATGTTTGTGTTGGATCGGATGGCCATCTTTTTCAAGATGTTCATCGTTGGCTCCACCATGCTGGTCATCCTGACATCGACGCAATATGTCAATCGGTTCGCCTTTTTTCGGGGGGAATACTACTTCCTGGTGGTCATGTCGGCCCTGGGTATGATGTTCATGGTGTCGGCCAACGATCTCTTGTCGCTGTTTGTGAGCATCGAGTTCTCTACCCTGGGATTTTACATTCTGGTCGGCTATCTCCGTGAAGATCTCACTTCCAACGAAGCGGGGCTCAAGTTTTTTGTGCTAGGTGTGTTTGCGGCCGGGCTCTTAGCTTATGGGATCAGTTTGGTGTATGGGGAAACAGGCAAGCTTGTGTTTTCGGACATGACACCACCGGCCACCCCTGGCGCCATGATCGGGTTTCTTCTGATTTTTGCGGCGCTGGGGTTCAAAATTGGAGCCGTGCCGTTCCATTCCTGGATTCCGGATACCTACCATGGAGCGCCGACACCGGTGACGGCGTTCTTGTCGATTGCGCCCAAGGGGGCAGCGTTTGCTATCTTGATCCGCCTCTTTTTGGTCGTGCTGGCTGCTTTCAAACCGCTGTGGGTGCTTCTGCTGGTGGCGGTGTCGATTCTGTCCATGACTTACGGCAACATCGTGGCCATCGCGCAGCGCAATATCAAGCGACTGCTGGCTTACTCAGGAATTGCGCAAATTGGTAATGTGTTGATTGGCCTGGCTGCCGGCACGAAAATGGGAAGCGATGCGATCTTGTTTTATCTTCTCACCTATCTGTTCGCCAATATCGGTGCATTTGCTGTGGTGATTGCAGTGGGTCAGGCCATTGGGAGTGAGGAAATTGACGACTACAGCGGGCTGAATCGTCGATCCCCCTTCCTCGCCTTTGCCATGCTGCTGTTTTTGTTGTCTCTCGCAGGTGTCCCTCCGCTAGCTGGATTTATCGGCAAGCTATACATTTTTATCGCCGCTGTCAGGGAGGGGCTCTATACGTTGATCGTAGTTGGACTGATCAACATCGTGATTTCGATGTACTACTACTTGGTCGTCGTCAAGAAGATGTACATCAATGAGCCTATCGATCCGTCGCCAGTGAGCGTGTCTGGTCCCATGAAGGCTGTGGTGTATATTGGTTTAGCGGGCACGTTGGCGATTGGCATTTATCCCCAGCCGGTTATCACGTGGGTTGTCGATGCAACGCTCATGTTTTCCCGCGCAATCGGTCCTGCAGCTGGCGTTGCGCCGTCTCTTCCTCTTTTCGGCGGATAAGTTTCAGAGGAGGAAGTCCGGTTGTCTGGATGGTATAGGTCTATCCCAAGGCCACCATCCTGTTTGCCTGAACGTCCTCGAATGAGCGAGTCCCCCTTTCCTGTTTGTGAGATGTGGGCCCATCTGTGTCTTTATCGTTTTCTCCGGGATAGTGCAGCCCGCAAACGCCCTTGTGGCCATAGTTTCGAGTGCTAACTCTCGAAGAGCGGTACTGAGTGGTTTGGTATCTTCTTTCAGGGGATTCTTGTCATCCGCGCTCTTTTCTATGGAAATATTCGCGTCGACAACAGCGGTTGGGACAAGAAAAGCGATGAGCTCCTTCAATTGTTGTGTGATAGCGACGTGACCAGCAGTGAGGCGGAGAGACATTTCCACCACTATAGGGTGAGCAGTGATCCCTTTACCAGGAAGTTGTCGGCAAACATGAGGGGCGCTCCCAGCCCTCCATAGCCTCATCTATGGTGGGGGAGAACAGAAGTGGTGAGCCAACAGTTGGGTGTCATGCTGGATCGGCAGTTTTCTGATCCAGCGCAGATCATTGCCCAAAATGGTTGAGGGCGGACTCCCATCTGTTAACGAAGATGGTCTTGGGGAGGCATTGAACAAGCGAGTCGCCAGAGATCCGAACACGATTTCCGCGTCCGTTCAACCAATAGGACCACTGCTTGACGGTCAGCTTACGTTCTTCACGATCTCCGTCGATTGGTGTGGAAGTGCTGAGAGACCTCCGTCATGACTTGCAAGCGTGTCGTATATCCTGGACAATTGATCGCGGTCTTAGATGGTGGAAATTTGGCTGTGTCGAGACAAGCCTTCGTCAAATGTGATTGGCGATGCCGTGAAAGATACCGGCACCACATCGATCGTAGAGTGTCCGATCGGCGTTGATTAACAAACAACGACAGAAATCGTTGTGTTCGTGCGCGACACCGGAGTGAAATTCGATCTTGATAGATGTCGAAGCTGCTCGGTGTGTTTCAGTGGTTCCACGGACCGACACGTTGGCAGGGGTGGGAATGGCCTGGTCACTGTGCGGTAGATCCCGCATCAGCACGGCAAGGGGGGGCGGGGGGACGGTGTCCCCAGTCAAGGGACAACGTTTTACGTGGTCCTTCCGATGGGGGCAGGGCGCGTATGAAAGTTGCTGAGCCCATTCTCTTGGCGGATGACAATTCAGGGGATGTCGAGTTGATCTTAGCTGCGCTGGGAGACCATCGCATGGCCGAGCATATCGTGGTATGCCGCGATGGAGCAGAGGTGCTGGACTACTTGTACTGCCGAGGTCCCTTTGCTTTTCGCCAGAGGGGCAATCCTCTGGTGGTTTTGCTTGATCTCAAAATACCAACAGTCGATGGGCTGGAGGTCTTGCGAGTTATGAAGGCGGATGCGACGCTGCGAGCCATTCCGGTTGTAATACTGACGTCATCGCGCGAAGAGCGGGACTTGCGGGAAAGTTACGCGTTGGGTGCTAATGCCTACGTCGTCAAGCCGGAGGAATTGACCCAGTTTGTCTCCAGGGTGAAGGAATTCGGGTCGTGCACAAGCCTCATTGATGAGTCCCAGGCAGACCCCTTGTGACCAGCCATAGCATGCGAACACAACTATTTCTGCCGGCGTGGAGCAGACATTGCTCCACGCAACAGTGGAAGCCATGCCGCTTGATGACCCTTCGTTGGTGTGCGCCTTGTGTGCGTCCACGGTCCAGCTCGATGAGGAGTCATTGCTCGTTACAAGAAATGATGTGAGGTATCGTGACTGCTTCGCTGCACCTCCTTCTTTAGGAGGATCATTCTACCGACGCCAATCGGACTGGCTCACTGTTGAGCGAGTGGGGGATCACCCGTACGCTCGGTGCGTGGCTGGTCGAGAGGCCTTTGCTGAGCCTGAAAAGAAGGAGCCGTCGATATCATCCTGGTCAACTATTTGCGGCCTGTCTTAAACGGAGAGGCGCGCTTGATTTGTCCAGGCAATGGGCGCTCGATATTCCCTTTCTGTTTGCCGCTTCGGCCATCGGTGAGGAACTGGCTATTGGTGTGTGGCACCGGCGTGCCATGGACTCGATCGTCACACAACATGTGGGTGTTGGTGCCGTCCACTCAGTGTGCCTTGCGCGAGTTGTCCGATCGGCCCGAATAGCAGTGTCTCCTAAAAACACCGTGCCAGGGCAAAGTGCCCTTCGGCAAGAACACAAGATAGGGCATTGGGTGACTGACCGGAGGACGGATCCGTACTTGTAACAACTGGTTGACGGTCCTCATGGGTCAGAGCCATGTGGTGCGAGTTGGGTGGAAGATGGACGATCCCCAGTGGGCCAATGGAGGATATTCACAGCATCGGCGAACGGCGGCAACCTGGAGCCGGCCATTGTTGGCGTTGAGTGAGAGACAACCGATGACAGTGTCGGTGCTGAATATCACGGGCATTGTTGTCAACATTGAGACTATATTGTGGCGATTGATGGGAGAATGCGTTACGCTGATCGTCAGGCTGTGCAAGGAGCTGTGGTTGGCCAAAGGGGGCCCCTTGTAAATCGAGCAAGCGGTGATGAACCGAGCAGTCCACGTTGGAGATGCGATACCATAAAGCGAAACGTGGATCATCGAGACAGCTTCGACCGAGCTATAGTGTACACCGACGTATGTCGTCACCCCTTCCACTTTCTGGATTCTCCGCAAGGCTCTCGTGGGGGATACGGGCTGTGGGATGTCTGAACATGTCCAATCTCATGTGGGCGAGCCGTTTTTTACAACCCAAGAGGAAGGAAGAACTTGGATTAAAACAGCTCTTGATCTCCAGTTATCCCGATTATGCGGTCTTGGACGGGAGGGGCCAGTCAGTGTCTCTGTTCAGGATCGTTTGGACCGGAAATGTTGGACGAGAGGATCGGTGACGTGTTTGATGGTGTGAGACAGTCACTCGTGCTTCAGACAGGGAGGCCCATGCCTGATCATCAGAGGAGCCGTGCATCTCTTGATTCCGGCGAACAGCATCCGCGATGGCCGGGCCAACCGTCAAGGAGGCTTTCCTTGCTGGATGGAAGGTGGAAAAGCAAGGTCTATTGCGTGGCGTGTTTGATAGTGCTGTTGATCACCGTGCCGTTCTCTGGCTGGGGAGCGGATCTAGGGTGGGAGCCGCTAATGGATGGTCTAGCCGTTTCCGTGTGGACACCGGGGTCTTCCTGTCCTACTGTGCCGGACTTGCTGGCAATCGACATCGATCCGGATCAGGTCAGGTTCTCCATTCATCACTATGCTGACGAGAAGCTCAAAGCACCGATTACTATTGATCAATGGCAAAAGCGGACGGGGCATCCCGTGTTGTTTAATGCGGGGCTATTTCGGGAGAACTTTTCGTACTTGGGGTTGCTGTACAAGGAGGGACGATCATTGGGAGGGCGTCGGCACAGGACGTGGCAAGGGCTGTTTGCTGCCGAGCCGGTCTATGAAGGCCTGAGAAAGGCCCGAGTGCTGGATTTGTCAGTCGAATGGTTTGATGAGAACCGGCCCTCTTATCGAGAGGTTGCTCAGTCGTTCATGCTGTTAGACGGACGGCGGACGATCCGCGTGCGCCAGTCGGGGAAAGAAGCCTATCAAACCATTGTGGTGGAAACCGAAGGGGGGCATATTGTCGTGATGAAGAGCAGGAAAATCACAAGCCTGTACGATCTCGCGCGATGCCTACGTGATGCTGCGCCGTGGGTTCGTCAAGCCATGGCCATGGATGGAGGGTCGTCGGCAGACATGTTGGTTGTGGAATCGCTTTGGCGGAATGATCGGAGAACCACTGGTCTGGTGTCCTGGAAGGCATTATTCGGAGGCAAGATGAACTCCCATATTCCCCTCCCGACCGTCATCGGGATAAGCCCGCGATGACCATGGGGAACGAAAGATATCCTCGCGCATGGAGCGCCGTCTCTCGTGACGAAAATGATCGGTCCCCATCGATGGCTACCGTCTGGGCCGTTCAACCGGGAAGCCGGCCTCCATCCAGGCGTTCATGCTACCGTCGAGATTATAGACATGACGGTAGCCGAGGTCAGCGAGCGCCTTAGCGGCAATACTGCTTCGGCGGCCTGATTGGCAGTAGACCACAATGTGGTCATCAGGCTGGGCTCCCAGTTCACGGTGACGGGCTGCGATCTCACGAAAGTCAATGTTGAAATCCGTGCCGGGAATTATGCCTGCTCGATGTTCTTCAGGTGTGCGCACGTCCACAAGAAGAAAGCCCTTCTCTTCACGGGAAGGTCCTTTTGAGAGGGCAGCATGCAATTGTTCCACCGTCAGCACATGGACTTGTTCTCCCAGCGCCACATCGCCAATTATCAGGACCGTGGCGAGCAGACTGGCCAACAGACTCCAGCTCAGACGAATCATCTCCTTACTCCCTTTCTCTGGAGGTTCCGTATGGTCTCCTTGAGAATTCATCATAAAAGTGCAGAGAAGAGTTGGTCAAGCTCGTGGCTAGTGGTCATGGTGATGGTGGTGGTCATGGGTGCCGGTTGCGCGGAGGGGGTGAAACTTGTTCGGGAACAGGAACACGGCGGGGTGGTCGTCTATCCCTTCAAGGAAGGACAGGGGCCGTTGCTTTCGTCATTTCGAACTGAGGCCCTGGCTATCATTCGCCAGAAGTGTGGAGGCCGCTCTTACGAGATTCTACGTGAAGGGGAGGCCAAGGGACGCACCAGGATTGTCAGGCTGATTGAGGGGCAGGAAGAAATGATTCACGAACGACGTTGGGGCATCGAATTTCGATGTCGCTAACCTTGCGCTCTAACGAGAGATTCGCGCCTATCTTGATGGTGGGGGAGCAACGAGGTCTGCCGTCAGATCGTGAATCCGCAGTAGGCTGAGCACCGTCACGCCTTCCTGTTCCACTCTCTGTCGGCCATTCTGCTCTTCCCGGTCCACAATGACGAAAGCCTGCGCAACTGTCAGTCCTTCTGCCCTTGCAGCAGCGATAGCTTTCAGTAATGACCCTCCGCTGGTCAGGACATCATCGACAATGACCGCGCGATCCCCCCGTTGAGCGGCTCCCTCGAGCAACTTGCCTAGCCCGTGGTCTTTGGCCTGTTTTCGCACCACGAAGGTGCGCCAGGCTCTCGGTGGTTGAGCCGTCAATGCATAGTCCGAAAGGCAGGTGGCGATGGCGATGGCACCGATTTCGAGACCGCCTAGGCACTCGAATGTGAGGGGCTGCAAAAGTTGGTACCCCATCTGGGCCACGAGCCACCGTGCATGGGGATGGGCCATCAATGAACGACAATCAATGTAATAAGGGCTCATCAATCCCGAGGCCAGCTTGAAACCGTTGCTAGGATCCCATTTGAACGACTGAGTCTCGTGGAATGCGCGAACTAATTGATGCTGTGGTGTGGTCATGGATTGTTTCTCCCTGCAAGAGACTGGTGAACGGGCGGCAGTTATTGTACACCTTGCGGAAAACCAACGGGGAAATCATCATGGCTGGCATAATCTCAAGAAGAGATCATAAACCGGCGGATTTGCTCGGCCAGGGTTGAAGCGACCAGATCGATGTCGAAAGGCCAAGCATACCGGATAGTGATATGAGGATAGAGAGAGCGCAGTCGTGCCAAGATTTCCGGGATCTCGCGCTCCGAGTGGACTCCGCCCGGTATGAACATGGTCGTGGTCACGATCACATCGGTCGCGCCTTGGTCGATCAAGGCCTGAATCGATTCTTCTACGGTCGGGGCACAGAACTCATTAAAAGCGATGCCAAACAAGACGCCGTTCAATTGAGCCTGCAGGCGTGTAGCCACCGCTTGGAGTCCGAACAGATACGGATCGGTCTCGGCCGTCCGCGGCCAGCGACGAATCGTTGCATTGAGGGCGAGTTCTTCGCTTGACGGCGGCTGGCGGGTGGCTCGTCGTTGGGCTTCTAGCCGCTTCAATGTCGTCACCAGCTCTTGCGGACAATCCTTAGGAATTCCACCATGCCCGACCAACACGACTCCTTGCCGTCCTGTTTTCATAGAGCTCCTTCTAATGAGACGATTAAACGTGATTACGCAACATCAATTCCTTGGGATGGGGGTTAAGGTAGATCTGGTCACGTACGTACTCCACATTGAAGAGCTGGACGTAATGTTTGATCAAGGTGAGAGGCACGATTAAGGGGGTGAGTCTTCGCTGATAGTCGCCAATAACGCTCAACAATTCTGTTTTTTCGCCGGGGGTCAAACGGTCTTTGAAATGTCCCACGATATGGTACAACACGTTGACGTGTTTGCGAACCGTAGCCTTGACCGCGAGGGCCTTCATGAAGAGGGGGCCATATTTCATCGCCAACTCCGTGGGCCCAAAGCGGTGCGCGTGACCGACTAATCTGCCAAGCCGCTCGTAATCCTGCGGACTGTGGGCAAGCAACAGATATTTATGGATCGTGTGAAACCGGACTACCGCTTGCTGCGTGACTCCGTTGCGCAGCAGTTGCCGATACCGCTGGTAGCAGAAGACTCGCTCGATGAAGTTTTCTCGAATGGCGGGATCGCAGAGGCGTCCTTCTTCTTCGACAGGAATCAACGGAAACGCTTCCCGAAAGGCCTGAGCGAAGAGCCCGGTACCACTTCTCTTAGGCATGCCCTGTTCGTTATAAATACGGACACGCTCAAGACCACAACTTGGGGAGTTTTTCTTAAAAATATACCCACAGATGTCCAGCGTGGCCAGTTCTTCCAATCGTTTCGCAGTGGCGGCCATCAGTGCCTTGGTATGATCAACCCCTCCCGTGATGGTGACGAGGCGGAGAGGCTGAGACTGGTGTGTGCTCCAGATCAGTTTCATGGCCTCACGGGGGATTCCCAGCCCTGCTTCCACTTCGGGGCAGACGGGTACCCATTCGACGTAAGGGCCCAGGATATCCGTCAAAAAGGGGTCTCGCTTGTGTCCTCCATCGTAACGCACGGGATCGCCAAGCAGGCATCGGCTGATTCCCAGACGAAGAGGAAAGGAGGTCATGGCGTCCTCTTGTGCTTGCTGAGCGTAAGATAATCCTCACGGGCCTGACGATGATCCACGATAGGGGCTGGGTAATCGATGCCGATCCGACATCGGGCTGCATCCTGCTCGCTCCGAGAGAGCAGGTGAGGCTCGTGAATGTTGGCTGTCGGGACCGAGGCCAATTCTGGGACGTAGCGTCGAATGTAGAGACCGTCCGGGTCAAACTTTTTGCCTTGCAAGGTCGGATTAAAAATGCGGAAGCCCTTCATAGCGTCTGTACCCGTTGACGCGCACCATTGCCAGTTGCCGTTGTTTGCCGCTACATCGGCGTCCAGCAGATGGGCCATGAAATACTGTTCGCCACTCTGCCAATCGATACGAAGATCCTTGACCAAAAACGAGGCGACAATCATGCGCACGCGATTGTGC
>JANDJK010000021.1 GCA_024330925.1 Nitrospira sp.
GGTCATCCGTTGCCGCGTAGACGACATCCGGGAGGTCGGGCGCAACACGCAGGGCGTGCGGATCATCGAGTTGGAGAATGACCACGATCGCGTGGTGGCGGTGGCGAGATTAGCCGAGCCCAGTGAGCGCGAAGACCCTGCCTCCCAAGACGACCCATCCGATTCGCAGGGGTGAGGCTCTTCCCTCGCGTTGCGTGTTCTCCCGTGAGTGCTTCCATGGTGTCTTCCAATCACGCACACAAGAAGCCGCTGGATATTGTCGTCAAGATGGGCCTGGGAGTTTTTGTCAGCTCCTTTGCTCTCATTTGGGGAGGGATGTACCTTACGAAACCAGATCGGTCGATTCCCCCATACACGGTGGGGGCTCAACGTGGTTCGCTGGTGGCTGTGCATGTGCCGCGCGATACTTCCGATGAACAGGTTGAGAAACTGCTCCGCCGCTTTCAGCGAGTGGGACACACGAGCCGGGATTTCGGTGCAATGAAAATGTATCCGACAACACCCGGTAATCCTGAGGGACGATATCGATCCATAGTGATCCTTGTGTTTAGCGATGAAGGATGGACCGAACCGGCGGTGTTGGAACAGTACGAACGGGGGGATCAAGAAACCATAAAGGCGGCCCAGAGGGCGATGCGAGGCTACTATCGACTGGAGGGAGAAGAAGAAGAGGGAGTCATAGGGCCTCTTTTGCAAAATGGAGAGGACTTCACAGATGCACGAATCCTCTTTAAAGGCCTGGTGACCGATCCACTTCCGGTGGAGATGGGGTCTACCGAAAGGGGTATCTCGCTATCACCTCTGTGAACCGCCGGCGGAGGTCTGGGTCTCGCAGGTTGATCAGATCAAGGGGGATCGGTGGAGGATGAGGCGCGATCTCTTCCCGAGAGGAAGAATGGTCTGGAACCAGATGACCGCTCCAAGAAAAAGTCGAGGGTCTTGGCAGGTCTCCCACGCGCAGGACGATCTCTTGGATGAGTTCCCCGCCCTCTACACGTTTGATGTGGGCAAGAAGGGAGGGCTTCAAGAACGTGAGCTGTTGGAGCCAGACAGAATGGGGAACGATCAGGTACAGTTTTTTGAAACGGATCTGAGCCGGCCAGGTGTGCGAGGCCAAAGACTCTCCTACGATGTCGCGCCACTGACGCTGTAAGCGGAATTCAAGGAGTTTGGTTTGGAGCCCTAACCGTTTGGACAGTCGGTTAAGGATGGCACTGCAGGGGTCAAGCGAGCCAGAACGAGACATGGGATCATCATAGCAGATGGATGGCCCACATGTCCGATGTGGTGACAAGCGGCTAGCTGTGAGGAGAGGAGATCAGCGCACACTCTTCCTTTTGCTGGCAGAGGAGAGGTCATGAGACGTGTCGAAGGACCGACCGAAGCCGTCATCACGACGAACCGTAAAGCCTACCACGATTATCTTGTCGAAGAGAAATTCGAAGCGGGGATCGTCTTGACCGGTACAGAGGTCAAATCCTTGCGTGATGGACGGGCCAATCTTCAAGACAGCTATGCCTCCATTAAGAATGGGGAAGTCTACCTCTATCATTGCCATATCAGTCCGTATCGTCACGGCAACATCATGAATCATGACCCAACTAGGACCCGTAAATTGCTTCTTCACCGCAAGGAAATCGACAAACTCCTCGGCAAGACGCAGCAAAAAGGACTCACGCTGGTCCCACTTCGAATGTATTTCACGCCGCGGGGCAAAGTGAAAGTGGAGCTTGGCTTGGCCAGAGGCAAAAAACTCCACGATCGACGGGAGTCCATCAAAAAGAGGGAAGCAGGGCGAGAAGTCGAACGGGCAATCAAAGCAAGAAAATAAGAAGAAAAAGCAGCCCGTTTACAGCCCCCTGATTCTTTGCCAACAGAAACGGGGGGCTTGCATGGGAGCAGTTGCGCAGCCCGGCTCCCCTCTCGTATCCTGGCCTAGGCTTCAATTGCTCCCACTCTCTTCTCGCATCGCTCGGGCCGGAGGACGTCTCTCATCCTCTGGCTCCGTTCCTCGGCTCTGAGCTGACGGTCACAAACGAGCTGTCTCCCGATCGTCCGTTCAAGCGTTTACTTTTTGCTCGCCTGCGAAACCGTGTAAACTAGAGCTGAGTACATCGCCACGAGAACCACACTGCCCGCCAGTACACCCACCATCAAAGCAATCATGATGCGCTCCCTTGTTAAAGCCTCCATGTCACACTACTTCTGCTCCATGAAGAGTCCATGATGAAATCATGAAGATTCCTTCATGTGAGCTACCGAGGATGGCAGGGCTATTCAGTGGAAATCGAGGAGCCAGCCTCCTAACCTCTGGCAAGCGCAATTTTCAGGTGGTGGTTGGAAAAGGAGAGTGAGCTGCTTGTGTCGGAGCGAGACGTGTCTGGTCGAAATAGGCGGGAATGCGCAAGGTGAAGACCGACCCTTGCCCGACCCGGCTGGCCACCGAGATCGTTCCGCCGTGGGCCTCCACAATCTCCTTCACGATGGGGAGACCCAGCCCGGTTCCAGCGGCATCCTTAGCCCGCGCCCATTCGGTTCGATAGAATCGCTCAAACAAATGGGGGAGGTGTTCGGGCTCAATGCCATGGCCTGTGTCTTCAACCTCGATTGCAACCGTACGCTCTTCCGCTCGTGTACGGACAGTGACAGTGCCTCCCGGCGGCGTATAACGCAAAGCGTTATCGAGCAGGTTGATCATCGCCTGCTTGAGCCATTGAGCATCGCCCAAAATCGGAGGAACCGGTTGAAGATCCAGTGACAGGGCAATCTGTCGGTCGTGGGCTAACAGGGTCAATTCCTGGACAATCTCGTGGAGGAAGGGTTCGAGAGCGAGGGGCGCTAGCTGGACAGGTGGTTTGCTACTGGTAAACTTGGCCAACGTCAAAAGGGGCCGCGTGAGGGCGATGAGTCGATCCACTTGCTCGAGGTTGCTCAGGAGTACCTCGCGGTATTCTTCCGCCGTTCTGGCTTTGAGGAGTGCGACTTCCAAAGTGCCGCGTAGGATGGTGAGGGGGGTTTTCATTTCGTGGGCCGCAATCTCACAGAAGTTGCGTTGCGTTTCGCTATTTCGTTGAAATTGATCCAACACAGAGTTGACGGCCTGAGTAAGCCGCCGGAACTCAAGATAGGGGGAGTCCAAAGCCAACCGCTTGCCTAGGTCGGCTTCGGACATCGTTTCGGCGCCCGTGCACAGGGCCTCAATAGGGGTCAGCACTTTCTTGGCGAGCCACAGACTGCCCAACCACGTAACTAGCAGCGTGGCGCCAGAGCTCACGATCAGCAGGATCAAAAGCTCGCTCATCGCTGTTTGATAATGAAGCAACGAGGTTTCCGCTTGCAACACGTAGCGAACGGCTCCCTCCCGTGTCACAGATACGAACAGCCGCCTGGAAGGTGTACCATCTGGCATCGCGACCGTTTCATACACTGTCCGTTCTATCAACACTCGATGGAGCATGGCTGGAGAAATCAAGGGAAGGGCCGAAGCGTTGGGGCTTTTCCATAGGAGCCGTCCATCTGGCGAGAATACGCGCAGGAAATGAAGGATGCCATGGATCTCTTGTTGGTTCTTGGCGTCGGGAGTGATATTGACCAAGGGGGCTTGATCTGGAGGGGGGATGTTAAGAATATCAGGGTGGTGATCGATGATCTCCGCAAGCGTGTCCGCCAGCGCCAACAGCCGGCCATCCACAAAACGATGGAGCAGGGTTTCGCTCGCCAAGTACACCAGCGCAGAAAACCCCATCAGCCACGCCATAAGCATGAGGGCAAAGCGGCTGATCAGGTTACGCAATGACGTCATGCTTTTTCTTCCAGATCCTCCAGCATGTAACCAGCGCCCCGCACTGTGGTGATAAGTGGCGGTGAAAAGTTGTGGTCGATCTTGGCTCGCAGGGCTCGGATGTGGGCGTCCACGATGTTCGTCATGGGATCGTAACTGAGGTCCCAGACATGTTCGATGATGACCGTCCGGGTCAGCACGCGATTTTTGTTGCGCAGGAGGAACTCGAGTAATGCATACTCTTTGTTAGTCAGCGAGATTTCCTGACCGGCCCGCCAGACACGGTGGGTCACTGGATCCAGCGTCAAATCGGCCGCGTGCAAATGGGCTGATGGCTGGGCGCTACCCCGGCGCAGCAGGGCCCTGATGCGCGCCAGTAGTTCCACGAAAGCGAACGGTTTGGCCAAGAATTGATCGGCGCCAATGTCGAAACCGGAGACCTTTGTCTCCACCGTGTTGCGCGCCGTCAAGAGGAGCACGGGCGTCATCATACCCTTGGCGCGAATCGTGCGGCACAGCGTCAGCCCATCCATCTTGGGCAGCATGATGTCTAAGATCAGGAGGTCGTAGGGATTGCTCAATGCCATGGCAAGACCCGCTTCGCCGTCTGCCGCAACGTCCACAGCGTAATGTTCTTCCTTCAGCCCCTTGCGAATGAACTGCGCGAGGTCCAGATCATCTTCAACGAGCAGAATGCGCATGATCGTCCCTGTTGAGGGTTATCCCTCAAGACAGCAACCGATGAATAAAACACAACGTGCTGCGCGGGCGTTTCTGGTTTCTCAGCCGAAGGCTACACCCTCCTTTCCGTCAGGTGATCACCGGTTTCCCTTACCATGGAGCTACCCATCGTGGAGCTAGGAAGAGAACGACCTAGCCCGCGGTTGCCGAAGCAGGCACTTTATGTTTGAGCGCGCGCCCTTTCCCCGGCGTCGGGTCCAAGACGAGACCGTAGATCTCTCGGCCTTCATGCCCCTCGGGCAAGTATTCGGTGATCGGCAACCCATCTTCGCGAACAAACAGTAGACAGTGACAGTATTTATACATCTGCATTTCGTCGCAGGCGCAAATCCACCGTCGCAGTTTAGCTTCCTCACGTTTGTCGTTGTAAAAGTTGCAAGGACAGAGCGGTTTTCCCAATTCATCCAGATGGACGGCTAACCCCTTCACGACCGCCTGGGTGACGGCTGGATTGGGGTGCATGGTCGTGCCGCTCTTTTCTGCGTATCCTTTGACGAACTTCTTAATTTTCTCCAGGCTCTCGGTGGTCGGTTCAACCATCACGCACTCCTTTGCATGCAAAAAGGATGGCGAAGAAAGAAAGGTCACCTCCTCTAGAGACGAAATCACGGGCCTTTCTGTTAGTTTACAGGGGAGTTTTGGTCCATTACAATCAGGACCTTTCATCTGGAGCAGGGGACTATGGATGACCATTTGGTGCGCCATGTCTTAGTGCAACGGTTAGGGGCTGGCCTCGGTCTGGAAGCGGCGCGAGTCCTAGTTGGCCGAGTAGAGGAGGTGGCAGAGGAACACGGGTCTCTCCTTCAGGTGACGGCATTGCTGGATGAGCTTGAGACGGTTTCGGCCAAGGTGACAGAGACAGCCATTGATGCCCTTCCTGCCTTGGACCGATGCGGGGGGCTTGGTGTTGTGGTTCCTTGGTTGGATATGGGCCTCGTGATGGCGGAGTCGTCCGGAGCCACAGCTCTCCGGTACTTTAAGGAAAGTCCGGCGCTGCTCAGCTTGCTGGAGGCCGATGAGAGGCGGCACGCTTTGACTGTCGGCAGGGACATGGCAGACCGGCATGGGGGGGTGGCGATGGAATTCCTCCGGGCTGCGCCGGATTTGTTCCGGGTACTGCCAGTGCAGGATATCGGACCGTGGCTTGAGATCGGGCTTGATTTGGCCACGGTTGATGCGGTGGTGGGACTGGAATACGTGCGACAGCTCCCACAAGTGGCTCCCATCCTGCGACTCGAGGATGTCCGTCTGTGGTTGTCGGTTGGTCTGCAATTGGTCACGACAAACACATGGGGCAAGCCAGATTACCTGGTTGCGATCGAGTTTCTGCGCACGAGCCCGGCGGTGTTGAGAGCCATCCCGCAGCCGGCCGTTCGGTCTGCCGTTCTGTCGTTGGTATCGGTGTTGGCCCGACACTCACCGGAGTCGGCGGTTGAATGGCTTGCGGAATCCCCACAGCTTCTAAGCTCTCTGCCGTCGGACGATCGCCCGCTTGAGCTGCTCCGTTACGGGCTGATGGTAGCTAATCGGGATGCGGAGGCGACAATCCTTTATCTCCGGCGGGCGCCGGAGGTGATGAAGCTCATGGGAGAAGGACTCCAAGCATCTTCCCGGTTCGAAGAGTGGTTCAAGGCTGGAATGGAGGTGTTGACCTTGAGCCTGGAAGGGGGGCGAGCCTATTTTGGAGTGGACTCTCAGCAAGCGCTTGCATCGGTCGAACAGGCTATGGCGGGAGTTTCCCTCCGACGGATCGCCCGGCGTCTCAAACTCTTTGTTGAGGGGCTCTGCGGCTCAGAGGTCTCGATTGCCGCGCTTCCTGAATCGACATCCGGAACTCAGGCCCATGCCAAGGTGAACAGCGATGGGCGCACAATCCTCTTGCCCGCGGTGATGAATCGAGGGGCCACGGCAGAAGACAACGAGCGGTGGTATCTGGTCATGGCAGCTCATGAAGCCGGTCATGTGCAGTTTGGAACCTATCGGGTCAGGTTGGCCGAGCTGACGGACATGATCCACGATGTGATACGACGCTATGACCGTACGGGAAACGTCTTGCCAGAGACGTTGAAGGACCTATTTGCCCTTTACCCGCACCCAGCGTTGGTGCTTGATCTCTGGACCATTGTGGAGGATGCACGTGTTGATTTTCTCCTTCAGACGGAATACCCCGGCCTTCGTCGCGACCTTGCTCGACTGGCGGCCGAGATGCCGTCGTCTCGGCGCTGTGATCAACCTGTCACGGTCACAGAGTTGATCGTCGAAAGTCTCTGGCGGCTTTCGATGGGCGAAGCCCTTGATACAGCTGTTCCTCGAGCGATCAAAGCGGAAGTCTCCGCTCTTTGGCTCCTCTGCCAACCGCTGTTTCGGCATGACGCGACGGCGGCAGATGCGATACGCCTGGCGGATGCACTCTATGTCAAGATCGAAGAAAAGGTCTCATCGCTTCCAACGGTTGGAGAGACTAATCTGCCGACGGAAAAAATAGCAGAAGAAGGACAGGACGAGGAGACAACGCTCCGCGAGGCAGAGCGGTTGATGGACAAGTATCGGCCCTTTGTGATCCCCCCCTATCGGGGAGAGATGGATCCCACATTGATCACCTGGGAGGGAAACCGACCTGCGCAGGACGCCTCACAAGAAAGTGAGGCCAGCCAAATGGATGGGGGAAGAACGACGGAGTCAGGCCATCGTGGCAAGAGTCTGAACGCCAGCTTGCGTGCGTCACCGTCGATGGAGGTTCGTAAGGAGCAGGGGGGCGCTTCCTCTATCGAGCAGGAACTTGGCAGGGCTGAGGATGAAGCAGAGGATGAGGGAAAAGGGAGATCCGCTGTGCAAACGGTAGTGGGGAAACGGTTCGCCCGATATCCGGAGTGGGACACCACTATAGGGGATTATCGGCTTAACCGCTGTTTGGTAATCGAGCAGCAGGTTGCTGTCAGCTCTCATGAGGACATAACTGCGCTGCTCAACAAGGATCGGAGCACAATTACGTCTCTCCGTAAGCTCTTCGAGAGGCTGCGGCCTGTGAGGCATCACCGGGTTTCAGAGCAGGCGGAAGGGGAAGAACCAGATCTCGATGCCCTCGTTCGGCGGGCGGCGGATCTCCGTGCCGGTCAAGAGGGAAGCGAACGGGTCTATGTTCGTTGGGACAAACGGGATCGCTCCGTCGCGGCTGCCTTCTTGATCGATATCAGTGGTTCGACGAGCAAGAGGCTCGACAGCGGACGCCGGGTGATCGACGTGGAGAAGGAAAGTCTCGTGGTGCTCTGTGAGGCACTGGAGGCGGTGGGGGATGACTACGGTCTGTATGCCTATTCTGGCAAGGGGGCCGCGGCCGTTGACTTTTTTGTCCTCAAGGATTTCGGCGAGCGCTTGCGAATGGAACCCGCCCGCAGGCTGGGCATGCTTGTTCCGCAGCGGCAAAATCGTGACGGGGCGGCGATTCGCCATGCGTCGGCCAAGTTGCTCAAACGGAATGCCAAGCACAGACTGTTGATCCTTGTGAGCGATGGGAAGCCGCTGGATGGCGACACGTACCATGGCACCTACGCTGTGGAGGACACGAAAAAAGCGTTGCAAGAAGCCCGGCGGTTGGGCATCGTTCCGTTTTGCGTGATCATCGGGCAGGAAGCGACGGAGTTCCAACAGCGGCTCTACGGTGGCACATGGTTCACGATCGTCGATCGTGTGGAATCTCTGCCGACGCGGTTGCCCAACATTTATCGACGACTGACAGCCTGACGCTGTTGAGTCCGCAAGCAAGGAGGATGCGCAAATGGTGGCGGAGAAACCGTCCGTTCCACCGTGGCTCTATAAATTGTTCACGGGGCATCAGTATCCGTACGTTCGCCGCTTGGCCAAGTTCGCTCAGCCAGTGGGACCAGGGGGAGAACGTCCGGAACCGACGAAAGAGATGATCGATGCAAAGTTCTGGGAGGTCTTTCCGCGGTGTCGGGTCAAGGTGCTCGAGGAAGTCAAAGAAGGGATGATTGTGGTGTTTCACGAACTCGGTGAGTACCCGCCTGGTGGGTATCAAGAGCTGGTGGAGGATCCGGAAACGTTTCTGGCGAGCCGGTATGGCAAGAAGAAGATCAAGCTTAATTTTTACGATGGAGACAATTTTGTCTGCACAATCAACTTTAAAGTGGCGGGCTGGGCGGAACATGAGAAATAGATTGGGCGGATAAGACAAATAAGGCAACGGCCTGTGTGGCGTGGTGGTCTTGCAAAGGGAAAACAGGAGCCGTGGCGGGGAAGGGGACGGATATGAAACGAGCCAAAGTCACCGTGGTGGGCGCAGGCAATGTGGGCGGAGCAACCGCTCAGCGGTTGGCCGAGAAAGACACCTACGATGTTGTGTTGGTTGACATTGTTGAGGGAGTTCCCCAGGGAAAAGCCCTCGATATTTCTCAGGCGGGGCCAATCTGTGGTTATAACACCCGCGTGATCGGCACGAACGGCTATGCTGAGACGGCCGGCTCAATGATCGCGGTGATCACTTCAGGTGTGCCGCGAAAGCCGGGTATGAGTCGGGACGAATTGCTGGCTACCAATGCCGCAATTGTCAAATCTGTCGTGTCGGAATTGGTGTCCCGATCGCCCGATATCATTCTGATTCTCGTCACCAATCCGCTAGATGCCATGGTCCATGTGGCGCTGCGTGTAAGCGGGTTGCCCAAGTCACGGGTGATAGGGATGGGCGGAGTGTTGGACTCGGCCCGCATGCGCCTATTTATTGCCGAGGAATTGAACGTGCCAGGGCCGGATGTTCAAGCCATGGTACTTGGGGGGCATGGTGACACCATGGTGCCGCTCCCGCGCTACACCATGGTCAAAGGGACACCCGTCTCGACCCTTCTGTCAAAGGAAAAACTGGACGCGATTGTCAAGCGCACACGTGATGGCGGAGCGGAGATCGTCGGCCTCTTGAAGACCGGCAGTGCCTTTTACGCACCATCAGCGGCGGCTGTGGACATGGTGGAAGCGATCTACAAAGACGAAAAGCGGGTGATGCCCTGCTCCGTCCTCTGCGAAGGGGAGTATGGCCTCAAGAATGTTATTGTAGGGGTGCCGGTGCGGATTGGGCGGGCTGGAGTCGAGGAAATCGTGGAATACGACCTTGAGCCCCACGAGCAGGCGGCGCTGGATGCCTCGGCCAATGCTGTGCAGAAATTATGTGCGAGGGTTGACGAATTGATGGGATGACGGGGAAGAGAGCTGTGGCAAGAGGCATGGAGACTTGATTAGCGTGAGGAGGCACGCTGGTGGCGAGTTGTCACGAGGCCGCCGTGTGGGGTGACTTGACATTGAGAGAATAACTGCAGTAGGGGAAAGAAAAAGGCACAAACTGTGTTTCTAACCGTGTGACGAGGGGAATTATGAAATTTTTGGAAGATCCATTGCAGACCATGGCCGCGGGGTTTGCGTTGTCGGGTGTCTTAATCATCGTATATTTGGGCCTGACCGGCATCAGTGCCGGTGAGGCTGATTGGCCTCAGATGATTCTCCGCTGGATTCATTTCTTGGCGGGCATTACGTGGATCGGGCTCTTGTATTTCTTCAACCTGGTCAATGCTGCCTTTTTAAAAAGCTTAGATGGGCCAACCAAGAACATCGTCATTCCCAAGCTCATGCCCACTGCGCTCAATTGGTTCCGTCACGGAGCCACGGTGACCGTGATTGCGGGAGTGCTCTTGTACGGCCTGATGTATCATAAGGGGGGCACGGGAGCAGTGGCGCTGGCGATCGGAGGACTGTTGGGTATCATCATGATGGGCAACGTGCATGGGATTATTTGGCCTAACCAGAAAAAAATCATCGCCGCTGTGACCGCTGCCGCGCAGGGGACTCCTCCACCGCCAGAAATGGCCCAATGGGGTCGGACGGCGTTGCTCGCCTCTCGGGTCAACTTCATGTTGTCAATCCCCATGCTATTCTTCATGGGAGCCGGGAGCCACTTTCGATAAACGGTCGCCTACAGTCCGCCGGTGGGAATCCCCACCGGCCCCATCGTTTTGTGTCGTTCCTTCCCCTCTCTGCCTAGGAATCAATAGGTCTTCGAGGAGGGGGTGTTGGATGATAGGGGCCTAGACCTCCGTCATTGCCTTGACGGAGTGAGAAAGGGGTCCGTATAGTGCGTACGAGGCAATGGTAAAGAGAACCTCATGAGAGGTGGAGCCCGTGATGGTGATTGATGAAGAACCTCGGCTGGTCCAGCGTTTGGAAGGCGAGCCATGGGAAATTGCCGGCTACTTGAAGGTCGGGGGCTATGAAGCGTGGAAACGGTGCGTGAAAGAATGGACCCCAGCCCAGGTCGTCGAGGAAATCAAGAGATCTGGACTGCGGGGGAGAGGAGGGGCAGGGTTCCCCACGGGGGTCAAATGGGACAAGGTGCTCAATCATCGGGTCCGCGAACGGTATTTTGTTTGTAATGCGGGAGAACATGAACCGGGGACATTCAAGGACCGCCATTTATTGAGGATCCTTCCCCATCAATTGATCGAGGGATGCCTGATTGCATCTCATACGGTAGGAGCGAAGGCGGCTTTTATTTATGTCAATCATGAGTATCAGGAAGAGCGGGAAAACTTGAAAAAGGCGCTGGAGCAAGCAAGGGCAATGGGATTTGTGGGGCCCAATGTTTTCGGCAGCGGCGTACATGTTGACCTCCAGATTTTTGAAGGATATGGGAGCTATGTGGCGGGTGAAGAGACGGCGATGCTGGAATCTATGCAGGGACGCCCGGCCATGCCAAGACAAAAACCCCCTTTTTATCCGACAGATTTTGGCCTCTATGGAAAGCCGACGTTAGTGAACAATGTCGAGACGCTCTGTAACGTGCCCCGCATTCTCCAAAAGGGAGCTGCCTGGTTTACGCAAGTGGGGACGGAGAAATGTCCGGGTACGATGATGTTTTCGTTGAGCGGGGCCGTCAATCGGCCCGGCGTGTATGAGATGCCGATGGGAGTGACGATCCGGACATTGATCGAGCAGTGCGGAGGAGGAATACCGGCTGGCCGAAAGATAAAAGCCGTCTTCCCAGGGGGGCCGGCTTTTTCAATGGTGACAGCGGATCAACTGGATCTTCGCATGGACTTTGATTCGCTGAAACAAGCGGGCACGGGCCTCGGCTCGGCCGGCGTTATCGTCGTAGATGACGCCACGTGCATGGTGGCCAAGACCCTGCAATTCTCGCGGTTTTTTAAAAATGAAAGTTGCGGGCAATGTCCTCCCTGCCGGATGGGGACGATCAACTTGGCCGCGCTCATGACCAAGATTGAAGAGGGGCAAGGGACGCACCAGGATCTGGACAGTCTGTTACGGCTGTGCGGATTTGTGAAAGGAACCGGTTATTGCACGTTGGTCACTGGGGCGGCGGTGTTGGTGCAAAGTAGCCTCAAGTTGTTCCGACAAGAATATGAGGACCACATCCGGCTGCGGGGCTGTCCTTACCGGAGAGAGTCGGCTCACGTTGAGGCCCTGTCGTAATTGTTGGGAAAGCACAATGCCACGGGTTACCTTCCTCCATCACGGTGAGTGGAGCGGAGAAGTGGAAATGAATACATCGCTGCTAGAGGCGGCAAAGGTCTTGGGACTGCCGTTGAGTCATGACTGTGGGGGCAATGCCTCCTGCACTACCTGCCGGGTTGAAGTGGAAGTGGGGCTTGACCACCTTTCTGAAATCGATTTTGACGAGCAGGATCTCTTGGATCGCGAAGCGTTGAGCGATCCCCGGCATCGATTGGCGTGCCAAGCACGCGTGTTGGGCGATGTCGTCGTGCGGGTGCCGAAAAGCAAGTGGGAGGCTCAGGGGCGTGATGTGCCCGGCTTGTGACCGGTTTCAATCAGGGTCGTTGATCTGTAGGCAAGAGGTGCTACATTAAACGACGGAGAAAGGAGAACGCATCACGTGATGGTCGGGAACAAAGAGAACAAGAGGAGGAAATCATGCTGACGATCACACCGGTAGCGGAAAAGAAGATCAAGGAGTTGATGGCTGAGGAAAAAGATGTGGTAGGGTTGCGTGTCTATGTGCGAGGCGGGGGATGCCATGGCTATCAATACGGGATGGCCTTTGAATCCAAGATGGAAGAAGATGATACGGTTATTGAGTTGGGAGACGTCAAGGTCATTATGGATTCACAGAGCGCCCCCCTGCTTCAGGGAGCGGAGGTCGATTACGTTGACAGTGTGCAGGGCTCAGGGTTTTCCATCAAGAACCCTCAGGCAAAAACGACCTGCGGCTGCGGGAGTTCTTTCAGTTACTGAGAGGATTGATCGGCGCCGTTGACGGGCGCTGCTCTGTTCATCTTCCCATGAGTGAAGGAGGCCAGGGTCGCTCGCCGGTGAGTGGCTCTGGCTTTTCTTCTTGAAAGAAACGCTCAAGAGGGTATGCTCCTATGACAATCACCAGACGGTATCGATTCTGCGCCGCCCATCGGCTCCATAGCGATTCCCTGTCGGCGGAAGAAAATCAGAGAGTGTTCGGAAAATGTAACAATCCCAACGGTCATGGGCACAATTACGTAGTCTTCGTGACGGTCACAAGCGATGAAGTGGGTGAAATGGCCGTGATCGAACGTCTGGATCAAACGGTTGGTGAAACGGTGCTTGCTCGATTTGATCATCAGGATCTGAATAGTGATCCCGCATTTGCCAATCGCACCACGACGGGAGAAAACCTCGTGAAATTGATTTGGGATCTCCTAGCCCCAAAGCTATCGGGTGCGCGGTTGAACAAAGTAGGCGTTGTTGAGACAAGGGACAACTATTTCGAATACGTTGGTGAGGCGTAATGGCCGGGAGGGACCAGTGGCCAAGGGGAAGGAAGGACGCACAAAGAAAGTTGAAGTAGCCACCTTCGATATGGGCGACGGTGGCCGGCCGGCCGATGTAGATACCTTGGAATCACTGGTGAGGCGACTGTTGTCGGCGCTTGGTGAACGGCCGAGCAGGAACGGGTTGTTAAAGACGCCCGAGCGGGTAGCCAAAGCGTTGGCGTTCATGACGCAGGGCTATCAGCGGGATATCGACCATCTTTTAAACGGCGCCTTGTTTCCGATCCAATATGACGAGATGGTTATCGTCAAAGACATCGATTTCTTCAGTATGTGCGAACACCACCTGTTGCCGTTTTTCGGCCGCGTCCATGTCGGCTATTTGCCCAACCAGAAGGTAGTTGGCCTGAGCAAAATTCCCCGGATTGTCGATGCCTTTGCCAGGCGGCTCCAAGTGCAAGAGCGGCTCACCGTCCAGATCGCGGAGACATTGAATACCAAGCTAAATGCAAAGGGTGTGGGGGTAGTGATCGAGGCCAGGCACCTTTGCATGATGATGCGCGGAGTGGAAAAACAGAACACAGTAGCTGTCACGAGTTCAATGTTGGGAGAGTTCCGCAGTCAGCCCCAGACTCGTCTGGAGTTCTTGAAGCTCATTCAGAAAGACAGCGGTGGAGAGGTCAAGTGATCAGCCGGCCGCTCCTCGTACCGCAAGAGTCCTGGCGAATTTCCGAACTGCCTGGTTGAAGTCATCGGGTTGTTCCAGATTCGACAAGTGCCCGGCTCCGGCAATGATGGTCAAGTGGGAATGGGGGATGCAATCGGCCATGAGTTGTGCATCAGCAGGAGGGGTTGCCTGGTCCATTTCTCCAGCGATGATATGAACCGGGCACGTCATGGATCGCAACAGCGGGATCGAATCGGGCCGTTCCGCCATGGCCATTAGGTCTCCGGCAATCCCACTGACCTCTGTGCGTTCAATAATGGCTCGAACTTTCTGAACCAGGGTTGGCTTGGTTTCAAGAGCCAGAGGCGACAGTAATTTAGGAATCATGAGATCGGCCACGACGGCTGGTCCTTGCCGATAAGCGATTTGAGCCATCCGGAAGCGAAGCTGCTTCCCTTCTTCCGTATCTGCTTGAGCTCTTGTATTGGCAAGCACTAATCCCTTCACTCGATTGGCGTATCGCCGATAAAACGCGAAGAGGATGTAGCCGCCCATCGAAAGCCCAACCAATGCGGCTTGGTCAATTGACAAGTGGTCCATCAATGCCGCAACGTCGTCTGCCGCTTGGTCGAGGGTGTAGCGCCACAGGGGAGCATCCGATTCGCCATGACCGCGGAGATCTACGGTGATCGTCCGGAACTCGGTTGAGAGCGCCTCGACCTGCGGCTCCCACATGGTGCGGTTAAGGGGAAAGGCGTGCAGGAAGATGAGCGGCAATCCTTTGCCGTGGTCACTGTATGCGAGCGAGATGCCGTTGATAACGACGTTCATCCTAGGTCAGTAATGGAGCAGGGCCTTTTCCCTATCATCGTTTCGTACCCTCGTCAAGGGCCCTCGGACATGGTTTGCACGGAAAGAACGTGCCAGCTAGAATCTCCCCGGCACGGAGGATTCCAATGGCTGCGGAGAGCCACGAGACACCTGGTCTGTTTGACGTGATCCAGCGTCGAGAGGCGGCATCCATGCCCTTGGCCGAACGAATGCGTCCACGGGACTTCGACGAATTTGTCGGACAGGAAGACGTGATGGGACCGGGCCGGCCTTTGCGTCGGGCTATTGAAACCGATCAGCTCACCTCCGTGATCTTTTGGGGTCCCCCGGGGTCAGGCAAAACGACCCTGGCCTATCTGATCGCCCGCCATACAAGGGGACAGTTTGTTTCCTTCTCGGCAGTGACGAGTGGTGTACAGGAGCTGCGGGCGGTCATCAGGTCGGCTGAGCAGCGGCGGACGCTTGAGGGCAAGCGGACAATTCTGTTTGTCGATGAAATTCATCGGTTCAATAAGGCTCAGCAAGACGCGTTTCTGCCCCATGTGGAGCGGGGTACCGTCGTTTTAGTTGGGGCAACCACAGAAAATCCATCGTTTGAGATAATTAGCCCGTTGCTGTCCCGATCGTTGGTCGTGGTCTTAAATCCCCTTTCCGAACAGGCGCTTGGGACTCTCTTGGATCGGGCCTTGCACGACGTTGAGCGGGGGCTGGGGGCGTGGAAAGTCCGGCTATCAGACGAGGCCAGGCACAGGCTCATCGCCTATGGCAACGGGGACGCAAGGGCGATGTTAACGGCCTTGGAATTTGTCGTAACACAGCTTGCGCCCACCCTCTCCAACGAGCGAGTAATCGACCAGACGCTTCTAAACACGGCGTTGGGTCAGTACACACTGCGATACGACAAGACTGGCGAGGAACATTACAATGTCATCTCCGCCTACATCAAAAGCCTGCGCGATTCCGATCCGAATGGCGCCCTCTATTGGCTTGCCCGTATGTTGAAGGGGGGAGAGGATCCCAAATTCATTGCTCGCCGAATGGTCATCTTTGCCTCGGAAGACATTGGCAATGCCGACCCCATGGCATTGGTCGTCGCGACGGCAGTAGCACAAGCCGTTCAATTCGTGGGGCTGCCAGAAGCACAAATCACCCTGGCCCACGGCACCACCTATCTGGCGTCACGGCCGAAGGACAATGCGTCCTATGTGGGGTGGTTGGAAGCTCTCCGGGACGTGGACACCTATGGAAATCTGGGGGTGCCGCTTCATCTTCGCAATGCCGTCACTCCCCTGATGACGGCTCTGGGGTATGGCGAGGGATACCGGTATGTGCATGAGGACCCGCGAGCGGCAACCGAGCAACGGCACCTGCCGGATCCTTTGCACGGTCGGCAGTATTACCGACCCCAATCCCAGGAGAAGCGTTAACTGCCGTAGTGGACAATCCAAACTAATCGGTTATACTTAAAAACATGAAGCGAAACGAAGGCAAGGTGCCGGCTCCGTTGGCAGCACTGAAAGAGCGGCGAAAATTTGTGCGGGCCACACTCGTGGGCTCGGCGCTTGTGATCCCGCGCGAGGGGGGGCGAGCGAGCACCGCCGTGTTGGATAATGTGAACAAAGTGGGTGCCGGTCTCCACACCAAAGACCGACTGACGCCGAAAACTCGGGTGACTGTTTCGCTGGCCTTTCTGGACTCCAATCACGTCGAGCAGCAGGAAAGACTGGACGGCGTCATCGCATGGGTGAAACCATGGGACAAGAAAGGGTTTTTGATTGGGGTTGTGTGGGACGAGATCGTGACAGAAGAGAAGAACCGCTGGCTCTACTACTACCTCGAAGAAACGCTTAAGTCATCCCCTTAGGACCAGGCTGTCAGCTTATGTTTGACGTCTTCTAGTTCTGCCGAGAGTGATTCCCACCGGGCGGTCAACCGGTCAAGATCTCGTTTCCACCCCTCCTGCTCCTGATGAAGAAGGTTCCATTTTCCAAAGTCGTGGTAGAGGTCGGGGTTGGCTAATTCGGCCTCGCGGGCGTTCACTTTCTCTTCGAGGTGAGCGATCTCTGCTTCCAACCGGGCGACTTGTTTTTCCAAGCGGGCCTGAGTTTTCGTCAAGGCGCGACGTGTGCTGCCCTCAGACGTAGGGGCGGCAGGCGACTGCTGCGCGAGGGCCCGTGTTGGTTCCACCGCCGTCTTGCGTGGCTTGCCAGTCAGTTCCTCTGCCGATTCCCCGAGCGATTCAAGTTCCTGTGCCTTTTTCCAGAGGTAGTATTCGTAGTTGCCGTGATAAACCCGTCCTTGTCCGTTTTCGATCTCGACCACATGGGTTGCGACTCTGGCAAGAAAGGTAGGATCGTGCGAAATAAACACGATGGTTCCGGGAAATGTGGCCAGTGCGTCGGTCAGCACGTCAACGGAAGCGGGATCCAGATGATTGGTCGGTTCGTCCAGGAGCAGCGTGTTAGCTGGTTCGACGAGCATACGGGCCAGGGCCACCCGATTGCGCTCCCCGCCACTTAATGCCTTGATCGGTTTTTTCTGTTCTTGGCCGGAAAAAAGAAACGCGCCGGCAATGCCGCGCAGAAAGTTTATCTCAGCATGGGCGGATACTTCCTCCAACGATTCCAGAATCGTATGTTCAGGGTTCAAGGCTTCCGCTTGATGCTGCGCGAAGTAATGGAGCGTGACACCATGGCCGACGAGACGAGTGCCCGAATCAGGTGGAAGGACACCGGCGAGGATCTTCAAGAGCGTACTTTTCCCCGCACCGTTTTCTCCCACCACGGCCACCCGTTGTCCGCGCTCAACGGAAAAATTCAGTGATTCATACACCACTTTGTCCCCGTAGCGTTTGCTCACACCCACAAGATCAAGTACCTGTCGTCCACTGGGCAGTGGTTCGGGGAAGCGGAACCGAAATCGCTTCGGGTCTCGTTGAAGCTCAATCCGTTTGATCTTTTCAAGTTGCTTAAGCCGGGATTGGACTTGGCTCGCCTTGTTGGCCTGATAACGGAAACGGTCCACGAATTTCTGCACACGGGCAATTTCTTTCGCCTGGCGGGCCGCCGCGGCCTCCAAGTGGGCGTCCCGTTCGGCGCGAAGACGGCGAAAGGTGGAATAGTTGCCCCTATATTCTTCGATCTTGTGATGCCGGAGTTCCCAAATGTGCGTGACCACCCGATCAAGAAAAGCCGTGTCGTGGCTAATAACCAGCAGCGTGATGCCGGAATCCAACACAAAGTTCTCGAACCACCGCTGCGTGGGTTTATCGAGATGATTTGTCGGCTCGTCCAACATCAAGAGGTCGGGATGGGAGAGAAGCAGGTGTGCGAGCGCCACGCGCATGCGGTAGCCGCCGGACAACGTGGAAATGGGGCGGTCAAAGTCCGCAACGGAAAAGCCGAGCCCCATCAAAATGCGCTTGGCTTCGTGCTCAGGAAACTCATTCCGGTGGGCCGCCTCGAGTACCGTCTTGCCGATGATCGTATCAAGCTCCTGCGGCAGATAGCCAATGCGGAGTCTCGGGCGCACGCGGATGGATCCCTTATCAGGGGACTCTTCTCCCAAGATCATGCGGAAGAGCGTGGTTTTGCCGGCGCCATTCGGACCCACGAGACCCACCCGTGTATGTGGTCTGAGGTGTGCGGATGCGTCAGTCAGTAGCACTTTGGTCGAATATTGTTTGCTGACAGACTCAATCTGAAGCATGAGGACCCACTCCTCGATCGTCAATGGTTGGCGTCGCTAACTTGCGGGATAGAAAACGGAAGAACCTTGGCAACTAAAACCAAGGGATTGCTGTTGGGAGGCGAGGCAGCTCAAAGTGGAACGGCACGGAACCCATCTTAAATTTTTTAATTAGACCTGCCGCGCTTGGCGGTTACACCTACGTCTCCTGATTATGGGTCAGATCAGAAACGTTACATAACTGAGGTGTTGGTGGAGCTGGCGGGGATCGAACCCGCGACCTCGTGAATGCCATTCACGCGCGCTCCCAGCTGCGCCACAGCCCCACGCTGTTGTCCTATCGTTCTGATCGTGACTACGCTGTGCACGATTGCGGGGCATGCTAACATGCGGCAGGAGGTCAGTCAAGGAAACCGCCTTTCCCCTTCTCAGAGGAAGGATACTGTGCCTCGGTCCTGTATCCATTGGGCAGGATAATCCGTGAGGGTGTTCCCTCTCCCAACAGCCTCAACGGCGAGGGCGTCAACAGTTAAGGGCTGGTTTGTTGGTCGGATATCGATTCGTCGAAGTTGCAGGACAGTGTCTGGGTGAGTGGAGGGAGAAAACCGGCTTGACAAAGGCGAGCTGGGATCCCTACCATGTCGCTCAAGCGGCTCTGATCTCGCAAGACAGGTCAGAGCCATTTTTTCGTGCTCGTCAAGAGCACACACAGCAAAGCGGGCGGATTCATGGGCAATCTAGTCATTATTGGAGCCCAATGGGGTGATGAAGGCAAGGGCAAGATCGTAGATATCTTGGCCCAGGACGCTGACTTTGTGGTGCGTTATCAAGGCGGGTCAAACGCGGGTCATACGGTCATCAACGAGCGAGGCACCTATGTCTTTCATCTCATTCCATCCGGTATTTTGTACCGCGGCGTCACCTGCGTAATTGGCAATGGCGTGGTGGTCGATCCGGCAGCCCTGATCGAAGAGATGGATCACCTCCAGACCAAGGGTGTCACAATTGGCAAGAACTTAGCCATAAGCGAGCGAGCGCACCTGATCTTGCCCTATCACAAGGCGATTGAGCGGGCGTCAGAACAGTCGAGGGGGTTGCGGCGCATTGGGACCACGGGCCGCGGCATTGGTCCGTCCTATGCCGATAAAATGGCGAGAATCGGCATTCGGGTGGGAGATCTCCTAAACCCCTCGTTGTTCAAGAGGAAATTGGAGGACAATCTTGTTGAGATGAACTGGCTGCTTGAACAGTTCCACAAGACTGATCCCTATCAGGTGGACAAGGTGTTTGATCAGTATATGGGCTATGCTGATCGCCTCAGAAGTCATGTGACCGACACGGCGTTGTTGCTCAATCGGGCGATTCGAAAAAACAAGACCCTTCTCTTTGAAGGGGCACAAGGCACACACCTCGATGTGGATTTTGGCACCTATCCCTATGTGACGTCCTCTAGCGCCTCCGCTGGTGGTGCCTGTACCGGAACAGGGGTCGGCCCTACGATGATTGACGGGGTCCTTGGTATTGCGAAGGCCTATACGACGAGGGTGGGCAGCGGTCCGTTTCCGACCGAACTGACCGAGGAGATTGGCCAACGGTTGCAAGAACGGGGAAACGAATTTGGATCAACGACGGGCCGTCCCAGGCGGTGCGGATGGTTCGATGCGGTGTTGGTCCGCTATGCGGCCCAGGTAAACGGCCTCACCTCGCTGGCTCTGACGAAGCTTGACGTACTGGATGGACACCGGGAGGTGTTGCTTTGTACTGGCTATCGGCATGGGGAAAAACTCTATAAGGACATGCCATCCGATCTGGAGGTCTTGACCAACTGTCAGCCAGTGTATCAGCGGATGAAGGGATGGACCGTGTCGACCACGGGCACCACGAAATACAACCAATTACCGGTGGAGGCCAAGCGATACTTGGCGCGCATTGAAGAACTAGCACAGTGCCCCATCGATATGATTTCGACTGGGTCGAAGCGGGCCGAAACCATCATCATTCGCAATCCGTTAGAACGTTCCCGCCGTCGACCCAGACACTGAACATTGTCCATCGTTAGTCGTCGATGGTAGGATGGAGGCTCGTTTTCCCAGAGTCTTGCTCTGATGATGGGAGATATGTCCTGCACCACGCCTCATCACGTGAGCCGGTAGCTCAGTCGGTAGAGCATCGCCCTTTTAAGGCGAGGGCCCTGGGTTCGAGTCCCAGCCGGCTCACCATAAATCAAGGGGTTACAAAACCTCTCCCCCCGTGCGTAGCCGCCAGCGGTCAGCCGGCGGCCAAATTTCCCATTTTATCGCCTCACAAGCTTCCTTCTGATGCCATGAGATGCAGGATGGAATGGCGCCCTGTAGGCTTCATCATCATTCCCAATGGCAGATGATTTCCCATCGCGAAAAGCGTATTCTGCTATGCGAATTGTCCCCTATTGCATCTGTCCTGAATGACCAAGCTCACTCTCAGCCAACTCTCCAGTCTCCTGTTCCGCGCGTGCGACGACTTGCGCGGGAACATGGATGCGTCTGAATACAAAGAATACATTTTCGGCATGCTCTTCCTGAATCGGATGAGCGATCTATTCGAGAGCCACCGTCAAGAGGTGTGTAAATGAGTTTCAGGCGGCGGTCCTCTCCGGCTGATGGTTCCTGTCGTTCTTCTCGTGTCCTGACTTCAGCACGATCCCGTCCTTGAACATCATACCGGAGGTCACCAGCGGCAACCGCTCCGGCGCATGCAGTTTTCTCCCTGCCGGCTCGGCGACTTGACGCATTGTCCAGATGATCGCGGTGGCGCCCTCCACGCGTTTGTCGGGGCGGGAGGCGTCCGTCCGCAGGCGCACCCAGGCGACGGGCGACGCCACGATGGTTGTCGTCCGTCAGTGTCGCCAGTGCTCGCGCGGACATGAGGAGACGGTCACCATCCGATCCCAATCCCGGAGCAGCGTCTCCACGGCCGTCTTGTCCGTCTTGGGGTACGTCTGCACGAATTCGTCCCGCCGCCGCTTGCCGTCGGCGTTCGTCTCCGCATACGGCATCGCGTTCAGCAGCTCGGCCGCCTTTGGCTGGGCCTTCTTCGGCAGATCGTTGAGGACCTTGGTGATCGTGTGGGTCCAGCACCGCTGCTCCTCCCCGGTCGGAGGGATCTCGCCGAAGGCCGCCCAGATCCCGAGGTACCCGTCGGCCACCGTGCGTTGCGGGAACGTGAGCTCTCGGGTCTTGAGATCGCGCCGGATCGTGAGCCAACGCTCCTTGCTCTCGCGCTCGCCGCTCTCGCAGGCCAGCACGATCTGCTCACCCGTGGTGAGCACGCCCACGATCGTGAGGCACGCGCTCTTGCGGTCCTCGATGCCCGCCTTCACGTAGAGGCCGTCAGCCCCCAGTCGACGACCGCCAGATCCGATAGAACCCGCTTCTTCCAGGCCGCGTCGTCGAGTTCGAACCGTGCGTTGAGTCCCTGAATCGAGCTCGCCGACAGCGGCGCCCCCTCGCCCAGCAGGCCGCGCAGCGCCAGATCAAAGTCGCCGGTGGACAGCCCGTGCCGGTAGAGCTCCGGGAGCAGCGTGCCGACTTCCTGGGTCCGCCGCTTAAACAGCGGGAGGACCGTGCTCTCAAACCGCTCCGTCAGATCGCGGACTCTCGGGCGCCTCACCGTCACCGTCCCACTCAGCATCGAGAAGGCGCGGGGGGTGCCGTAGCCGTTTCGGCTCCCGGTGGGGGGATCGATCGGCGACACCGTGCCCCGGCGTTCGTGCCGGGCTCGGCCGAGGAAGGTGGTCACTTCCTCCTCCAGGAGGTGCTGCAGCTAGGCCTGAATCTTCCCTCGCGCCCACTGCTCCAGCGTGTCGTCACACACGGCGCTTGACTCGACGGCCTCGTGGCTGTTCTTCTCACGCATGGTGGCGTATCCTTTCCCCTCGGCGACAACCGAGGCGTTGGTTGAGTGCTCAACCGAAAGGCTCCGCCGCCTTTATCCTATTTCCACACCTAAGATGATACATCGAGACAGTAGCACCCGGACTCTAACCGTAACTGCTACTCAAAACGGGGGGACGTCGGTCTGTACTCATCACTTTTCGACGAATATTTGATGTTTCTTGACGTCGTATACGTGTCACTTTTCTCAATGTCTGTTATCCACAAAGGAGGATCTGACGTCGGAGTCATTTCTGTGCCTATTGCTTGAGGGGTCTCGATTCCAAAGTGGTTGGCCAGCAATATCGGTTGTCATGAAGAATCGCGCGATGTGGTCGCTTAGGGATCTGAAACAGAGCTAGTGTCGTGATTCATGCTGTTCTTGTCTTATCCATAGCGATCCTGGCTCGGTGCGCTTTCACCGGGACGTCCTGAGTGGATTTTCTCCAGACGAACGGTTTCGGGGCACCATTATGGTGGCGAAGGTACTCCTCAATCGCCTGAATGAGCTCCGGGGCGCTGTGGAAGACCCCGCGGCGAAGGCGCCGCTCCGTCAGGTCGCGAAACCAGCGTTCGACCGTGTTGAGCCACGAACTCGACGTCGGGATGAAGTGCAGGTGGACGCGTGGATGTCGCCGCACCACTGGCGCACGGCTGGGTGTTTGCGAGTGGCATAATTGTCCAAGATCAGATGCAGCTCGAGCGCGGGGGCGTCTCCGCGTCGATCTTCTTGAGGAACCGGATGAATTCCTGATGCCGATGCCGCGGCAAGCAGTCGCCGATGACCATGCCGTCGAACATGCTCAATGCCGCAAAGAGCGTCGTTGTGCCGTGGCGCTTAGTCGTGCATCAGCATGCCCCAGCGGCCTTTCTTCAGCGGGAGGCCTGACCGGGGACGGTCCAGGGCCTGGATCCGGCTTTTCTCATCTACGCTGAGGACAAGGGCATGCTCGGGCGGGTGCAGAGACAAGCCCACGACATCCTGGATGTTCTCTTGGAACCAGCGTGGGATTGGTCCCCCGATGCCGGGCCAACGTCCGCGTGGACCAGTGAGTCGCGGCGGGGGGCTGTTTGGGTCGTGGCATGAAGGATCTGTGCTTCCAGCACCTGCCGACGCCGGGGCGGATGCCCGCCCCGGCGTCGTGCCCAAGCCCGACCAACCTGTGCGTGGCAACGCGCTCTCGCCAGAGCCCCACCGTCACCGACTCGTTCCCGCGGCTGCGGCGATGTGCCGGTTCTCGTGCCCTTCGACGGCCAGCAGGATCATCTTGGCGCGAAGCGCCAGGCGGACCGGAGTGCGCCGCCCCCGAGCCCAGTGGTGTCATTGTGTGCGTTCATCATCCGTCAACTAGGGTGCTCGTCAGGGCCGAAGGTGATTGCGATATCAAACGGCTCGATCAGGAGGCTCAAATGGCGTCGTTCTCGGATATGTTGTGGATCGTCGCCCGCAGCCCCTCCGCCTGGAGCGCTTCCTGAAGTGCCGTCATAATGGGAGCCAATTGTAGGGGGGCGACTTGTCGGGACCGGTGCCAGCTTTGTTCTCTGGTCCGGAGAAGATCCCCGGCTTTCCACTCTTGGATCTTGCTTCGTAAATGACGGAATGGGGGGTGTGATGGGGATGACATGGGGCACTCCTTGGTTAGATGACTGTTAAGACGGTCGGCTACGAGCATCGGCGGTACCTGGCTCCTCCCGACCATTCAGGCAATCCGACGCTGCTGGCTCGGGCCGAGAGGTGGCGCGTACGCTTCCCGGTCCGATGTGCAACCCCGAGAGGGGAGGAGGTGTGAGGTAGGCGGTGGAGCGCTGGAAAAGTAAAAAGTGATCGGTCTTCAGATATGCGTGACGTACCTCGTCAGGGGGAACCAGGTCGGCGTGATGTGTAGAGCGGATTCATCAGGGATTAGATCGTGGGGGCACATGCATGAGGGACGTCCATTTCTTCCTGCCAAGTTTCAGCCTCCTAATGTAAGCCACTTCACAGATCGCGATAAATCACGTCGTTAGAATCGCCCTATGGCCCGTCTTGATATTTTAGTTCACCGGGGGTGCCTGTCTGAGCAATCGGCTAGGGCTTTAGCCCAAGAAATACAGCAAGAACTTCCGGCCTGGGATATCGATGTCCGTGCAGCCAATAAAGAGGATTGTGGTGCACTCGGGGTCCTGGTGTTTCCTGCCTTTCTCCTAGAGAGGCTGGTCCTTCCCACGGGTATTCCACGGAAGGAATGGTTGCTGGCGAGACTCAAAGAATGGGAGAGAGGCAATTCGTGATCAGGTCGGTTGCCAGCAGAGAGAACGACTCCCTAGCGAAGACTATGCCGGCAGGGGATTCCCAACCGGAGAGAATCAGTTCTGACCTCTCACGGATCACCGCCACCCAAATCGTTTTTCTGGATATTACCGAGACTCTCGGTGTCTCGTTTGTGCCGGCCTTGTTCATGGGAATGAGCGATCGACCGGCCTATCTGGAAACGGCTTGGGAGTTGTTCAAAGAAGAGTTCTATCTCGAAGGTCTGGATTGCAGTACCAAGCGCATCATCGCATTAGCCATTGCCACAAATGAGGCAGGACTGTATTTCGCCACGGCCGTACCCCACGCCTTCAATCGGAACGCGCTCGATCAGGCAACATCCCGCAAGATCGTGTCGACCATCCGATTTTTCAAGGCCTTTGACCGATACCTTTCGGGAGTCACACCCTCTTACATCCCTGATACTCCGGCGTTTGTGAGCGCGTGTTTGCGTGACGAATACGAAGGTTTCAAAGAGACAATCCCGGCGCATGTTGTACCGTCGGGAGAAAACCTCCGATTCACCGACGCGCTGCTCGGTGTTCTGCTGCTCCCGATTGCGATAACAATAATATCTGTTTGTCACATGAGCCAGATCGGTCCATCGTTCTCTCCTTCGACCACAGCTAGATCGGGCTACTGGCCCTATCTCGTTCCACCTCGGTGGCGAATGGATGCTCCTGGTCGGCATCGGTGCTGTGCTTATTTGCTTCGCCTGGCTGGGACTCGGGAAAACTCCGACGACCACGTTCGACCTGACCCGCCACAACGTGCCGCTCGATCAGATCGTTGATGGAGACCCCGGCAAGGATGGGATCCCCGCGATTCTTCATCCGCGATTCGTCCCGGCCGCAGAGGCGACGTTTCTGCTCGACGGAGACCGGGTATTAGGCCTCAAACTGGGAGCGGAAGCCAAGACCTACCCGATCAAGATTTTGAACTGGCATGAGATCGTCAACGATGCAATTGATGGCCACGCGGTGGTTGTCACGTATTGCCCCCTCTGCGGAACCGGCATCGCGTTCGATGCCACCATCCAAGGACGACGACACACATTCGGTGTGTCCGGACTGCTGTATCAGAGCGACCTCCTTATGTACGACCACCAGACGGAAAGTCTCTGGTCTCAGATCGGCATGCAGGCGGTGGCGGGACCGCTGACCGGAGAAAAGCTCTGGCCCATCTTCCTCGAACATACGACGTGGGCGGAATGGCGCGCCGCCCATCCTGCCACCCTGGTCCTGTCCACAAAGACCGGATCATTCCGGGACTACGACCGCGATCCGTACCTAGGTTATGCCGACCGTCGAGACCTCATGTTCGATACTACGCATTTCGATCCACGCTACCATCCTAAAGAATGGGTCGTCGGGGTGGAGATCAACGGTGTCACCAAGACCTATCCCTTTTCAGAGTTGAAGAATGCCCGCTCTCCCATCAGCGATCAGGTCGGTGGCCGGTCCATTACGATACAGTTCAATCAGCAATCCCGCAGCGCCTCCGTTCTCGATGCCGAGGGCAAGCCGATCCCCTCAGTCATGGGTTTCTGGTTCGCTTGGTATGCCTTTCACCCCGACACTCAGGTGTTCAAAGGGCCTGAACAGAGGTCTCCATGACCCGAGTGATCCGCTGGCTCCTTGAGCGGCGGCTCCGTGCGGTTGAACGGGCGCAGGGGATCTCACTCGCCTATCTGCGCGGCATGCTTCGCGTCTTGCCTCCGCACTTTCTCGCCTTCATGAAGGTCATGCCTCTTGCAAGATTTCGGCGGGCCCTTCCGGCTGAGGCGTATCATCTGGCGCGAATCGTCACCGCTCGACATGAAGATTGCGGCACGTGGATGACGATGGAAGTGCACCTGGCAACACGAGCCGGCGTCAGCGCGGCCCTGATTCATACCATTCTCGATGAAGCCCCCTGCGCGCTGCCCGCGGATTGGGCGGAGGTATATTTCTTTGCCGAAGCCGTGGCGACGGGCAGTGGCGAAGAGGATACCTGGCGTGAGGCTATCTTCCGTCGCTCCAGTGACGTCGGCGTCGTCGAGCTTTCCATGGCCATCGCCGTTTCCCGCCTGTTCCCGACCGTCACGCATGCCATGGGCTGTACCGCTTCTTGCGTGCCGAGCAACACCCAGTTCGAGGCGCTGGGCCACAACCGGCAAGGTTAGCACAGGCTCGATCATCTCCGTTATCTCTTCGCATCCTCCTTCAACCCGAGATCCCATTTCCCCTCGACCGTCTCCCTCAGAGATTTGTTCATCTGTTTGTAAGATGCGTCACAGACCCATGCCATGATGGTGGCGTAGCATGACATCATCCCATTAATGAATGAGAACGGTGAGAAAGCAGGCAGGCGAACAACGGATACGAGAGGCCGTCGCCACAATAGAATCATTGAGCAGAGATCGCTGAGAACTAGAATAGACAAAGAGCGACGGCGAGGTTGTCCCCCGCTCTTCGCATCGCTGGTTATAGATGTCAGGATCTGGCTCAATGGCGGTGTGGCGGCGGCAAGTTCTCGGAAAGATTCGGCAAAGGAAAGCGATATGGCCAGGGAACTGCCGACCAAGGCGGGACATCTCACGAATCGCACGCGTGTTTAATAGCACGGACCTCGATTGGAGGGGAGTACGCGACAGGGTATCGAGGGAAAGGAGAATATTATGACACACGAGGTGCGAAGGAAGCGGGGGACGGACAGGAGAAGAGACGGCGTCATCATAGCGAGGACCGGATGAACATCTGGCGGGGCTGCCTCTCGTTCGGATTGCTCACGGCCTGCACAACACCCGTCTGGGAGCATCCGACAAAAGGGGTGGCCCACTTCGAACGGGAGCGGTCAGAGTGCACACGGCAGGCGACGAATGAAGAAATGGCGATTGATCCGCATGGCGGCGCTTCTATTCCCATCCGCGATCGAGTCGAAGAATGCCTGCGCGGACGCGGGTATGTCGAGCGTCAACGCTAAAAACGGCATGAACACAAGCAGAGACCTAATGATATGAGTAGCGGGACGGGCGAAGCGGCGAGGAACAAAGTCCTTATGAGAACGGCCGCTCGAGACAGGTGTGTCACCAAGGCGCAGTTGCTCAAAGTAAGCGCGCTCCTCTTCGTGATCTTTGGAACATACTTTCTGTTGCAATGGCTCGATATTCAGGAGTTCTTGAACCCCGAACGGATCGTTTCCTATCTCGGCAGCACCGGTCCGTTCGCGCCGCTGGTGTTCATGCTGTTGATGGCGACAGCCGTCGTGATCAGTCCCATTCCCAGCTTGCCGTTGGATCTGGCGGCCGGCGCGGCCTTCGGCACCGTCCTGGGAACCACCTATGCCGTGATCGGCGCAGAGATTGGAGCGATCGCGAGTTTTCTCATCGGACGGGCGTTGGGGCGCGAGGTCCTCACCAGGATTCTGCGCACCGACATCAACTTCTGCGAGCGCTGTTCGGATCGGCACTTGGCCATTTTTGTGTTCTTGCCTCGGCTGATCCCACTCTTCTCTTTTGATCTGGTCAGCTACGGAGCCGGCCTGACGAACATGTCGCTCAAAGCCTTTGCCGTGGCGACGTTGCTGGGGATGATTGTTCCGACCTATGCACTGACCTATGCAGGCAGCCAAGTCGTCTCAGGGGAGTGGCTGTTGATCATCCTGGGACTGGTCATGGTGGTCGTGCTTCTGCTCATCCCGAAGCTGGTGCTCCGCTACCCCACCGCGCGCTGGGTTCGACTGCTGCGCGGCGACATGCCGGTGGCAACTCACGTCCATGTCACGCCCGGTCAGCCGCCGCTTCCTGTCTTAGACGGCGCCCCACGATGCGATTCCTGCGGCGGACCATTGCCATGAGCCCGGCTGAACCTACTGTAAATATGGAGGGAACCGTCAATATATGGCGCGAAGCGGCCGGTGTGCAGGATTAAGTAGGAGAGTTCTTATGACATCAGGCGTACGAGCCCATCCGGCTTCAGAATGGTGATCGTCCGGCCATCCATCTGGATGAGGCCCTGGTCGCGGAACTGGCCGAGGGTGTTGCTCACCGTCTCGCGGCTGCAGCCGATCAAGTTCGCCATTTCCTGATGGGTCAGCTTCGCCTTCAGGCGGATCCCGCGCGGTTCCTGCACGCCGCCGCTCTTGATGAGCTCGACGAGCAAATGGGCCAAGCGCGCCGGCATGTCCCGGAAGACCAGATCTTCGACCCGGCTTTGAATGCGCCGCAGCCGCAGGCCGATCAACTTGGTCAGCCTGACGGTAATATCCGGATGCGCTTTGAGGTACTTGTCGAAGTCTTCCCGCCGGATGACGCAGATTATGGCGTCGTCCAACGCCTCGGCGGCCGTCTCACGCGGCAAACCCTCCAGCACTTCCAGCTCTCCGAAGATCTCGCCGGGCTCCAGGATCTCAAACGTCACTTCTTTCCCGCTCGCGCCGGTGTTGGCCAATTTGACGCGGCCCTGCTTGAGCAAATAGACACTGCTGCTGGGATCGCCGGGCAAGTAGAGAGGCTGCCGTTTCTTAACCTCTACCATGCGAGTAATCTTCTCTATCTCCTGCATTTCGGAAGGAGAAATCCCATCGAAGAGTCGAATGTGCTTGAGGAACCAAAGTTTGTTGGGAGCGGGTTGTGGTTGGTTCATAAGAATTGGCTCGCTGAGATGATATCAGCCTACTCGGTTGCCTGCATGAAGGCAACCACGGCATCTTTCAAACCAGATTCTCTTCGCTCTGGCCCAGAACAAACTGTGAGGCAGTTCCAGCCGATCGGCAACGATAGGCATCAGGCCATCTGTCACTCTGGTCCGGCCCGTTGCCGCCACGGTCATCTCTCGCAGCCGAGTCTTCAATCCCGCTATAGTCAGCCACGCCGTTCGTAGGTGCTGTATTCGACTTGGAACAATAAGAGCCATGGCCTCACCAGCCTCTCGCGGCAAGAGACGGGCGACGTTTGCGGCGCTGACCTGCCTCACGATCCTCGCAATTGCGGGATCTGCCTGGTTCGCCCATCGCTATGACGACCGGCCTCGGCAGACTGTTGCCCTGACGGCATTCTCGAAAGACGCCTATCCCGAAAATCCGGAGAAGACGAGTCCGGTCTTCGGCATGTATGCTCACCGGCAATTGATCGTCGAGCAACTGGGCGGCACTCGTTTCCGCTTCCTCCTCGAGCCCGCTTCGCCGAAATCCGCAGCCATCGAGCTCACCGATGTCGATCTCGCGTATGTCGTGGCGGCAGTTCCCCCTTGGGCCAAACGCGACCTGGATTTGACGAAAATCGGGTTGATCGACCGGGAATGGAACCGGCAACAGGTCCGATTCACTCGACACTCAGCCCATCTTGACGTACGCGAAGGCGGAGACGGGTTCGAGCAGCGGGCATTGACCCGTGTGGATCTCGCGCGTAACTGTTTGAACGCGGGCTCGTGGGAATTGTTGCTGTTCACCACGGAAGATGGCGAAGAGCGCGTGTACGAACACCTCTGGTTCACGTTCCCGCTCGGACTCTACAAGCAGGTGTTCGAACGGGTGAACGACCTGTCCTATTGGTCCTACTGGTGGTCGCTGGAGCACTGGGTCGATCCGTCAGGCACGGCTATCCGATTAGACCGACTCAGGACCATCGAACGGGAACGGCCGATCCAGGCCACGGCACGGTGGGACGAGCCGGTGGCAGCGCAAGGCGAACAAGCCCATAAACGCAAAAACATCCTCACACCTGTTGCAGCCACCTATCGAGACTGGTACCGCCAGCCGGTGCGATTCGCGAGCTTCACCCCGCCTGGACGCTACTCCCGCGCCCCTCCACGCGAGACTCAATTGCATTATCTTGCCGAGCTCACCGGAGCCACTCTGCGACACGTGACGCTATCCGGAGAGGCCGAGCCGCTCTTCGAGATCGAACTAACCTTTCGGAGCAATAAGACGCAGGAAGCCACTCGCCTGATTCTCGGCGGGCTCGATTGGGCCACGATTCCGGTCGCGTCCCCGGAGCAGTACGACCGTGGCCGGCAGGTTCCCCTTGGCATCGGCAACCCCGGCTTCTTTGAGTCGTATGAGCAAGTCGTGGCAAGTCCTCCGATCCACCGCACGTTCTATGGATTCCATCTCGACGCACAGAACCGCTGGCTCGACCATCACGCCATCGGCGTGGATGGGCCGCTGCTCCATTGGGACGCCGATGATCCTTCGATTCTCCATCTCTATCTGCTCAGCTACGAACGGCATGCCTTGCTGAATCATTTCGTCCTCGCACTGCCGCAACGTTCATAGAACCCATCGCCCGGCGCCATGAGCCGGGCGATGGGGTGGAAACTCCGCTCCGTCAGAGTCGTTCTGTCATGACTTCCCTTCCGTTCTGCATTGTGAATTAGCTCACAGAATCCGATCCCGAAGTCCGGTACTGTGGACGCAAGACGAGGCCGCCTACTCCTCATGAAAACCGAGCTAAAACAGAACCAGTGCCACGCTTCAGTCCGTCAATAGAAGGGAGCCTCATGAAGGATATACCGTGTACAGGAGAACATTCGTACACGTGCGAGATGGCACAGCCGACACCACCATCTCATCCAGCCTCGTTGCCCTCCACATCAGCGAATGGGGCACGCTTCGGCAAAATTATCATCGCTGCAGCGATCGGACTCGCCATCGGCGCATTCTTTTGGTTTGACCTGGATGGTTTGCTCACGCTAGAGGCCATGAAGGCGAACCGAGACCGGCTCTTGGCCTTCACGGACGAACATCGCGCCGCCGCCGTGGCG
>JANDJK010000022.1 GCA_024330925.1 Nitrospira sp.
CACTGCCGGGTGACTTCTTCGGGGAAGCCCCACTTGGCCAGGCCTTTCATGACCCACTCGATATAGTGATCCTTGGGCTTGAATTTGCCGATTGGCGCAGCGACATAGGTGGTGACCAGTTCTTTGTGTCCCTCCTGGTCAGTGACCGTAACCTGCACATGACGATAAGCGCCTTGCGGCACGTCGTTCTCGAATTCGTCCATGAGTTTGACGTCTTCCTCTGTTAGCTCAAAGACACCTCCCCATACCAGCTCACCCGGTGACGGAACGACGCTGGCCAACCCGCAGCGCCATTGGGAGGACCACCGGCAGAATTTGATAGTGTGGTCAGCCAAGGTGGCAAGGTGAAGAAACCTGTGTTCCGGAGCCCGACGTTTGAGCTGAGTTGGATTGAGTTGGTCCGCGTAGAGAAAGAACTTCATGCAATGGGCACGGCCTCCGATCCAGAAATATCGACCGATATTTGTAGCACAAGGTCTTTTAACCAGACAAGCGGTGAGAGGGCGGGAGTGACGTCGAGCGGAGAGGCTGGCATCGCTACCTGGTTCAGATTGCAGTATTGTGGCATAGGGGCTGGCAGGGCCTTACTCTATTGAGGGGAAGGAACCGCAACGGGCTGGGCTGTGATTTGAAACGGTTCGTTGACAGTGAAACAAAGCCATTCTTAAGATGCCTCGTATGAAGCAACACTTCCACAGAAGGTAAAACGGTGTTCGGGAAGGATTGTGCAGCGCGATCGTCTGTGAAGCGGGTGCTTCAACTAATCGTCACGCTCGTGCTGGTGAGCGGTGGGATGTTTTACGTGTGGACAGGACTGCCAAGGACCAGCCTGTCTCTGGATCCCCAGGCGGCTGAGGCGTTGGCCATGGTCCAGTCGTATCCGGCCATCGGAGGCGGCACCATTCTTCAAGCCATGAACGAACACGTCCGCTCCATGAAGGAGCGCGGGCAAGGAGTCCGGCTCGGCGAGTGGCGCGTGCAGCGGGTCGAAGACGATATCTATGAAATCCGTGTTCAGTTGCGGGATCAAGGCGTGCGCGGTCAGTGGTTTGAGCGGGAATTCATCTGGCACGCACACCTGGCCAAAAAAAGGGTGAATGCCGCCTCCCTGCCGGCTGATGGGATCACTCCCAAAGAACCCGATGACGATCCGCGAACGGTTTCCTCGTTACCGGACTCAGCAAAAAGTGAGGGAGATAATTTATTGAGGAGTCAGTCGGGTCAACATTGACGATGCGAAGGCGCCAGAGCTGCTCTGGACCAGGCTCATGAAAGGTGGGCGAAACACGGGTGCCGGAGCATGCCGCCGGACAGAGGGATTCAGGTTGGCTCCAAGGGTGGGATGCCAATGGAGCTGATCCGGACAAACCAGGCAATGAGGGAAAACTGATCGTGGTCGCGCTCTCTTGTTCCGAGTCTGTGACCCCAACAGGGCTGTCGTCAGTTGTTGCATCCTTTCTTGAAGGCCGCAACGCTAACCGGGTGATCCGGGAACTCTTCGGGCATTCCAAACATTCGTGGGATCTTTGACAAACGACTCGTGACCGCCTCTGTCGGACTCCAGCATCTTCCAAATTGGATCGAGTGACCGTGCCCGGGAAGTCCGGCGATGATCTTGCTCCCGGCACGTTGAAGCGTACCCTCAACTAAGCTGGTTTGAACACATGAGGTTTCTCTGCAATACAGCATTGTGATCGAACAGGATCAGAACAATGATTCCGCCTACGTTCGAATCGTCCTGGTTGTCTTACCACTGGTGCTACGCTTGAGGAGGTCAGGACGCAGATCCAGGAACCAAAGGAGTTGTCACAGTGCTAGACTTCGCAAAGACGGTGTGCCGATTCCGTAGTCGCTGAGCAGGGGCGATCAGATCGACGTGCCGGCATAACAACGCGAGCGAGCCGGCAGCTTGCGTCGGCCCATCGCGGGCGCTAGGCTGGTTTCCTGAGCGTTGGTGGAATGGCGATCTGAACCTCGTTTCCGTGAACGCGCACCGTGCAACACGTCACCCGGAAATCGGGATTTCCGAGCCGTTCTCCTGAGGTGACGTCAAATTTCCAGCCGTGCCACGGACATTCGACGATGGTGCCGTCTAATCGTCCTTCACCGAGCGGGCCACCGGCATGGGGACACGTGTTGTCGATGGCGTAGAACGTTCCATCGACGTTGAAGAGCGCCACCCATATTCCCTCTACCTCGACGATGCGCCCTGTTCCAGGTAGCACTTCATTGATTGTGGCAACGGTGACGAACGGAGAGAAAGGAGAAGCAGGCTTCTGTGGGTCGCCTGACTCGCTAGTTGTTGGGGCAGTGTTCATTGAGTCGTCCCGGTCTGCTCTCAGCAGGATGCTTGCTTGATTTCACAATAAGCTTGTGGCATACACAATCGCAAGTGTGTTTTTCTCAGAACAAACTCCGTATAGGGGAAAGGGTTGCATAATGAGGGTGGTCCATGGAACTGACGTTACTCCTCAATGCTACGTACGAGCCTCTTCGGGTGCTCCATTGGCAAAAGGCCATCACGCTTCTTTGGCAAGGTAAGGTCGAAGTCCTCGAGGTCTACGACAGAGAAATCCACGGAGTTTCTATTTCCTTCAAGCTTCCCGCCGTGATGCGTCTCCTTAAGCTCGTGAAATTGAAAGACAGTCATCGGGCTGTCAAATTTTCTCGTATCAACATTTTTACCCGCGACGGTTACACATGCCAGTACTGCAACCAACGGTTTCGGACAGAGGACCTCACTTTCGATCATGTGATCCCCATTGCCAAGGGAGGCAAGAAGACCTGGGAGAACATCGTTACAGCCTGTTGGCGGTGTAACAATCGCAAGAGCGGCCGCACGCCAGAGGAAGCGGGCATGAAACTCAAAAAACGGCCGGAAAAACCAAAGTGGAGTCCCATGATCACGATCACGATCGGCATCCGGAACACTCCGGAGAGCTGGCGGGATTATCTGTATTGGAACATGGAACTGGACGCTGATCCGGCCGAAACATAATCGACCACATGGTTCGCTGGGTCGTTCCCTTCTTGCCTCTATTTTCGCTGCGTCTGTCCTAGGCCAAGGATCCAATGTCAGCGCTGTGGTTCGTGTTCGAGGAGGCAGCACCGTCCGTCACCTTCCTCATGATTCAGCGGAGTGACAATTCAGAATAGCGCCATGGGGATGAGCAGAGGCGCCATTTACGGGATGGAAAATCCTATTGTAAGATGCAGCGCATTGTAACAGTTGCGCAGATCATTTGTGCGATGAAGGCTTGTCTGAGCAAGGAATGACCAATGGCTCCGAACCCTGGTTTCCCTATCGTACTGGATGTGAAGGGCTGGACCGTGTTGGTGATCGGCGGTGATGAAGAAGCTGCCGAGAAGGCGCAACGGCTGCTTGAAGCTGGGGCGAAGGTGATGATTGTGAGTCCAACACTTAATGAAACACTGCGCTCGTTGGCCGCGTCGGGAAAGGTGATTCACCGAGGTCGGCATTTTCGGGATTCAGACCTTGACCATGCCATTTTGGTGTTGAACACTGTGCGGGGGGATCGTGACTTTGCCCAGATATTGCTTGCCCGGGCGAGGGAAAAACGAGTGTTGGTATGGTCCGTTGATTATCCAGAAGCATCCAGTGTGACCATGCCTGCGGTTGTTGCGGCGGGGCATATGAGAATTGCCGTCAGTTCCAGCGGGGTCGCCCCGTTGTTGTCCGGATTTATGAAAGAAGACCTTGAACGCATTTTGGATGACGAGTTTGCTGCCTTTGTGCAGTGGCTGGGAGAATTGCGGGAACAGGCGAGGAAAAACGAGCCGGATGCTGAGAAACGGCGGGCCCTGTTGCGTGAGGCGCTGGATGGGTTTCGATTACTGGGAAAGGTTCAGTATCCGAACGTGTGGCTGGAAGAGCGGGCCAAACGGGGGCGAGGGGGAAAGGGTGAGGCGTCATGAAACAGAAAAACGCAAAGGGCCATGATGTGATTCTTCTGGAATTCAGCATGTCCCCGTTGGGGAAGGGAGAAAGTGTCGGAAAGTATGTGGCTCGGTCGTTGGACATCATCGATAAGAGTGGGATTCCGTATCGATTAAATCCCATGGGAACGGTGTTGGAAGGGGAATGGGACGACGTCTTTGACGTCGTGCGTCGATGCTATGAGCGCATGAAAAAAGACTGTAACCGCATCTCCTGCACGATCAAGATCGATTACCGCAAAGGTCAGAGAGGGCGGCTGGATAGCAAAGTGGCTTCAATTGAAAAGCGGCTGAGACGTCCGATCCGACAGTAAGTATTGCTATCTGCCTCTCGTGATTTGGCATGCTGGTCCCACCTGGTGAGTGCAAGTGAGCGTTGCAAGAACCTCCTGTGTTGAGATCAGACAGTGGGCCTGAGCGCAAGTAGTCTTTCCTCGTTGGAGTTGTGAGTTGTGAAAACAGAACCAGGCTTGACACAGAGCGGATGGCTCGGTACGATCCTCTTGCCTTTAATGCTCATCCGGTGAGGTGAGCAAGGAGCAGAATGATGCCAAGCGTGCCGGTTGGGCAGGAGCGTACTCAACCTTCTCACCTGTGAAAGTGAGAAGGTTTTTTTTTTGCCGATAGGGCATCGATCGGCCTCAGTTCCTTAAACTAGGTTCTCACAGTGACCTTTGAGGTGGTGATGACCGAAAAACGGGAGGGCGGGATCGCCCGTACAAATGAAAAACTGATCATGGATGCGGGGGACATCGCCCGGGTGTTGACCAGAATTGCACACGAGATTGTGGAGCGCAACAAAGGCGTCAACCTGGTAGCGTTGGTTGGTATCAGAACCGGAGGGGTTCATTTGGCGCATCGGCTGGCCAAGCGTATTCATGCGATTGAAGGAGTGTCCGTTCCGATTGGTGAATTGGACATTACACTCTATCGCGACGACCTAGCCTTGCGGAAAAACCAACCGGTGTTGAGAAAGACCTCCATTCCGTTTGATCTGGCCGGCAAGGCGGTGGTGTTGGTGGATGACGTGCTATTTACGGGACGGACGATCCGGGCGGCAATGGACGGCTTAATGGATCTGGGTAGGCCAGAAGAAATCCAACTAGCAGTGCTAGTTGACCGTGGCCATCGGCAATTGCCGATCAAGGCCAATTACGTTGGTAAAAATCTTCCCACTTCTCGCGAAGAAACGGTCCGTGTGTTGCTCGAAGAATACGGCGAAGAGGATCGCGTGGTGATCATCAAGCCCTTGTCGTAAGAAACCGATGGGTCTCAAGCGCAAAGATCTGTTAAGCCTGGCCTCTTTGTCAGTAGACGAGATCATGCTCATTCTCGATACCGCGGACTCTTTCAAGGAGGTAACGGGGCGGGAGATCAAAAAGGTGCCTGCTCTTAGGGGGAAAACAGTGGTCAATCTCTTTTTCGAACCGAGCACACGGACCCGCACGTCGTTCGAATTGGCGGCGAAGCGGCTGAGTGCCGACGTGATCAATTTTTCGCCCTCGACCAGCAGTGTTGTTAAGGGGGAAACGCTTCTCGATACAGCTCGTAACATTGAAGCGATGCAAGCGGACATTATTGTGCTGCGACATGCCTCGGCTGGTGCCGCGGACACATTGGCACGTGGCGTAAAGTCGTCGGTTATCAACGCCGGAGACGGGTGGCATGAGCATCCGACACAAGCCTTGCTTGATCTGTACACCATTCGGCGGCGGGGATTAGAGTTCAAAGGATTGCGGGTTGCGATCGTGGGCGATGTGGCCCATAGTCGCGTGGCCCGTTCAAACCTGTATGCCCTGACTAAACTCGGCGCGGACGTTCGTCTAATTGGTCCACCGACGATGATGCCGTATGGCGTAGAGCGATTGGGGGCCAAAGTGTATCACGACATGGATAAGGGACTGGAGGGGGCGCAGGTGATCATGATGCTTCGCTTGCAGTTAGAGCGACAAGGACGGGCGTTGTTTCCGACCATCCGAGAGTACGCAAGGCTCTATGGATTGACTGCCGAGCGGGTTCGATTAGCTGAGCCAGGGGCAATCGTCATGCATCCTGGTCCCATCAATCGGGGGGTGGAAATTGCGCCCGATGTGGCCGACAGCCTATCGTCGGTGATCCTTGATCAGGTTGCTAACGGTGTGGCTGTCCGTATGGGAGTGCTGTATCTGATGTCGGCGTCCGGCTAGCCGGTCGTGGAACGTTTGCCAACCCAATTTAGGGCAGCCGGCGTGCCGCGAAGAAGAAAGGAAGGTGACCGTGGCATTACTCATTAAAGGTGGACGAGTGATTGACCCTGGCCGATATGAGGGCGAGGGCGATGTTTTAATCGAGGGAAGCAAAATTGTCTCGGTTGGCCGGACTCTCCCAATGCCGGCCGGCTGTGAGCTTATTGACGCTCACGGGTTGCTCGTACTGCCGGGGTTTGTCGATCTGCATGTCCACTTTCGGGAACCGGGGTTTGAATACAAAGAAACCATTGAAAGCGGCAGTGCTGCCGCTGTCGCCGGGGGGTTTACAACGGTCTGTTGTATGCCGAATACAAATCCGGTCAATGATAATCAGGCGGTAACGGAGTTTATTCTTGAACGGGGACGGGCGGCTGGTCTCGCGAACGTATTGCCGATCGGAGCAATCACCAAACGTTCCGAGGGAAAGGAGCTGGCGGAGATTGGCGATCTCAAACGATCCGGTTGCGTGGCCATTTCGGACGATGGCAAGCCTGTGATGAACAGCTTGGTGATGCGTCGGGCGATGGAATATGCACTCGCGTTTGACTTGACGGTTGTGGATCATTGTGAAGATCTCAACTTGGCTGAAGGGGGGTGCATGAACGAAGGCCTGGTTTCGACCGAACTGGGTCTGCCTGGTATCCCGGCTGCGGCCGAGGATGTGATGGTGGCTCGTAATCTGTTGCTAGCGGAATTGACGGGAGCGAGGATTCATCTCGCCCACATCAGCACGGTAGGATCGGTGCGCATGGTGAGAGAAGCCAAGGCCCGTGGTATTAGGGTGACAGCGGAGGCTTGTCCGCACCACTTCACCCTAACGGAGGAAACGGTTCGTGGCTACAATACCCATGCCAAAATGAATCCTCCCTTACGTACAAGTGAAGATGTGCGCGCCATCAAGGAGGGATTGCGCGACGGGACCATTGATGCCATCGCCACTGATCATGCGCCCCATGCCACCCAGGAAAAGCAACAAGACTTTACTGAGGCGCCGTTTGGCATTGTTGGGCTGGAAACCGCTCTACCGTTGACGCTGAGTCTGGTCGAGGAAGGTGTCTTGTCATTGGAACAAGCAGTCATCAAACTGACGGCTGCGCCGGCCGCGGTGTTCGGACTGCCAAAAGGGACGTTAGCGGTAGGGGCCGATGCCGATGTGACGCTTGTTGATCCCTCTGCCCAGTGGGAAGTGGATCCCAGTCTGTTTCGCTCCAAGAGTCGCAATACCCCATTCGCCGGTTGGAAAGTGAAGGGACGGGTACAAATGACGATCGTGGGCGGGCGTGTCGTCTATCGATTGGATCAGTAACGGATTCAGTGAACGATTGTGCAAAGCCTCCGGCGCTGGAGTCTGATCGGGTGTCTAACGATGGAATGGCTGGCGTTGAGCCTGTGGGTAGGAGGGTTGATTGTCTTGGTTGGAGGGGTGATTCCAGCGGTGTTCAACACGTTTGGCGGCCAAGAGATAGGAGGGGTCTTCTTAACGAAGACTTTTGAGAACTATCAGCGGTTTCTTATGGGATCCGCTGTCGTGTTGTGCGGCGGCCTTGCCTATCGCAGGTGGAGTGGGGAACAGATAGTGGCGGTGAAATGGAGCGAGGTTGTGCTCGTCGGAGTCATGGTTGTAAGTGTGGGGATCCTTGTGCTGGTCCTTCATCCGCAGGCCGTATCCTTGCAGGAGCAGGCTTTTGCCGCTTCGGGAGAAGAGGCAAAACGAGCGGCCTTCGAGGCGCTGTTCCGGATATTAATGCCGATACGGATCCTCTACACTGTGACGGTGGTTGGAGGAGTAGCCTTGATGGTTGTGAAAGCCAAGGCGTCTCTGACAATGGCTGGGAGGCTCGATGAAAAAAGCGTTGCTCGCTTTGGCTGATGGAACTTGTTTTGAGGGGCGGGCGCTTGGCCGTGAAGGGGAAGCGGTAGGAGAGGTTGTGTTCAACACGGCGATGACCGGTTATCAGGAGGTGTTGACAGATCCATCGTACAAAGGGCAGATCGTCGCAATGACCTGCCCCCACATTGGCAACTATGGGACCACCCCAGACGATGGGGAATCTCGCAAGGTGTGGGCCGAGGGGTTTGTGGTAACGGAAGCCAGTCGATTGGCCAGTAACTGGCGGAGCAAACAGACAATCCACGAGTATTTGATGGAAGCCGGGGTTGTGGCAATCGAAGGAATCGATACAAGGGCGTTGACAAGACATCTGCGGGAACAGGGGGCTCAACAGGGTGTTATTACCCATGGAGGGCTTGACAGAGTTGGCGCTGTCACCAAGGCGCGGGAGGCACCAAGTATTGTGGGGCGAGACTTGGCGGGAATGGTCACCTGCGAGCGACCGTACGAATGGGAAAAGGGGTCTGGCAGATGGGCTCCCGATGGCATGCAGCCCCCTCGGTTGCGTCCTGATGGATATCCCTGGCATGTGGTGGCCTATGATTTCGGTATCAAGCAAAATATCCTTCGGCGACTGGCTGATGTCGGGTGTCGGATTACGGTAGTTCCGGCAACGACCAGGGCAGAGGAAATCGAAGACCGGAAACCAGACGGAGTGTTTCTGTCCAACGGTCCCGGTGATCCGGAAGGTGTGCCGTACGCGGTCAAGGAAGTCAAGAAGTTGATCGGTCGTTATCCGGTCTTTGGTATTTGTTTAGGGCATCAAATTTTGGGTTTGGCGTTCGGACTGAAGGCATACAAGTTGAAGTTTGGCCATCATGGCGCCAATCATCCGGTCATCAATCTCCGAACCAGAAAGGTGGAGATCACGTCGCAAAACCACAATTTCGCTGTGGCCATTTCCACGCCGCTGCGTGAGGTTCCCGATGATCCGCCGATTGTGACAACCGACTATGGACCGTTGTTGATCACGCACCTCAGTCTAAACGATCGTTCGATCGAAGGAATGGCTTGCCCCAGTCGCCGGCTGTTTTCCGTGCAATATCACCCGGAGGCCTCGCCTGGCCCCCATGATGCTGCCTATCTGTTTGAGGAATTCGTTCGATTAATGGAGACTCACTATGCGTAATCGGTTTGTTGTAGCGGTGTTGATCGGACTGTTAATCGAAGGGACCTGGTCCGGTTGCTCGTTCAACTTTCCTTTGTTGCCTGCGCAGGGGCCGCTCAAGGAGACCCAGGTGAGTGGCAGTGGATCAGCCAAGGTGTTGCTCATCGACATTTCTGGCCTGATCAGTTCCCAGGACAAAGAAGGGCTGATACCAGCTCCGAGTCCAGTCGCAAGGCTTAAGGAACAGTTGCTGAAGGCTTCGCAAGATGACAGGATCAAGGCGGTCGTTCTCCGTATCAATACGCCGGGCGGCACGGTGACGGCTTCGGACATCATGTATCACGAGATCAAGTCGTTCAAAGCTTCACGGAAAATCCCAATCGTCGCCTCCATCATGGATCTGGGAACTTCGGGAGGCTACTATGTAGCTTCCGCCGCTGATGTGGTGCTGGCACATCCTTCGTCTGTGACCGGTAGCATCGGCGTCATCATGTTGACTATCAATGCGCACGGCCTGATGGAGAAGATAGGCGTAGAAGCAACAGCGGTGACGTCTGGGCCAAGGAAGGACATGGGGTCGCCGTTTCGCGTGATGACGTCGGAGGAGCGGGCAATCTTTCAAGGGCTGATCGATTCGTTTTATGAACGGTTCTTGGCTGTTGTCCAAGAAGGACGGCCCCATCTGCCCATGGATCGGCTCAAGCAACTGGCTGATGGGCGCGTCTATGCGGCAGCACAAGCGAAAGCGGTGGGGTTGGTGGACGAGATTGGCTACTTAGATGATGCCATCGAACTGGCAAAAAAGAAAGCCAACCTGAAGGAGGCTCGCGTTGTGACGTATCAACGACCGGGCGATTACGTGAATAATGTCTATTCTCGCTTGTTAGCACCAGGACCTCTGTCGGCCATCGGTGAACTGGATTTGATGACATTTCTGCGGGGCAGTGCACCCCAATTCATGTATTTATGGATGCCCTAGAGACCCGGCGATGAATCGTTTCCCAACCCGCTCTGAGCAGGACAAACACCCCGTGATCTGGTTCACCGATGCGCTGGTCGATCAGAGGGTGCAGAGGGTGCCCTTGTCGATAGGGCGGCGTGAGTTTCTGCGCCAGAGCGTTGGATTCGTTCTCGGCTTGCAGGGGCTTGCACGGATGGGAACTGGAGGGTGGGTGGTCTCCGCGATAGCTGGCTGTTATCGCGCTCCAGGAACTGCTCGAGACCAATTCATCACGATCTCCGAGGAAAAAGAGATTGCCATGGGGATCAGCGCCTTTCATGAGATCCTGCGCACCGCTCGGCTGAGTGACGATGTGGAGATCAATGAGATGGTGAATCGCGTGGGGGGACGCATCGCTGCCGCCGCGAATAAGCCAGCATACCATTGGGAATTTGTCGTCATTCAGGATGACCGCACGATCAACGCGTTTGCCTTACCTGGCGGAAAAGTCGCGATCTTTACCGGCATCCTCAAATTCACGCAAAACGAAAACGGATTGGCGACTGTCATCGGTCATGAAGTTGCGCACGTGCTACAGCGCCACGGCGCTGAGCGGTATAGCAGGGGAATCCTGGAAACGATCGCCCAGGTGGGTGCCTTGGCGGCAGGAGCGGCGGCTGGCCGTCCCGATGCGGCGGTGGCAGCGATGAGCGCGTATGGCGTAGGAGTTTCCCTGCCGTTTGGACGAACTCAGGAGTCCGAGGCTGATTTTATCGGCCTCCGCCTGATGGCCCAGGCTGGTTACGATCCGCGTGAGGCGGTGCCATTTTGGGAACGGATGAGTGGGTGTCCTCGGCAGTTGATTGGCAAGGCCTGTTTTCGAGCGCAACAGAACATTCCTGAGTTCTTGTCAACTCATCCTTCCGACGCGACACGCCTCAATCAAATTGAGGCCTGGCTGCCAGAGGTCTTAAAACTCTACCAACAGACAGAGGGGATGAAACCGGTGCCGATCCAGCCCTATCGCCCGCCGGTTGGGCCACTGCCACCGTCCTCTTAGGCGACGCCGTCCGGAAGGGACTTCTATGCCGAAACGGACAGACATCCGTTCCGTACTTATCATTGGCTCCGGGCCGATCGTCATCGGTCAAGCCTGCGAGTTCGATTATTCTGGCACCCAGGCCTGCAAGGCCCTCAAGGAAGAAGGCTATCGGGTGATCCTCATCAACAGTAACCCTGCCACAATTATGACGGATCCAGAGATGGCTGACCGCACGTATGTGGAGCCGATTACCCTGGAGGTGGTCGAAGCTGTAATCGAGCGGGAACGGCCCGATGCCTTGCTTCCTACCATGGGTGGACAGACGGCGCTCAACGTGACCATGGGATTGGTCAAAAAGGGGGTGCTGGACAAATACGGCGTCAAGCTGATCGGTGCGTCGGCTGAGGCCATTCACAAAGCAGAAGATCGCGAAGCCTTCAAGTCAGCTATGCAGCGGATCGGATTGCGGGTGCCAAAGAGCGGCATGGCACACAACCGTGAAGAGGCACTTGCTGTGTTAGACCAGATCGGTTTCCCTGCCATCATTCGCCCGTCGTTTACGTTAGGTGGAACTGGTGGGAACATCGCCTACAATCGAGAAGAATTTGTTACGTTGATCGATTGGGGGCTGGCCATGAGCCCTGTGGGGCAGGTTCTGATCGAAGAGTCGGTCATTGGATGGAAGGAATACGAGCTGGAGGTCATGCGGGATCTCAAAGACAACGTCGTGATTGTGTGCCCGATTGAAAACCTTGATCCCATGGGTGTGCACACCGGTGACAGTATCACTGTGGCACCGGCTATGACCTTGACCGACAAGGAATACCAATGCATGAGGGATGCCGCCCTCAAGATTATCAGGGAGATTGGCGTAGAGACAGGAGGATCCAATATCCAGTTTGGAGTCAACCCTCGCAATGGAGACATGGTCGTTATCGAGATGAATCCCCGGGTGTCCCGCAGCTCCGCGCTGGCGTCGAAGGCGACTGGCTTCCCGATTGCCAAGATCGCCGCCAAATTGGCAATCGGTTATACGTTAGACGAGATCACCAATGACATTACTGGTGTGACAAAGGCGTCGTTTGAACCATCGATCGACTACGTGGTTGTGAAAATTCCTCGCTTCGCGTTTCAAAAATTTAAAGGGGCTGATCCAACGCTCACGACGCAGATGAAGTCCGTGGGAGAAGCGATGGCGATTGGACGGACATTCAAAGAAGCGCTGCAAAAGGCGATCCGGTCCTTGGAGTTGGATCTCAATGGCTTGGCTTCCCGTGTCGGAATCGACCGAAGCCTTCCGTTGGGAGCCTCACGGGAGGAGCTGGCAGATCGGGTCCGCTGCATGTTGCGGACTCCACTGGCCGAACGATTGTGGTATGTGGCCGATGGGATTCGGTTGGGAATAGGAACCGATGAGCTTGTTGCCTTAACCTCTATCGATCCGTGGTTCATCGAGCAAGTGCGGGAATTGGTAGAGTTCGAACAGTGGTTGGTCGCTAACGCCCAAGAACTGGTAGTCGATTTGGCGGCCGGAAGCAGGAAAGGGGGATGGCTGTGGGAAGCCAAACGATTGGGCTTCTCTGATGGCCGTCTGGCACATTTGCTGGAAGTGGATACGGCTTCTATTTGCCGAGTTCGTGTGGAATCTGAAACCGACAGCCCTGTGAAGCCCGCTGGTTGTGCTGTCACATATAAGCGAGTTGACACCTGCGCGGCGGAATTCGAGGCGCACACCCCCTACCTCTACTCTACCTATGGGGATGAGTGCGAGGCCAGGCCATCGAATCGGAAAAAGGTCATGATTTTGGGCGGCGGACCAAATCGGATCGGCCAGGGGATTGAGTTTGACTATTGTTGCGTTCAGGCGGCAATGGCGCTTAGGGAAGAAGGGATTGAGACGATCATGGTCAACTGCAATCCCGAAACGGTCAGTACTGACTATGATACGTCGGACCGGCTTTACTTTGAGCCATTGACGGAGGAGGATGTACTCAACATTGTTCGCAAAGAACAGCCAATGGGCGTGGTGTTGCAATTCGGCGGACAAACGCCGCTCAAGCTGGCCCTTCCGCTCTCGAAGGCTGGTGTCCGCATTTTAGGCACGAGTCCAGACGCGATTGATTTGGCTGAGGACCGAGAGCGATTTCGCGATCTGTTGGCGAAACTCAACTTGCGACAGGCCAAAAGTGGAATAGCGCGATCGGCTGATGAGGCGGTGCAAGTGGCTGAACTGCTCGGCTATCCCGTGATGGTCCGGCCCTCTTATGTTCTTGGGGGTCGCTCGATGCAAATCGTCTATGACCAGGCTGGGTTGATGGAATATATGCAAGCTGCCGTTAAAGCCTCACCCAGTCATCCAGTGCTGATCGACCAGTATTTGTCCGATGCCATTGAGGTCGATGCTGATGCGATTGCTGACGGCGACACTGTGGTGGTGGCCGGGATTATGGAGCATATAGAAGAAGCCGGTGTCCATTCCGGAGATTCGGCCTGTTCGCTTCCGGTCTATACGCTGGACAAAACCGTGGTGCAGGAGATCGAGCGGCAGATGAAGTTGCTGGCTAAGGCTTTAGGCGTTGTCGGTTTGATGAATGCTCAATTTGCCGTGAAGGACGGAATCGTTTATATCCTTGAAGTCAATCCACGGGGGTCGCGGACCGTGCCATTCGTCAGCAAAGCCATTGGAGTGCCTCTGACGAAGCTAGCCATGAAGGTCATGTTAGGACGTACGTTGAACGAACTTGGCTTCACGTCAGCCCCCCAGCCAGCACATGTGTCTGTTAAGGAAGCGGTCTTTCCGTTCACCAAATTTGTAGGGGTAGATGTGCTGTTGGGACCGGAGATGAAATCAACCGGCGAAGTGATGGGGCTTGACGAAGATTTTGGCTGGGCCTTTGCAAAGTCCCAGGCTGGTGCCGGTGCCGCACTTCCCATCTCGGGTACCGCTTTTATCAGTGTCAAGGCGACGGACAGACCTCTAGCGTTAGAGGTGGCCAGACGCCTCCGTGCAATCGGCTTTTCCATTCAAGCTACCAGTGGGACTGCTGCCTATTTGAGGCAATACGGGGTGGATGTGACAACCGTCAATAAGGTGAGTGAGGGACGGCCTCACATTGTTGATCATATCAAAAACGGAGAAATTGCTTTGGTGGTCAACACGGTTCAGACGGCTTCGGCCCATTCCGACTCGATCGCCATCCGCCGAGAGGCCCTCCACCGAGGTCTCCCCTATTACACAACTATGCGCGGGGCGATGGCTGCTGTGTTGGGGATTGAAGCCATGCTGAAAAAGGGACTGTCCATCCGTTCGTTGCAGGAGTATCATCAACTGTCCTGTAGTTAGGAGTGATTGCCCATGCCGACCCCGATTACAAGAAAAGGCTACGAAGCATTAAAAGCTGAACTGGACCGATTGCGGAGAGTTGAGCGTCCCAAGGTCATCGAGGCGATTGCCGAGGCCCGTGCCCACGGTGATCTCAGCGAAAATGCCGAGTACGATGCGGCGAAGGAGCGGCAAGCCTTCATCGAAGCCCGTATTACGGAGCTTGAAAACAAATTGGCAGATGCTCGTGTGGTCGAGATCACCGGACGAAACAGCGACACCGTGGTCTTTGGGGCAACTGTGATCGTGATCGAACAGCACTCTCAGGAGAAACGACAGTATACGCTTGTCGGCCAAGACGAAGCCGACGTCAAGTGCAACAGGATTTCCGTTCAGTCCCCGGTTGGCCGCGCGCTCATCGGGAAACGAGTGGGCGACGTTGTTGAGGTGAAGACCCCAACGAAGACGGTCGAATACGAAGTGGTGGAGATCACATTCGAAGATGTCTGACGTGCCGCCGGCACGGCCCATCATCACCCTTCTCTCCGATTTCGGCCTGCGAGACTGGTTTGTGCCGACGATGAAGGGGGTGATTCTGAGAATCAATCCGATTGCTACGATTGTCGATCTCTCTCACGACATCACGCCGCATCAGATTGACGAAGCGGGGTTTTTTCTCTCTTCGTGCGTCCAGTATTTCCCCGAAGGAACCATTCATGTGGCGGTGGTCGATCCCGGCGTGGGGACGAACCGGCGAGCCTTGCTGATTGCTACGGGCGTGGCGTTCTTCATTGGCCCTGACAATGGCCTCTTTAGCGAGATTCTTGAACAATATCCCAGGGCCGAAGTGCGCAAGATTGACAATCGCGACTATCGGCTGGAGACGGCCGGCTCGACATTTGATGGACGAGATATCTTCGCGCCGGCTGCCGGTTGGTTGAGCAAGGGGGTGCCCAAGGAATTGTTCGGTCCTGTGATTTACGACCCGGTTCGCCGTTTTCTGGTGCGTCCTCTGTGGACAGAGCAGACGCTCATTGGACGGATTGTCTGCGTCGATCATTTTGGAAATCTTATTTCAAATCTGCGGCGGGAAGATGTGACTGCAGTGGAGATCCGATCTCGACAGGCTGGCGTTGTGATCCAGGTTGGTACCTGGACGATCGATGGGCTTGTTACCAGTTATAGCGAGGGATCTTATGAAGACCCCTCTGCCTTGATCAATAGTAACGGTTATGTTGAGGTATTTCTGAAAGAACGCAACGCGGCGGTCACCCTGCAAGTTGGTTTGGGAGACGAAGTCCGACTCTCACCCCGGGAGAGGAGTGTGAGGGGGCCATTGTCTCGTGATCGACTGCAAAGCGAGTAGCTTGTGTGAGCAAACAGGGAGAGGCTGGTGTATCACGGCTGGAAAGTGGAAGTGGCATCACCTCTCGGTCACGGTTTGAATGGCGGAGCGTACAATGGCTACCATGCGTTGGAGTTCTGCGAGAGAAACGCTTAAGGGGGGAAGCAATACAATCACATTGCCCAATGGACGAAGGAGGAGGCCATGTTGTCGTGCCTCGGTAGCGACGTGATGGCCGATTCGTGTCGCCAAAGGGTAGGGGGTTTTGGTGACACGATCGAGAACCAATTCAATTCCTACCATCATACCTCTTTGCCTGATCTCACCAACGTGTGGAAGGGTTGTCAGAGGTTCAAGCCACCGGGCCAAAGCAGCTACTTTAGGGCGGAGGCGAAGCAGGGTGCGCTCTCGCCGAAAAATTCGGAGATTTTCAAGAGCCACTGCGCAGCCGAGCGGATTACCGGTGTAACTATGACCGTGAAAAAAGGTCTTGAACTCTTCATACTTGCCGAGAAACCCTTGATAAATCTCTTCTGTAGTGAGGGTGGCGGCCAGGGGCATGTAGCCGCCAGTCATACCTTTGCTCACGGCCATCAAGTCTGGTGTGACGCCCTCCTGTTGGCACGCGAACATCGTGCCAGTTCGTCCGAAGCCAGTAGCGACTTCGTCGGCAATTAAGAGAACATGATACCGGGTGCAGAGTTCGCGAATGCGTTTGAGGTAGCCTGGCGGGTGTACAATCATGCCTGCTGCAGCTTGGACTAACGGTTCGATCACCAAGCCGGCGAGTTCACGGTGATGGGATTTGAGCAGCTCTTCAATAGGATCAAGACATGCCATCCCGCACGAGGGATATGTGAGTCGGAGCGGACAGCGGTAACAATAGGGTGGGCCCGCTTCAAGCGTGGGAAATAAAAGCGGCTTGAATCGACGATGAAACAAATCGATGTTCCCCACACTCACCGCGCCGATTGTGTCGCCATGGTATGCCAGGTTCAAGTGCAGAAAACGCTGTTTTGGACCGGCTTCTGGATGCCGCTGTTGCCAATATTGAACGGCCATTTTCAGGGCGACCTCTACGGCGGTTGAACCATTGTCCGAGTAAAACACGCGAGTCAGTCCTTTGGGAGCAATGTGAACCAGCTCACGGGCAAGCTCAATAGCCGGTGGGTTTGAAAGACCTAGTAATGTGGAGTGGGCGATCTTGCCGAGTTGCCGTTTTAATGCTCGGTCTAGGGCTGGATGGCGATGACCATGGAGATTGACCCAGATGGACGACGTACCATCCAGATAAGCCCGGCCCTGAAGATCAAAGAGATAGCAGCCGCGACCTCGTTCAATGATCAGCGGTTCTTCCTGAACCCACTCCTGCATTTGAGTGAAGGGGTGCCATAGATACTGGTGATCCCACTGCGCAAGTTGTCGGACGGAAGGAGAACGCGCCCTGGTTTTTCCCGGGACGGCCTGTGCCCGATGGTTGCCTTTCATACCAATCAACGCTGATTCAGCGAGTTCCTGGTGGCTGACGAGAGGCGAGCCAGAATTGATTGACAGTATGCGAGGGGATTATACGAGGACGATCGTTCTTTTGACAACCCGCCAGGCGCTTACTATAATACCGTCGCTTCTAAGAAACGAGCGGGCCTTTGCAAAGTCTGATACGCAATTTCTCGATTATCGCCCATATCGATCACGGCAAATCGACCCTCGCTGACCGGTTCCTCGAAGCTACAGGAGCAATCACGGCCCGAGAGGCCAAGGAGCAGATCCTCGATGCCATGGACTTGGAGCGGGAACGTGGCATCACGATCAAGGCTCATGCGGTAGCGATCCGGTACAAGGCCAAGGACGGGAGGGTGTATGCCTTGCACCTGATTGATACACCGGGTCATGTGGATTTTACCTATGAAGTATCTCGGAGCTTGGCGGCGTGCGAAGGGTCCTTGTTGCTGGTAGATGCGACGCAAGGAGTCCAGGCGCAGACCATTGCCAATGTGAATTTGGCGATGGCCAACAAGCACGTCATTATTCCGGTGATCAACAAAATTGATTTGGCCAGCGCCGATGTTGAGGGCACCAAGCAGTCAATCGCCGATGTACTTCAGTTGGACGCTGCGGAGGCGATTGCGATCAGTGCCAAGGAAGGCCATGGGGTACCTGAGGTCCTTGAGGCGATCATTGAACGGATCCCTCCCCCAGCTGGCAATCCGGATGGTCCGCTCAAGGCACTGATCTTTGATTCCTGGTTTGATAATTATCAAGGCGTTATTGTGTTGATTCGGATTGTTGATGGTTCTGTGCGTCCCGGCATGAAAATCAAGGTCATGTCGAACGGGCGCGTCTTTGAAGTGACGGAGGTGGGGCAGTTTACGCCCAAGCGGGTCAAGAAGGTTGAGCTCTTGACGGGGGAAGTCGGCTATTTGTGCGCCAACATGAAGGAAGTCGCAGACGTCAAGATCGGCGACACCATCACCGATGCGACGCGACCGGCAGTGGAACCGCTCCCTGGCTACAAGGAAGTGAAGCCGTTGGTCTTTTGCGGACTCTATTCGACTGATACATCCAAGTATGAAGATCTGCGCGACGCCCTGCTCAAGTTGCGGCTTAATGACTCGTCGTTCGTGTACGAACCGGAGACGTCGCTAGCGCTGGGGTTTGGATTTCGCTGCGGATTTTTGGGGCTACTCCACATGGAGATCATTCAAGAACGGCTGGAGCGAGAATATGGGCTGTCGCTCATTACTACGGCGCCGACAGTCGTCTATCGTGTGACGACAACCAAGGGGCAAGTGTTGGAGATCGACAATCCTGCTACCTTGCCCCCCGCCCATCAGATTGCACGGTTCGAAGAGCCGTTTATTGTGGCCACCATTATCACGCCAGAACGGTACATGGGGGCTATTCTGCAACTTTGTCAGGAACGGCGGGGCATTCAACGGAGCATCCAGTTTCTGGATCCGACGCGGGTGATGATCGCCTATGAACTGCCGCTCAACGAAGTCATCTTGGATTTTTACGATAAACTCAAATCCCGCACGCAAGGGTATGCTTCGTTGGATTACGAGATGGTGGGCTACCGGGAATCGGATTTGGTCAAGCTCGACATTTTGTTAAATGGAGAAGCCGTGGACGCCTTGTCGTTCATTACGCATCGAGAGCGAGCCTATCCTCGGGGCCGGCACTTGGTGGAAAAAATGAAAGAGCTGATTCCCCGTCAAATGTTCGAAATCGCCATTCAGGCGGCGATCGGCAACAAAGTCATCGCGCGAGAGACTATCGGCGCCATGAAGAAGAACGTCACGGCGAAATGTTACGGCGGCGACATCACGCGCAAGCGCAAGCTACTTGAAAAACAAAAGGAGGGCAAAAAGCGAATGAAGGCTGTGGGGAGCGTGGAAGTGCCGCAAGAAGCTTTTTTGGCGATTCTCAGGGTTGGGGACGAATGAGCGCCGATCGCCATCCCGTCAATGCCAACAAGATGTCCGGCTCCTCAAACGGCGATCCACCTGACCGTGTCGCCGCAAAGGCGGTGGAGCAGAAAGCGGAGCGAGCCGCCCATAAATCGATTGTTCGCGAGTACATTGAAGCAATTATTGTTGCCATGTTGCTCGCGTTTGTGATTCGGGTCTTCGTCGTGCAAGCCTTCAAGATTCCCTCGGGATCGATGATCCCGACATTGTTGATTGGTGACCACATCTTAGTTAGCAAACTCTCTTATGGCCTTCAGTGGCCGTCGGACTGCAAGCTGCAATGGAACATCCCTCCGATTAACTGCTACACTTCCCGGACACTCATTGAATTCAGCAAACCACGACGTGGCGACGTCATCGTCTTTCGGTTTCCGGAAGATGAGGAAAAAGATTTCATCAAGCGCATTATCGGGATTCCGGGTGATACGGTCCAAATTCGCAACAAGGTGGTGTTTGTCAACGGGCACCCCCTTGATGACCAGGCATTTACCCAACGAATTGACCCTAATATTATTGACGGCTCGATTAATCCCCGCGACAATTTTGGTCCCGTCACAGTTCCCGAAGGGTCTTATTTCGTGATGGGCGACAATCGGGACCAGAGTTTGGATAGCCGATTTTGGGGATATGTCAGAGAAGAAAAAATTCGAGGTAAAGCATTCCGGATTTACTGGTCTTGGAGCGGGCAGGGCCACTGGACCGAGTGGGTTCGGTGGGAGCGGTTGGGCCAAGCTATTCGATAGGGTGGTTCGAAGGGATGGGGAGGACGATGGACGTAAACGATGACAAAGCACTGACCCCGCGGACATTACGTCGATACATTCAGCGCTTTCCTCAGGCCTCTGTGCTGGTGGTGGGAGATTTGATTCTCGACCACTATGTCGTTGGGAAGGTCAGCCGTATTTCGCCTGAGGCACCGGTTCCCGTTGTGCATGTGGAATCGGAGTCTGTGCGCCTGGGCGGCGCCGCCAATGTATTCAACAATATCTTGGCGTTGGGAGGAAAGGCCGATGTCTGTGGCGTGATCGGAGCGGATGAAAGCGGACGGCTTCTGATGAAGGAGCTTGGTTCCAAACGATCCAGCCGAGGCGGTGTCGTGATTGATCAGGACCGCCCCACGACAAGAAAAAGCCGGGTCATCGCCCACAACCAACAGGTCGTCCGATATGATGTTGAGGCACGACGAGAACTCAAGACGTCCCTCCAACGCAAGATCCTACGGTACGTCGAGTCACGGCTGCGAGACGTATCGTGTCTGGTCGTCTCCGACTATGCCAAGGGAGTGGTGTCGGCGCCTCTGATGTCTGAACTGACTAGACTGTCGGCGTTGCGACGGATACCGCTCATCGTAGATCCCAAAGTTGAACATTTTTCCTATTATAAGGGTGTAACAGTCATCACGCCCAATCATCTCGAAGCCATCCAGGCCTCAGGCTTGCACCGCGATGATGATCAGTCAATTAACGAGGCTGGTGCCATAATTCGCCAGCGGCTGGGTTGCCGGTCGGTGCTGATTACGCGAGGCGAAAAGGGGATGAGTCTGTATGAAGGTGATGGCGCTTCCTGGCATTTGCCCACCCAAGCAAAGCAGGTGTATGACGTCACCGGTGCTGGTGATACGGTCATTGCAACTCTCGCGTTGGCATTGTCAGTGGGCGCAACTGTGAGGCAGGGAGCGATGCTGGCCAATCACGCGGCAGGGATTGTGGTGGGGATGGTCGGCACGGCGACGGTTTCCCCTGAACAATTGATGGAGGCGGTGGAGCATGGGTAGTGCACAGCCCGTCACTGTCGTTATTCCAGCCAGATACGGGTCGTCTCGGTTTCCAGGGAAACCGCTTGTGATGCTCAATGGCAAACCGCTCGTCCAACATGTTTATGAACAGGCGGTGGCCTGTGAGCGAGTGTCGAACGTTATGGTGGCAACAGATGATGAACGGATCAAACAGACGGTCGAAGGATTCAAGGGACGGGTTGTGATGATGAAAGGCGAGTACCGCACCGGAACTGATCGGGTCGCGGCGGTAGCCCGTATGTTCGCTGGCCATCTGTTTGTCAATCTTCAGGGTGATGAGATTCCCTTGACTCCCAAGCTATTAAATGACCTGATCGATCCGTTTGTTCGCAGTGATGCGGAAATGGGCACCTTGAAGCGAGTGATAGATACGACGGAGGATTTGCATAATCCGGCCGTGGTCAAGGTGGTGACGGATGTCCGTGGCGATGCTCTCTATTTCTCACGAGCGCCCATTCCGCTCGTCCGAGATGATGTCGATCATCGTGCGGTCGGCGGGCTACACTATGTGCATGTGGGGCTTTACATGTATACGCGGGAGATTCTGTTGAAGTTGGCATCTCTGCCTACCGGTGTGTTAGAGGAGGCTGAAAAACTGGAGCAGTTGCGTGCCTTGGAGCATGGTATTCGGATCAAGGTGTGGGAAACACAACATGCCTCCTTGCGGGTTGATCGACCAGATGATGCTCCAGTGGTCGCCGAACGGTTGCGGGAATTTGAGATCGTGAAACGCGAGGTTCAACGACGAGACTCTGCCTACAAGGTGTAGACAGGCGATGACACCCTCTGGGATAGCAATCGAACCCCCATCGGTAGCCGCGCAGTTACGATGGCTGAGGATGCGGTCATGAGCAAGTTCATTTTCGTAACAGGCGGAGTTGTGTCGTCATTGGGCAAGGGGTTGGCTTCGGCGTCCATCGGCAACCTGCTTGAAAGCCGAGGGTTGAAGATCACATTCTTGAAGCTGGATCCCTACATCAACGTGGATCCGGGAACAATGAATCCCTATCAACACGGCGAAGTGTATGTGACAGAGGACGGTGCCGAAACCGATCTCGATTTGGGGCATTATGAACGGTTCACGTCTCTGTCTCTCACACGGGACAATAACTACACGACGGGGCGAATCTACCACTCCGTGATTACGAAAGAACGACGCGGAGACTATTTGGGGGGAACCGTCCAAGTGGTTCCGCATGTGACCGACGAGATAAAACAGACCATCACCCGCGTGGCTGAAGGGGTGGACGTGACGATTGTCGAAATTGGCGGTACCGTGGGCGACATCGAGAGCTTGCCGTTCCTTGAAGCTATTCGGCAGTTGCCCTATGACGTAGGCCGCGATAACGTGTTGTATGTCCACCTCACCTTGGTGCCCTACATCAGCGCCGCTGGTGAACTGAAGACCAAGCCCACCCAACATTCGGTTAACAAACTGCGCGAGATTGGTATTCAACCCAATATCCTCCTGTGTCGGACTGATCGTTATCTGCCGCCCGAGCTCAAGAGCAAGATCGCCCTGTTCTGCAACGTCGAAAAAGACGCTGTCATCACCGCCAAGGACGTCGAAACGATTTATGAAGTCCCTATCGTTTTTCGGAAGGAAGGGTTGGATGAGTTGATTGTCCGCTTGTTGCATCTAGACGCAGAACCGCCCAACCTCCGTCAGTGGGATGCCATGGTTCAGAAGATCAAGCGGCCCCAGCACGAAGTGTCGATTGCCTTGGTGGGCAAATACGTAGGACTGAAGGAATGTTACAAGAGTCTTGGTGAAGCGCTCGTCCACGGAGGCATTGATCATCAGACCAAGGTCAATGTCACCTGGATCGAATCCGAAGATATCGAGCGACTGGGAACCGAGCGGTTGCTGCGCGAGGCCGACGGCATTCTTGTTCCTGGAGGGTTCGGGACGCGCGGCATCGAGGGCAAGATCACGGCGATCACCTATGCGCGAGAACGAAAGATTCCTTTCTTAGGGCTGTGTTTGGGCATGCAATGTGCCGTGATCGAGTTTGCCCGCAATGTAGCGGGTTTCGCTGGCGCCAATAGTGCAGAGTTCGATGAACGGACCCCTCATCCCGTGGTGCATTTAATGGCTGATCAACAGGGGGTCAGTGACAAAGGTGGTACGATGCGATTAGGAGCCTATCCGTGCAAGCTTGGTGAGGGCACCTTGGCGCATAAAACCTATGGAGTAGGAGAGGTACGAGAGCGCCATCGTCACCGGTACGAATTCAACAATGCCTACCGTGAGCAGTTGACGAACAAGGGGCTTGTGCTGAGCGGGCTCTCTCCCGACGGCCGGCTGGTTGAGATTGTCGAGTTGCGGGACCATCCATGGTTTTTGGGCACTCAATTCCATCCGGAATATAACTCTCGTCCCCACCGTCCCCATCCTCTCTTTAGTGGATTTGTGGGCGCGGCGCTACGAAAAAAATTGGGACGCTGAGGGGGCTGGTTGAGGCCAGCCCGGTAATTCGGTTATAAGCATCACACCGGCTCCGTCCGAGAGGGGGAGCGACGCTGCGCAAGAGGGTCTGACTAAGGAGCAGAGCCAGGAAGATGGTGTATTCTGTTCAGATCGGCTCCATGATGGTCGGGTCGGGGAGGGCGCCGTTGGTGATCGCCGGTCCCTGTGTGATCGAGAGCGAACAGTTGGCGATAGACACAGCGGGGGTGGTGGCAGAGATTGCCAAAGCGTTAGGGGTGCCCTATGTGTTTAAGTCGTCGTTCGACAAGGCCAATCGTACATCGATCACGTCGTTCCGTGGGCCGGGATTGGAAAAGGGACTGGCCGTTTTGGCCGACATCAAGAAAAAGATCGGAGTGCCGGTGCTGACCGATGTGCATACCGAACAACAGGCGATGGAAGCGGGAGCGGTGGTGGATGTGCTCCAAATTCCCGCATTCCTGTGTCGTCAGACGGATCTTCTGGTGGCGGCGGCGAAGACCGGCAAAGTTGTCAATGTGAAGAAGGGACAATTTCTCGCGCCGGCTGACATGGAGCACGTGGTCAAAAAAATAGAAGAGTGCGGTAACCGCCAGTTGCTTCTGACTGAACGGGGCTCGTCGTTTGGATACCACAACCTAGTGGTGGATATGAGGTCGTTTCCAATCATGCGGCGGTTCGGGTATCCGGTCATATTTGATGCCACCCACAGTGTGCAATTACCGGGAGGCGCAGGAGGAAAGTCGAGCGGCCAACGGGAGTTTGTGGAGCCCCTGGCCTGCGCTGCGGCCGGAGTTGGCGTCGATGGATTTTTTCTGGAGGTTCACCCCGATCCTGACCGGGCCTTGTCCGACGGCCCGAATATGGTGCCGTTGCATCAACTCAAACCGTTGTTAGAGCGAGTCTTACGGATATGGAACGCGGCAAACAGCCGACATTGACGTCCACGGACGGACAGGCGTCCTCTTCCTCTGATAGCATCAAGGGATGGGAGAGCCTTGCCGAAGGCAGGCGGGTGCTCGAGATCGAGGCACGGGCTGTTTCCACTCTGGTGGATCGGTTGGATGAAACCTTTGTCCGAGCTATAGATCTGCTGGAACGGTGTGAGGGGAAGGTCGTGGTCTGCGGCATGGGCAAATCCGGCCTCATCGGGCAAAAGATCGCTGCGACTCTTGCGAGTACCGGCACACCCTCCTTTTTTCTCCATCCTGCCGAAGGCGTACATGGGGATCTCGGTATGTTGGCCAGACGGGACACGTTAATCGCCATTTCCAATAGTGGAGAGACAACAGAATTGCTCCAACTGTTGCCCTATGTCGAGCGGATGGGGATTGCCGTGATCGCCCTCACAGGCCGGGTGACTTCCACGCTGGCTAAACATGCTGACGTGGTGCTCAATGTTTCGGTGGCCGAAGAGGCCTGCCCATTGGGACTTGCCCCCACTGCCAGCACGACTGCTACCCTGGCCATGGGCGATGCCCTAGCCGTAGCGCTGTTAAAACGACGAGGCTTGAAGCAAGAAGATTTTGCGCTGTTTCATCCGGGCGGCACGCTCGGGCGCCGGCTGCTGGTCAAGGTGAAGGATCTGATGCACGCGGGACCTCACATTCCGATGGTCAGGGAATCTGCGCCTGGCATGACGGCCATCTTGGAAATGACGGAGAAAAAACTTGGCATGACCACTGTCGTGGACGAGCATGATGAATTGGTCGGCATCATCACTGACGGCGATGTACGGCGATTCCTCCAGCGAGGAGGCGATATCGTCGGCGCGACCGCAAAGGATTTAGGCACGGGGAATCCCAAAACGATCGGACCAGAGGAGTTAGCGGCGAAGGCAGTCGAAATCATGGAACGGTTTTCGATCACCACGCTCGTCGTGACGGCTGGAGACCGCCGCATCCTGGGCGTGATCCATCTGCACGATCTACTCAAAAACGGGATCGTATGAACCGCGTCCTCGAAACCTGGAAAGAGATCGGGCAAGATTCTCTCAATCTGCCCAACGTGCTCACGCTGGGGCGGATTCTGTTGATCCCGATCTTTGTGCTCATCTTCATGGACCCGACGCCGGATCGGTCGTTACTCGCCGCCGTGATCTTTACCGCCGCAGCCGTGACCGATCTGCTGGACGGATACATCGCCCGCCGCACCGGTCAGATTACGAAGCTCGGGAAGCTGCTCGACCCCATTGCCGACAAACTGCTGGTGTTGTCGGCGCTCATTCTGCTCGTGAACGTAGATCGAGTCGGCGCGCTCGTGGCGATCCTCATCATCGCGCGGGAATTGACCGTGACGGGCATCCGCGCCATGGCCGCCGGCGAACGGATGATCATCGCGGCGCAAACGATGGGTAAGTACAAGATGGCCCTTCAAGTGGTGGCGATCGTGCTGTTGATCTTGGATGGAACCTGGCTCGCCGAATTCGGCAACGTCTATCTCGTCGGCACCGCCACGCTCTACCTGTCTCTTGTGCTCGGCTATCTGTCTGGTTGGCAGTACGTGCGGAGCTTCTGGAAGCAAGTCGTGGCCAAGGGATTCTGAACCGGCTTCGATCGACCGCCCGTCGTGAAACACGATCTTTTCCTTCTGCACGTCTTCGGTCTCTTAAGCCTTCTCTTCATGGTTCTTGGCTGCCAGAAGAACGGGGAGCCTCCTCCACAAGTCGAAGCCTATGAGTACCCCGGCCTCCGGACGGGTGGATGCGAGGCGGGATCGCGGTCCGGTCTGGCCGGTGCGAGTGACGGCCATGTGTCGGCCGACAGCTTCCGCTATCACGCGCGCACGCCGTCCAATTACGACTCCACGGTCGCCCATCCGCTGCTGATGGTCTATGCCGCGGCGGGCCAGAGCGGTCGGACAATGGAGCGGTTCACGGGACTCACGCCGACGGCGACGAAGGCCGGAATGATCGTCGCCTATGTCGATCATCAGCCGCTCAACATTCCCACCATTGAGCGGCTAGGGTCGTTGCCCGGCGAGATCGCCAAGACCTGGTGCGTCGACGAGCGGCGCGTGTACGCCACCGGTCACTCGGACGGAGGCACGGCGGCGTTGGCGCTGGCGGTGCTCGATGAAACCAAGCAGATTCCAGCGGCTATTGCGCCGAGCGCCGCCGGTTGGACCGGCAAGGATCTGGAGGTCTATCACTGTCCGGCGCCGTTGCCGGTCATGATTCTCCATGGAAAGCATGATCGGTTGTTTCCCGGCTGGGGCCGCCAAACAGCGGACTGGTGGGCCGGGTGTAACCACTGTGACAGCGCCGAGACCACCGTGATCGAGGGCGGATGTCTCGCCTATCAGCGGTGCGAAGCGAAGGGGCCGACACTCTATTGCGAAGGATCGGGCGGACATCGGGATTGGCCCGGCCTCAACGATCTGATGATTGAGTTTTTGATGCAGCCTGACAAGTTTGGCCAGGCCGCACCGTCTTCGTTGAGCCAAAGCTCTTAATACAAGCGATTACTGCAGCCCATGGATCTTGCTGGATTGACCCTTCCGCTCATCGTCATGGGGTACGTGCTGGGCGGCATTCCCTTCGGCGTTGTGGTCTGTAAAATAATGGGGTTGCCGGACCCGAGGACGGTCGGCAGCAAAAATGTGGGATTTACAAACGTCTTGCGGGTGGCCGGCAAACAGGCCGGTATCCTGACCCTGATCGGCGACATGGGCAAGGGCTGGATCATGGCCTATGGCGCCACACAGTGGTATCAGACGGAGTGGCCGATTCTCCTGATCGCGCTGGCTCCCTTCATCGGCCACCTCTATTCGCCGTTTTTGAAATTCAGGGGCGGCAAGGGGGTGGCGACGGCGCTGGGCTCCGTGCTCGGCGTGGCGCCCATGATCGGGCTGTTGCTGCTCTTGGCGTGGATCGGCGCCGTGGCCCTGTGGCGCTATTCATCGGGAGGAGCCCTGACTGCATTTGGGCTCTTTCCGATCATTGTGGTGTTCGTCCATCCGACAGGGCCGTTTCTGCTGTTTTCGCTTGTCATCACTCTGCTGATCGTCGTCCGACACAAAGACAACATCATCCGCTTGCTCAGAGGAACCGAGCCCAAGATCGGAGAGAGGAGATAGGGGCGTGTCGTTCCGGAGCAGTTCTTCAACCAAACGATCGGCCGGAAGGGGATGGTCTCCTATGGGGCCACCCGGACCAACACCTTGCCCAGTGGGCCTTGGGCGAGCCGGGCAAACCCTTGTTTGACCTCTTCAAACGGCACGATGCTGTCCACCAGCGGCTTTCGTCCCAACCGATTCAGCCGGAGGACAATGTCCTCCCAAATCATTCGTGCTTCGTGAGGACCGTAATCCCCGACCGATACTCCTCCCAACCGGATACGGTGAAACAGCAGAGTGGCAGGATTGAATTGAGGTACAGTGCCGCCGCTGCGCCCCACAATGCTGACACGGCCGCCATGGCTCAACAGTGCGATGACTTTCGGCAGCACCGGCCCTCCCACCGTGTCAATGGCCAGATTAATCGGCTGTTTGCCGAGCGCGGCGGTGATGGTCTTCACCAAGTTCGGATCGGCCGGATCGAACACATGATCGGCACCGAGCTCGCGAAGCTTGGCTGCTTTCTCCTGACTGCGTGTCAGTGCCACGACAGGAAGCCCGATGGATTTGGCCAAAAGGATGGAAGCTACACCAACCCCACCCGAGGCACCCGTCACTAGCAGCCGTTGACCTGGTGGGGGAGGGGCTGGAGGATCGGTCCATTGCGTCAAGGCTTGCCAGGCGGTGAGAAACACGAGTGGAGCACCGGCCATCTCCTCGAGTGACCATCCCTCGGGGATCGGCACGACACTGTCCGCCGGAACTGCCACCTGTTCGGCAAGAGTCCCCCAGCGAGTCACACCCACGTCGCAACGGAGAATGCCGACATGGTCGCCGATTCGCAGGTGGTGCACGTTCGAGCCGACAGCGATCACCATGCCGACACCATCCCGTCCCAACACATGAGGGAGGGAAGGCCTGGCCGGATAGAGCCCCTGCGCCAAAAAGGCATCAGCAGGATTGAGCGCGGCAAACAGAACACTGAGTACTACCTCACCGGCCCCCGGCCGGGGGTCCGGCATCTCTGCCAGGCGGAGGTGGTCCACTCCTTGATAGTGCTCCATCAACCAGGCGCGCATTCATCACCCTCCTGCGCGTGTGGCGGACTTTCGTTCTGCTCTGTTGGACTTTGTGGTGCCAGTGTATCACGGTTTGCACGGTTTAAGGAGATGAGGAAGAGAGTGGCCGATACGTTCCAGGCATGGTGAGCCGGCACACTGCCTCTTTCATGGTCGCGATCAGGCTGTCCTCTGATTGTGATGAGTGCTGGGATGATGGCTCCTCATGCCATCGCCCATTCCACAGACAGGAGCGCCGCCTGCTCCAGCACGGTCTCGGTCGCTCTTTCCTGCTTGTCCGGCGGGGAGCCGTACTTGCGCAGGATACGCTTGACGAGCACACGCAAGGTGGCGCGAACGTTCTCGCGCAGGGTCCAGTCGATCGTGACGTTGTTGCGGACGGTCTTGACGAGTTCGCGGGCGATGGTGCGCAGGGTCTCGTCGCCCAAGACCTTCACCGCGCTGTCGTTCGTCTCCAGCGCGTCGTAGAACGCCAGCTCCTCCTCGCTGAGATCCAGTTTCTCACCGCGAGCGTTGGCCTCGCGCATGTCGCGGGCCAGGGCGATGAGTTCCTCGATCACCTGTGCCGCCTCGATCGCCCGGTTCTGGTAGCGGCGGATGGTCTGCTCGAGCATTTCGGCGAAGGAGCGCGCCTGCACGATATTCTTCCGCCGCCGCGTGCTGATTTCTCCGTTCGGCAGATTCTCCAGCGGCGTGATATTTACGGCCGTTCAGAAATTTTTGCCGCCTGAACCCTCACCCCTATCCTCTCCCCCTGGGAGAGGGTCGGGGTGAGGGGATCGCCGCTAGGCGCTATGTCCGGGCCGTGCGCGATCCGCCAGCTGACGGCCTTAAGCCAGGCGAGGGCGGCCTCTTCGACGGTGGATTCGGTCAGACGCGCCATGGGTCATCCTTCGTAGGGGCGGGTTTGGAACCCGCCATTACGATGCCCGGGTTTTCCCGATCCAACGCCCATTGCAGGGGATTGTTCACGATGTATTGCCGTATCTGGTTCAGAGATTCCGCGTTGCGGATGAGGTGTTCGTAATAATTCCGTTGCCACACCCCGGCCCCAGGGGTGCCGCGTCGTTCGTTGATGCGTTTAGTGACGGCGGATTTGAATGAACGGATAACGGTTGGAATCGATCCGGTGACCGGGTGACCAAATCGTTCCGTAGGGGCACGGCATGCCGTGCCCCTACCATCGACGATGACGATGATCCCATGCACATGGTTGGGCATCACCACAAATGCATCCAATTCGGCATGGGGAAAATGCGCCGGGATGTCGAACCAACAATGCCGTGCGATTTCGCCAAATTTGTTCACCCGCATTTCGCCATCCACCACCTCGCCGAACAAACACGCCCGGTCCCAAGTACAGATGGTCACAAAATACGCCCCAGACTGGGAATAATCGTAGCCTTTGAGGCGGATGCTGCGGCGGGTGGAGCGACGCATGTCTTGGCCGGACCGATCGTATTTCACAGATCCTGGGCGAATCATGATGCACCCCTACATTTCAAAAACCGTTTCGCATCCTTCACCCCTGCTTGTGCCGCGCGGTCGCACAGCGCGGCAGGCAGGGATATCTCCCCGGAGATCAGCTTGGCAGCAGCGCATCGCGCAGGGCAGCCAGGGTGCGGGATTCGTCTTCCAACTGGTCAATCCGTTTATAAAGCGCAGAGGCGAAACCGCTGAAGTACTTCAAGATTCCTGGCGTAGGGATGAGGAGTGTCTGCGCTTTGAGGTCGGTCTGAGTCAACAAGCGTTGACCCTCGGTTGAGCGACTCTAAGTCAATGCGCCGCAATCGAAGGAACAGATACTCGAAGGCGTCCTCGCGCTTCGGCCTTAACACGAGCGTGTTGTCAGAGGGCCAACAAGGTTTCGTGACTCGAAACACGGAACCGAGAGTACCAACCCTACCGGTAATCAAGATCGGTTCATCAACTAACGGTTCAGGAACAAATCCCATGGGGCCATTACCACCCCACAGAGGCACAGCACCTGGCTCTGATGAATCTGTGAGTCGAACATCAGGCCTCTTGCCACTCGACACCTCAGCAATATCACCAATGGTCCCCACCTTCCACCCCTCCGGAATCTCGCCGAGTTCCGAATCCACGAGGCGGTCAGGGAAGAGGTCGTAGAGATGGGCGGGAAGGCCGGGGAGGGATTCGCCCTTGCCCCAGCGGCCCTCCATCTTGGCGCGCACCGGTTCGAAATCCACGAACCAGGCCTTGAAGAGCGCCCGCGCCATGGCCTCCAGCGTCTCGCTCATCCGCCGGTTCAGTTCGATCTTGTCGTCCAGCGTGCCGAGGATGTGGGCGATGGCGCGTTGTTCCGTTAGAGGCGGAACACGAACCGGGAGGTTGTAGAACGCCTCGCGGCTCGTTGAGGGAATCGCCGAGCCACTGTCCATCCCGTTGATATCTTGGGTCAGCAGTTCGTAGTAGGCCCAGCGAACGTCGATCTCGCTCTTTGGCTCCAGGTAGAACGCGGTGTCGATCACGAAGAAGGGCGCGGGAGAGTAATGAACGCCGCGATAGGCACCCTTCCGGCCGATGATGACGCTCGGGTGAGGGCAGAGCGCTTCGTCGTGCCAGCCTATGGGGCCATTCGTTCCAAAGACACGAAACCGGCCCTTGCTCTCGGCATGACCTCGCAGCGCCCGACCGTACTCAAGGGTT
>JANDJK010000023.1 GCA_024330925.1 Nitrospira sp.
ATCGTGCCGAGAAGCTGTCCGAGAGAGACGGCGAATCGTGCAGCCTCTTCGACGAGCAGCCCGCCTCTATGCCGGTCACTCGCCCGATGTCAGAGACGGTCTGCACGGGTATCTACGCCGTGTCCGCCTCGATTCAGCACTTGAGAGGAAGGTCGGCGCTGCGTCTGCCGGGCCGCTTGCAGACGGTCCGGCCTCATCGCGGTTGTGCGCTGCCGGTTTGTCCTCTGCGATGGCAAACACCACACCGCGATGGCTTGAGGAGACAATGCAAGGGGCATGGTCTTGAGCAGCATCTGGTGGGCAGGTGATCACGATGTGATTCACGAGCACGTGGCGTCCGTCGCTTAAGCGGTAGAGATGGCGCAGGGCGGAATCTCTAGCGCTCTGGTAGAAGAGAGGACCATCGGCGCCGGCGGAGAGGGCGAAAGGGGGAGGGACTCTGAATCGAGCACAAACACTCAAGGAATGACGCCCGCTCTCTTTTTCTTGCTTGGGCGATCGTCACACGCGATGGCCACACGCTGTATCTCGTCCGTGAGCCGAATGGCACGCCCGACTTCCTGAAGCTGGGCACGATTGAAGCCGACAAGGTCCGCTGCGGTCACAACGACTCCGAGGTGCTGGGCATGCCGTTCGCTGTGGCGTCACGGCGGAGGAGGTCGAGAGGGGCGGCGGCTCGTGCAGGAGAGAGTGTGTGCCGATCAGTGTTGATGGGAGGATGACTTGGCGTCGGGCAGGGCGAACGAAGCGGCGTGGGCTTCGTGGTCCGGCAGTTTGATGAAAACCATGACCTTGCTGTTCTGGTTAATTGTAAAGGCGCCGGTGCCTTTGAGCACATTGTCGCCGGCTGGCCGCAGTTCGACTTCGATACGAGAGGTTTTCTCGTATCCCTGCTGAATGGTGGCCTTGGCCTTGCCGCCTGCCGTGGAGATGGCTTTGTCATCATGATCCGCGACATACAGCGTCAGTTCTCCGTCCTTAGCAACCAGTTCTAGGTGATAGGGCCCCGCTTCCTGCGCCTGCCCGCCGTGATAGGCCTTCACGGGTTCGATGTGTTTCCTCTTCTCCTGTTTGTGCGCGTCCACCGGCGTTGAGAATACCGTTAGAGCAAGAAGAACGAGCAGTGTCGGCACATGTTTTTTCATGGTTGATGCTCCGTCACAGGAACCGTCAATGTTTGGGTGGATGGTGATGATGATGCGGTTCGTCACCCCCTGAGGCGGAGCCTGCCTTCGACTGTCCTGTAAAGGCAGTCTTGGGTTTCAGAGGCATAAAGCGGGCCGCGTAGCCGTCTTGATTGGGGAGTTTCAGGAAGACGATCACGACTGTGTCGGGCGTGAGGGTGAAGGAGCCAGACCCCTTAAGGATATTACTGCCGACCGGATGCAAATGCACCTGGGTTCTGGATGATCCCGTCTCGATGGTAGCCTTGGCTAACCCCCCTTCGACACTGATCCGATTGTCCGCATGATCGGTCACGTAGACGGTGAGATCACCTTCCTTGACGACCAATTCGAGATGATAGGGGCCGGTCATCCGCAATTGCCCACCGTGTGGCGCATCGACGAATTCGAAATATTCGTCGGTGTGTGCCCACCCCACCGTTGTGATAGCCAACACTATCACCGTCACCAAGCTGGAGATCGTATGTTTCATGCAAGGGGCTCCTTCAATCTCATCGGCTTCCTCCACGCATAAGGGTGTGACTTCAGCAAGTGCCTGGTTCTCTGAGGGGAATCGTTCCCCCTCGTGATATCTTAGCCGAACTGAGGGGATTATCAAAGACCTCGTGATGGAATGAGCCGGTTATTTGAGGAAAAGAGCCCTGATGAGTTCAGCTAGTTCGGTTCGTTCCACGACACCTTCTCGAGTCAACAGCAACGTCCCGTGGGCGAAAAAGTGAGTTGTAGGATAGGTTGCGAATGAATGAGTACGCTTGATTTCGCGACAACGTCCAGGAATGTGCATCTTGGCCTTACCGACTTTGATGGAGGGGAAGGTGATGGCAATGTCTTCCAGGATAGGATCGTAGGCTTGGCAAGGCTCACAGGTGGCTAACCCATAGACCACAAGAGCACCGGCACTGTGGGTGAAGTCCTTGTAGTTCTCGTCGCTGACATCGAGGACAGCACTCATGGCCTACGATAGACAACTAACATGCGTTCTTGTTCTTTCTGGTCAGTCACGGATCCGACACGGTGAGGCATGTACGGGGACGCCCAGCACTGACTCATGGGCGTCCCCGCACAGGACTAATTCAGCTTGGCAAGGGCGTCAAGAATCTCCTTGTCATCCCTCGCTGTTTTGATTTCCTGCACCTTCACATAGGCGACCTTGCCATTTTTATCGACGATCACGGTTGCGCGCTTGGAGCAATTCAGTGGCTCGAAATACAGACCATAGGCCTTGCAGACGGTCCGATGCATGTCAGCTAACAGTCGATGCCGGAGCCCTAGCGAGTCAGCCCAGGCCTTATGGGAGAAGAAACTGTCGCAACTGATCCCGAACACCTCGGCATTAGCTGCTTCAAATTTGGGAAAATCGTCGGATAGACATTTGTTTTCTCCGTGGCAGACTGGGCTCCAATCCAACGGATAGAAGCACAGGACCACATTTTTCTTGCCCCGATAGTCGCTGAGTTTGACGTCCTTTTGGTCTTGGTCTTTCAGTGTGAAATCCGGTGCCGTATCGCCGGCCTTAATTTCTGGTGCCACGTCGCTCATCTCCGGCCCTCCTTTTGTAAGCATAGTGTTGTGAGATCGCTACGAGCATGTGCCAGGTGTTGCCCTCCCGCGCCCTTGTACCCTGCGCCTTCAAGGGTTGTCAACGGCCCGGAAGACCTAGAGCGAGAAGAAGTGGCACAGAACGAGGAGCGTGGTAGAGCCATCTCGTCAGTGTTAGGCGAGTTGTAGCTCTCGGAAGCCGAGCATGCGCCCGGCTGGAGCGGCGGTCCTATACTTGACAACCCGAATGGTGCGACCCAGAGTGGGGAGGACGAGGCAGGTACCGACTTTAGGGGAGCTCCCGATGCGTAAGAGCTCTCGCGCCGATTCCATGATCAGCTCTCTGGCTGTTTGTTCGGGAAGTCCTTTCTTGTGCCACGTTTCGAGTTCGTCCAAGCCGAATTTGCTTAGGCCTAGTGAATAGGACCACACCTGATCTGGTCTCGATGCGTCATCATGCGTAAGCGTCAGGTGGTCGTCGAGGATGAATTCGGAGAGGAGGCGGCCTTTCCAGTCCGACGGATTGTGATAGGTCTGGGTGGTGACGTCATAGGCGGTGCCTTGGGTGAGCAAGGTGAGACCCCGCGCCAGGCGGGCGGCAAAGAGTACCATGGCTGGTGCCTCTCGGGGAGAGGTGACCGAGGGGGCAATGGCCCCCAGACAGTCATGTTCCCAGGCCAATTGCTTCATGATGTCGGTCGCATGACTGGCCGGCAGAGGTATGACGGCGTAGGCCGACCAAGGACCGTGGGTGACCTGCCAAGATTCCGGCGCGTCGGTTTCGTAACGGATGGTCAACGGGCCTCCATATGTGTGGTTGTACCAGGTGATGATCTCCTCTGAAGCTGGGGGGGCTCCTCGGTAGCCGATGAAATAGAGGGGAGGACGTTTGGCTGACGGTTTGGGCATCTTCTTGCGGATTCTCATGTTCGGCTCCTTCCTGACCGCTGTTCTTCCTGAGAGGTAGCTCACGTGACGCATGAGGAACGAGACGTCACTTGCCCGTCTTTTTGGCCTTGCGCCGGTCTTCGGGATTAAGCAGGCGTTTGCGCAGACGCAAACTTTTGGGTGTGACCTCGACGAGTTCGTCAGGGCCGATGTACTCTAGGGCGAATTCCAACGTCACTTCTCGGGGCGGTGTGAGGATCAAGGCCTCGTCGGAGCCGGCTGCCCGCATGTTCGTCAAATGTTTTTCCTTACAGACATTGATATCCAAATCCTCGTCCCGGCTGTTCTGGCCGACGATCATTCCCCGATAGACCTCGACGCCTGGGCCAATGAATAGCTCTCCGCGCTCCTGGGCCGTGAACAGCGCATAGGCTGTGCTGACTCCGTCTTCACACGCGCACAGTGACCCATGGGGAGCAATGACCAGATCCTGTTCGTTCGTCGGTTTATACTCCTTGAAGACGTGGTGGAGCATGACCGTCCCCCGTGTTTTCGCCATGAGCACATTTTTGAGTCCCATGAGGCCACGTGTGGGAATGTCATATTCCAAATGAACTTCGCTCGTTCCGGCATCGGTGTGCAGGAGTCTAATGTTACGCATTTCGCCACGCCGCTTACCCAGCTCTTCGATGACGACACCCTGATATTGGTCCGGCACCTGGACGATCAACTCTTCATAAGGTTCCAAGAGCAGGTTTCCCTCTCGACGGAGAATGACTTCCGGCTGAGAGACTTGTAGCTCGTAGCCTTCTCGCCGCATCTGTTCGATCAAGACGGCGAGGTGCAGCTCGCCTCGGCCGGCAACGAGGAAACGGTCGGCGCTGTCCGTTTCGCTGACCCGCAACGAGACATTTGTTTCCAACTCCTTGAACAATCGTTCTCGTAAGTGACGGGACGTCAAGAACTTGCCTTCCCGTCCTGCAAAGGGACTATTATTGACAGAAAAGGTCATTTGCACGGTCGGCTCGTCAATGACGACAGGGGGGAGGGCGATCGGTTGTGCGGCGTCGGCGATGGTGTCACCGATTCCGACGTCATCGAGTCCTGCGACGGCGACGATTTCACCCGCCTCAGCCTGTTCCGTGTCCACCCGATCAAGACCGGCATAGACCCCAAGATTGGAGACCTTGCCGGGGAATTTTGCGCCACTCTTGCTCAAAACCATCACATTCTGACGTCTGGAGATCGAGCCCGCTTGAATTTTGCCGATCCCTAATTTGCCTTTGTACGGATCATGGGCAAGCGCTAGCACCAGGATCTGGAGAGGAGCGTTGCTGGTGATAGTGGGGGCGGGAATGTGTTCCAAGACCGTGTCCAGGAGCGGTGTGATGTCGTGACCAGGCTTGTTGATGTCGAGGGTGGCAGTTCCTTTGAGGGCAGACGTATAGACGATCGGAAAATCCAGTTGTTCGTCGGTGGCGCCGAGTTGTACGAAGAGATCAAATGTGCGGTTGACCACGTCGTCGATCATGGCGTCAGGCCGGTCGATCTTGTTGATGACGACGATGGCCTTGTGGCCGAGCGCCAAGGCCTTGCGCAACACGAAGGTGGTCTGTGGCATGGGGCCTTCCTTAGCGTCGATCAGGAGCAGGACTCCATCCACCATACGAAGCGTTCGCTCGACTTCGCCACCGAAATCAGCGTGGCCCGGCGTATCAACGATGTTGATCTTTACTCCCTGGTAAAAGACGCTAGCGTTTTTGGCGCGAATCGTGATGCCGCGCTCGCGTTCTTGATCCAACGAGTCCAAGATGCGCTCGCCCATCTCGTCGATTTTGCGATGGACTCTGGTTTGGCGAAGAACGGCGTCGACGAGGGTGGTTTTGCCGTGATCGACGTGGGCAATGATGGCGACATTCCGGATGTCGCTTCGGCGATGGGTAGCAACGTGGGGTTGGGCCATAGATGTGCTGTCTCGCGGTTGCAACCAAAAAAAAGACGCCCCACTCTGTGGCGTCGGAGGCAGTATACCCGATGCTCTTATGCTGAACAAGCAGGCTGCCAGAATTGTCGCTTGTCAGCAACTTGTTGCCAAATGTGATGAGGCACGGTATTGCCTATCCATGGTGGCTTCCGGGCCCGCTTGAGTTTTGGAGGGGGGCGTTGTAAGGTGAACGAACCATCCTTGGACATACAGCGCCGGTTCTCCAGGAGTCTCGATTCCACATGCCAAGTCGTGAGCGATTCAGAGGGATGCTAGGAAGCGCCCGTCCACGATGGGACGGAGCCGGACGAAGGCCTCATGGTCGTGGCTGGCGCTGGTGGCAGTTCGTGTTGCTGGGGATCATGGGCTGCGCGATTGCCGGGGGCACAACCGTGGCAGGGGTGATCTGGTACTTCTCCCGTGATCTCCCGTCGCTAGATCTGCTTCAGAATTATCAGCCCAGTTTGGTCACGACGGTCTATTCGGATGATCGCCAGCCGATCGGTCAGTTTTTTATCGAGCGCCGCATTTTGACGCCACTCGCCAAGATTCCTCCCCATTTGGTTCAGGCGGTGATTGCCACTGAGGACGCCCGTTTCTTCGACCATCCAGGACTGGACTATATCGGCATGGTGCGCGCAGCCTGGACGAATCTGCGACATGGCGGCAAGAAGATTGAAGGAGCGAGCACCATCACGCAACAACTCGCCCGTTCGCTGTTTCTCTCATCCGAACGGTCCTATGAGCGCAAGATTCGCGAACTCATTCTGGCGTACAAAATGGAGGCCGTGACGAGCAAGGAGCAGATTCTTGAAACGTATCTAAACCAAATTTACTTCGGTCAGGGAGCCTATGGCGTGGCGTCTGCCGCGCAATCATATTTTGGGAAAGATCTTTCCCAATTGACGCTAGCGGAAGCGGCATTTCTTGCTGGACTGCCCAAGTCGCCCAGCCGGTTCTCGCCGTTTACCGCTTACGAACGGGCGAAAAAACGGCAAGAGCATGTTCTTACACGTATGCTGGAAGCCAAATTCATTACCGAGGCCGAACGGGATGCTGCAGTTGCCGAACCGCTTGTTTTTCACCGGCCGAGCAATGAGCACCTGGCTCCCTATTTTGTCGAATATGTCCGCCAACTGCTGGTAGCGAAATACGGCGAGACCATGGTCTACAAAGGAGGGTTACAAGTCCATACGACGTTGAATGTCGCGATGCAGAAGGCGGCAGAGGCGGCGTTCGCCTCCGGCGTACGCGAGCTGGATAAGCGGCAGGGGTGGCGCGGTCCTAAACGGACGGTCGATCCAACAACCCTCCAACCGACACCGGTGGCCCCATACGGCAACTCCCTCCGTTCCGGGGATATCGTAGAAGGGATTGTGGTGAAAGTGGCCAAGGATCATTTTGTGGTGCAAGTGGGGGCGGAAACCGGAAAATTGGCGTTTGACGATATGGCATGGGCCAGACGAGTGCTCAAGGGAGCAGATCCCTCTGTAGATTATGTAATTCTGTCCAATGTCAAGCAGCTCCTCAAGCCCGGTGATGTCATCGATGTGGGAGTGAAACGGGTGGGGCGAGAGGGTCTTCAGTTCACCCTTGAACAGACGCCACTGGTCGAAGGCGGCTTGATTGCGATTGATCCAAAAACTGGGGCAATTCTGGCGATGGTGGGAGGGGTTGATTTTGCGCGAAGTGAGTACAACCGGGCGGTGCAGGCGCATCGGCAGCCGGGCTCTGCGTTCAAACCAATCATTTATGCGACCGCAATGAATCAGGGGTTGAGTCCTGCCACCCAGATTCTTGACGCGCCGGTTGTTTATGAACAAATGGAAGATGGCAAGGTATGGAAACCGGAAAACTATGAACGGAAGTTTCACGGGATGGTAACTTTGCGCGAGGCACTGGCCCATTCCCACAATCTTGCGACCGTTAGGCTTTTAGAAAAGGTGGGTATCAAGAATGTCGTGGAATTTGCCCGCTCAGTTGGCCTCACGAGTCCGTTGCCCGCCGATCTTTCGCTGGGGCTGGGATCCTCATCGGTTGGATTATTGGAGCTCACATCGGTTTATGGAGTTTTTCTCAACCAAGGCGTGCGGGCTGAGCCATTTGTGATCAAATCGGTGGTGGATTCATCCGGCCAAATTCTCGAAGTGGCTAATCCGGCGCCGCGCCAGGTGATATCAAAGGAGACGGCATATCTCATTACCAACATGATGGAAGATGTGATACAGCGAGGGACGGGACAGGCTGCGCGAGAGCTCAACCGTCCTCTTGCGGGGAAGACCGGAACCACCAACGACTATATCAACGCCTGGTTCATCGGGGGTGCGCCCAACTTGGTCGCTGGTGTCTATGTAGGCTTTGACGATCGCCGCTCCCTTGGCCACGGCGAAACCGGTGCCCGCGCCGCCCTTCCAATTTGGATTGGCTTCATGAAAGAGGCCCTCGCTCGTCTGCCCATCGTTCCGTTTGAAATTCCAGAGGGTGTGACATTCGTCAAGATTGATGAAACGACCGGGTTATTGGACGAAGAGCAGGATGATGAGCAGGACGGTGGGGTAGTGGAACTCTTCGTGAAAGGCAGTGAGCCGACACAAGTAGCACCCCGGCGTGTGGATCCAACCGATTTTTATCAGTTGGATCAGATTCCTGAAGGGCAGCCGACCGTTGAGGGGAATGAGTTGTGAACGTTACGACCGCGAGTCCTTGTATTCCTCGTACCAGGCCATCTGAATGGCCTCGAGGATCTGCTCGTTGGATTTCTTGGGATCATCCTTGAACTCCGGTAAGGCCACCACCCAGGCATGCAAATCGGTAAACCGAACAGTCAGCGGGTCAGTGTCGGGGTGTTCTTCAAGTAGGCGCAAGGCAATGTCCTCAGCGTGTTGCCACGAAAGATTCATGATTCCTCCTTCGAATCATTCCCCTCTTCTCGAACAGAAGAGGAGGGGAAACCTGGCCTTGCTAGCGAACATCTCGCATGCAATAAATGCCATAGCTACCGCGCGATTGCCATGTTGTCTGTGGGGCGCGTGTGTTACGTTATGTCTGAGAGGCGTTTTCCCTCCAACCCTTGCTTGAGCGAATCTTCCATCAGCGCGATAGACAATGCCTGAGCCACCTGTTCCAGGTTGGCCATGTGAGTACGAATCGCCTGCACACTGTCGCCCTCCTTGGCCTGGGCTAAGGCTGCCGCTGCTGTCCGGATTGCTGTCAGGACTTCTTCGGTGACGAGGTGGCCGCCTTGGGCCAGAGCCTTTTCTGTGGCGCTCAATAACGAGCCGGCATCGAGCCTCGCTTCGATGAGCTTGCGGGAAGCAACGTCTTCGTTGGCGAATTTGAACGACTCCTCGATCATCCGCTCCACCTCCGCTTCCGACAGGCCATAGGATGGTTTAACGTCGATCGAGTGCTGTTGGCCGGTTCGTACGTCCTTAGCGGTAACGTGCAGAATGCCGTTGGCGTCGATCAAGAACGTGACTTCGATGCGGGGTACGCCAGCCGGCAGCGGCGGCACCTTCAGGCGAAAACGGGCCAGGCTCCGGTTGTCCTTTGCCAATTCCCGTTCGCCTTGGAGGATGTGGATGTCTACACCAGTTTGACCGTCGACGTAGGTCGTGAACAATTCCTTGGCGCTGGCGGGAATTGTGGTGTTGCGGGGAATCAAGCAACTCATGACACCGCCCATGGTCTCGATGCCAAGCGACAGTGGTGTGACGTCGAGCAGGAGCATGTCGGTGGTACCGCCACTTAAAATGTCCGCTTGAATTGCTGCTCCGAGTGCCACGACTTCGTCGGGGTTCAGATGGCAATGCGGTTCCTTGCCAAATAGTTCCTGTACGCGTCGTCTGACCAACGGCATGCGGGTCGATCCACCGACTAACACAACTTCATCGATCTGATCCGCAGTCAACCGTGCATCTTTGAGTGCCGCGCGGCAGGGAGTCAATGTGCGCTCGATGATGTCCGCGACCAATGATTCGAGGTGGCTACGTGTCAGCTCTCTGGTGAAGCGGCCTCGCCCGTTCGGTAGGTCAAGAGAGAGGCTGGTCTTCACCTCGTCAGAAAGGCGAATTTTTGCCCGTTCGGCTTCCAGGCGGAGGGCCTGCATGTGATCGGGGTAGGAGCGGAGATCGAGGCCATACGTGGAGTGGATGTCGTCGAGCAGCCAGTCGGCAATCCGGCGGTCGATATCGTCGCCGCCCAAGTGGGTGTCGCCGTTGGTGGCCAGGACTTCAAAGATCCCATTTTTCAGTTTCAGGATCGAAATATCGAAGGTGCCGCCCCCAAAGTCATAGACGGCGATCATTCCCTGAGTCTTTTGTTGCAATCCATAGGCGAGTGAGGCGGCGGTCGGTTCGTTGATGATTCGTAAGACGTCCAGGCCCGCGATTAAACCAGCATCCTTGGTGGCCTGGCGCTGGCTGTCGTTGAAATAGGCTGGAACGGTGATGACCGCTTTGGTGATCTCCTCTTGTAAGTAGGCTTCAGCCCGCTGTTTCAGCTCTTTAAGGATCATGGCGGAGATTTGCGGAGGTGAGTACGTCTTTCCATTGAGTTGGATGCGGATGACGCCGCCTTGTTCAGTGAGGGTATAGGGAAAGTAGGCGAGCTCCTCCTGCACGTCTGCGAGAGCTTTGCCCATGAATCGTTTGATGGAGTAGATCGTACGACTGGGGTTGCGAATCAGATGGGCTTTGGCTTCGTCGCCGACCACCAGGCCCTGCTGTGTCAGCGCCACGACTGAGGGGACCATGGTGCGTCCGTCCGGGCCGGGAATGACGCACGGGACGCCGTTGTTCATGTATGCGATCAAGGAGTTGGTTGTGCCGAGATCAATGCCGACGATGCGAGCCATGGTGTTATCCGATGCTGTCGATCAGGTCATTGAGGATGTTTTTGATGTAGGTGCGGTTGGACAGGATCTCCCGCATCCGCTTGAGCACGCGGTCGCGTTCGAGCCGGCTCTGATCGTCCTCTGGCGTTTGGTCTTGAAGGGCATCCCATTCGGCGAAAAGCTGCGGAAGTTCTTGTTCCAATTCCTGTTGGCGTCGTTCCAACGATTCGCGCTTGTGCTGCAGGCGCGCTAGCAGTTGTTGGTTCTGCTCAGAAGCGGGGGGCTCCGCTCGATAGGTGTCGAGCATCTCTTGCAGCTCGAGAATTTCTTCAAAGAGATCATCGGGAGGAGAGGTACGGATTGTTTTGACTGCCCCGGCTTCTAGGTCCAGGAGATATTCAGCCCGCTGGACGGGGTCTTTTAACGTTCGATAGGCAGTATTGAGCGTGGCCGCGTTGGCCAAACTGATGGCTCGCTCAGCCTCGGTTTTGTTCAGGTAAAAGTCTGGATGGAACGTACGGCTCCGTTCATAATAATTGGCTTCCAGGACGGCAGGATCGATGGTCAGTCGTCGGGGGAGACCAAGACAGGTGAAATAGTCCGTGTCCTTGGAAACCGGTTGAATCTTTACGCATCGTTCGCAAAAGTATTCGCCGGTGAGCTCGGACTGACAGTGCCAACACATACTCCTCGCCATGCCAACGTTGCGAGACTTGCTGGGAGGCTGTTGGTTCATCGGTTACCTACCTGAGGGGATCAACGGAGATCTCTCGCGATGCCTCTGTCACGGACTCTGCCTAGAAGTCACGTAGGCCCGAATCGTCTTCCATTCAGGCGGAAAACGATTCCCCGCATCCGCACGTTTTGGCAGCATTTGGGTTGAGGAATTTGAAGGCACCACTCATCAGGTCTTTGTGGTAATCCAACGTCGTGCCGTGCAAGTAAATAGCACTTTTGGCATCGATGATCACCTTGACGCCGTCGAATTCGAGTACATGATCATAAGGGCCGATCTTCTCATCGAAGTTGATCGTATAGCTTAAGCCGGAACATCCGCCACCTCTGACTCCAAGGCGTAGTCCTCCCGTCTCGATGCCTTGTACGTTCATGAGCCGCTTGATCTCTTTCAAGGCGGCCTCGGTCACCGTCAGAATGGGCGCCGACGTTGTGGCGGGTGATGGGGTTGGTGTCTCGGTTGTCTTCATGGATGCCCTCCTTCTACGCTTTTACTGTGTCGGTGTCTGCCGGTCGTTGCTTGTAGGGTTCGCTCGCGGCGCACCCGGTTACTGGGATGAGCCGGAGCTGGTTTTGGCCGCCGCCTTTTTCTGGTAGTCTGCCAGTGCGGCCTTAATCGCGTCCTCGGCCAGCACGGAACAGTGAATTTTGACTGGCGGCAAGTTCAACTCCTGGACGATGTCGGTGTTCTTGATTTGCTGGGCTTCTTCAAGCGTCTTGCCCTTCAACCATTCTGTGGCGAGACTGGAACTGGCAATAGCCGAGCCGCAGCCGAACGTTTTGAACTTGGCATCCACAATGCGGTTGTCTTGCACCTTGATTTGAAGTTTCATGACGTCGCCGCATTCTGGCGCGCCGACCATACCGGTTCCGACGCCTTCTTCATCCTTGCCAAAGGACCCCATGTTACGGGGATTATTGAAGTGGTCAATCACTTTGTCGCTGTAAGCCATGACACGCCTCCTTAGATAACACCGCTTGAGCGCCTCCGCGTTTTTAATGGGCGGCCCATTGCACGGATTTCAAGTCGATACCTTCCTTCGCCATTTCATAGAGAGGGGACATTTCTCGCAGTCTGGTCACCACCTCGATGACCTTCTTAATGGTGTAATCGATTTCCTCATCGGTGTTGAAACGGCCTATACCGAACCGGATAGACGAATGCGCCAGCTCCGTCCCGACGCCCAAGGCGCGCAGCACATAGGAAGGTTCCAGTGTCGCTGACGTGCAGGCCGAACCGGATGACAGGGCGATATCCTTCATGCCCATCAGGAGCGATTCGCCTTCGACGTAGGCGAACGATAAGTTGAGATTGCCTGGCAGCCGTTCGGTGGGATGGCCGTTGACGTAGGTCTCTTCTACGGCCTTCAGAATGGAAGTTTGGAGCCGGTCGCGCATGGCAGCGATGCGTGGTGCTTCGGTTGCCATTTCGACTTCGCACAGTTCGCAGGCCTTGCCGAATCCGACAATCAACGGAACGGGCAGGGTGCCGGACCTCATGCCTCGCTCGTGCCCGCCACCGTCCATCTGAGGCACGAGTCTCACGCGCGGGCTCTTTTTTCTAACGTAGAGGGCGCCAACCCCCTTGGGACCGTAAATTTTGTGAGCGGAGAAGGACATCAGGTCAATGCCCATCGCCTGGACATCGACGGGAATCTTGCCGACACCCTGCGTGGCGTCGCAGTGGAACAAGATGCCGTTTGCCTTGGCGATTTTCCCAATTTCGGCAACCGGATTGATGGTGCCAATTTCATTGTTGGCCAGCATGATAGAAATCAAAATGGTCTTGTCCGTGATTGCGGTCCGCACGTCGTCGGGGTTGACCATCCCGTACTTGTCGACTGGCAGGTAGGTGACCGTTGCCAAGCCCTTGGCCTCCAGCGATTTGGCCGTATCCAGCACGGCTCGGTGTTCCGTGGACGACGTGATGATGTGGGTCCCCTTCTCACGATACATCTCCAGCACGCCCTTGAGCGCCAGGTTGTCCGATTCGGTGGCTCCGCTGGTGAAGACGATTTCTTTGGGATCGGCATGGATCAGTTTGGCAATCTGTTTGCGGGCTTGCTCCACCGCCTCTTCTGCTTCCCACCCAAATACGTGATTGCGACTCGCGGCGTTGCCAAATTTTTCGGTGAAATAAGGGAGCATCGCTTCCAGGACCCGTGGGTCCACAGGCGTAGTCGAATGATGATCCATGAAAATTGGCAGTTTCATCGGTTCACTCCTTCGGCTGATGAAGATTGGATCGTGATAAGCGGTGTGCCGCCCATCATGTCCTGTAAGGTCAGACTGTTGAGCAATTGGTAAATGCTGTCTTGAATCTTGAGCAGGGGCGTACGAATGTTACAATGTTCCCGCTGCATGCATGTTTCGCCCGTTTTTTCGTGGGAGCAATCGGTGAGGCTCAATGGCCCCTCGATGCTCTCAAGAATTTGGGCGATGGTAATCTGCTTGGCGCTCCTGGCTAGTAAATACCCCCCCTTGGGACCATTGTGGCTTTCAATCATGCCGCTTTTCGACAGGGTTTGGAGCACCTTGGCCAACAGTTCCAGCGGGATGTTGTATTCCTCCGCTATTTCCTTGGTATTGACAACACGTCCCCGCGATACCTCGCCAAACTGCACAGAGGCGATATGTTGAAGGGCCATAAGGGCATAGTCAGCTTTTTTGGAAAGCTTCAGCATGACAAGTTCTCTATTGCCGATTGAGAAGATCGGAGACTATAATGATCTCCGATCAAAAAGGTCGTACATAAGCTAGCATGGACGTCTCGGCACTGTCAACATGTTCAATTGGGGCTATGACAATCAAAGGAGAACAAGAAGAAAGGATCAATCATGGGAGGGATCAATCCCTATATCGAAAAGGCTGATTCTAAGCTGCCCACGACCACTTACACCGTGACTTTCATTCACCCGAGTGGGACTGTGACTAAAGTGACAGTGGATCCAGCGAAGATTCCCTATGGTTCAACTGGCTTGCCCGGCAGTATCCTCGACATCGCATTGGGCAACGGCGTGGAGTTGGAACATGTCTGCGGAGGGGTTTGCGCCTGTTCAACTTGCCATGTGATCGTCAAGCAGGGATTGGCAAGTTGCAATGAAGGGACCGATGACGAGTTCGATCAGCTTGAAGAAGCTCCGATGACCACCTTGCAGTCTCGACTCGGATGCCAATGTGTGCCAGACGGTACGCAGGATGTCGTGGTGGAAATTCCCCGCGTGAATAAGAATCTTGTCCGCGAAGGCCATTGAGCTGACTCGGAAGACAATCCTGATGTGCTGAGAGGGAGCTCAGGGCCGTGAGGAGGGAGCCTTTCTTTCAGGAGGGCCGCTGCTTTCTTCGTGAGCATGGGAAAGGGAGATGATCGGAGAAGTGGTGCCTTATCCGTAGGTTTCAACACGGATCTCTTTTCGTGCGTATCCCGCTTCCATCAAATATTGCCGAAGAGGGTGCACGAACGGCTTGGTTCCGCAAAGCAATGGCTGAGCGTGGTGATGGCTCCTCAGCCAAGGGCGTAACACGTCAATGACCTGGGCGACAGCCGCTGTGTCTGTGGATGTGACCAGAGGAAAGTAATGAAAGACCGAGCAGGTGACAGCCAGGGTCAGTAGCTCGAAATGGTAGAGCAGTTCGTCTTCGGCTGGTCCGACCGCGATGAGGAAAACTGGCATGCGATGACGTGTCGCCTTCCATGCTTTGAGCAGGCAATGGATCGGAACAAGACCGGTGTAGCGGGTGATGCAGAGGAGTTCGCGATCCAAGAGTTGGGGCGACAAGAAGTGTCCGTAAGGGCCTGACAACGAAACTGTATCACCGACTTGAAGCTGAAACAGGTAGGTGGAACCCAAGCCGTGTGGCACACGGTCGAAGACGAGAGTCAACGTTCCTGCGGGTGAGGCTGGCTCTGCCATAGAATAAGCGCGAGTGAGCGGTGGGTGAGGGCCGACCGGCAATTTGAGGGAGACCCATTGACCGGGCGAGAAATCCAGTTTGTGTTGAGGCTGGAGAACAAGCTGACGGACGTTGGGGGTCAGGTTCGTTGCGGAAAGCACCGTGGCGAGTTGGACGGGTTCTGCCATGATACGACAGAGATGCTCCTCTTTATCAGAAGAACGGGTGGAAAGAAAAGCGGGGGAGTTTGTCGTGCTGTACAGGCTGTTTCTCTCCATGCTATAGACGTGTCCGGACGACGATTGGTCGTGTGAGGATTCACCAGATGACACAGGTTCGCGTTCGATTTGCCCCCAGCCCAACGGGGTATCTCCATATCGGTGGGGTCCGGACGGCCCTGTTCAATTGGCTCTTTGCCCGTCAGCAAGGGGGCGCGTTTATTTTGCGTATCGAGGATACAGACCAAAGCCGCTCAACAGAGGAATCCATTCAAGCCATTCTGGAAGGCATGCAATGGGTCGGACTCGATTGGGATGAGGGGCCCTTTCGCCAAACCGAGCGGATGGAGCTCTACCGACAATATGCTCTCCAGCTCCTGGAACAGGGGCAAGCCTACTGGTGTGTGTGTAAGCCGGACGAACTGGAAGCTCGGCGCAAGGAAGCGGAAGCGAAAGGGTTATCTCCTCGCTACGATGGCCGCTGTCGCGAGCGGGGCATTACACGGCCTACCGCAGAGGCGGCGTTGCGGTTCAAGGCTCCCCAATCAGGCCAAACTGTAGTGGATGACCTGATTAAAGGCACTGTTGTGTTTGACAACACGGTCCTGGATGATCTGATCATTCTGCGCTCTAACGGATACCCGACCTACAATTTTTCGGTTGTTGTCGATGATGCCCTGATGGGAATCACGCATGTCGTGCGCGGCGATGATCATCTGACGAACACGCCGCGCCAAGTGCCGATCTTTCAAGCGCTCGGCTTCCCAGTGCCCCGGTTCGGTCATTTACCCATGATTCTTGGTTCGGACAGGACGAGGCTATCCAAACGGCATGGTGCCACGTCCATTATGGCCTACAAGGAAATGGGATATCTGCCCGAGGCCATGATCAATTATCTGGCCAGACTCGGATGGTCCTACGGTGATCAAGAGTTGTTCACCCGCGAAGAGTTGATTCAGAAGTTTTCATGGGACCATGTGCAAAAATCAGCAGCGGTCTTCAATCCCGATAAGTTGCTCTGGATGAACGCCGAATACCTCAGAACTACTTCTCCTGAGCGAGTCGTGGCCCTGTTGATTCCGTTTTTAGAACAAGCCGGCTTGGGGGAGCGGGTCAAGGAGGTCTCGGCCGAATGGCTGGCGCAACTTGTGGTTCTGGTTAGGGAACGGACCAAGACGCTGGTGGACATGGTCGAATGGGTCAAACCCTACTTTGGCCCGTCAGTGACGTATGACGAAGAAGCGGCAAAAAAATTTCTCACACCGGCCATCGTGCCGCTCTTCCGTCGCTTGCTCGATCGATTCTCCGCCTTTCCACAGTTTTCTAAAGCTGAGTGGGAACAGTCGTTCAAACAATTGGTTCAAGAGGAAGGTATTAAGATGGGACAACTGGCCCAACCGGTTCGGGTTGCGCTGACTGGTCGTGCTGCCAGTCCAGGGTTGTTCGAAGTCATGGAAGTGCTGGGGCGGGAACGGGTTCTTACCCGCCTACAGGAAGGAGTGGAGCGGGCGAAACGAGGCCAGGCTTGACGGATCACGCTCTCCTATATTAGGTATTACGCGGTTGGGGGATCGTCTAGCGGTAGGACGTCAGACTCTGGATCTGACTACCTAGGTTCGATTCCTAGTCCCCCAGCCAATCATTCAAGGCGCGCTTCGCCCTCCTGCTATCCCAACGGCGCTGGGGGATCGTCTAGCGGTAGGACGCCAGCCTTTGGAGCTGGCTACCTAGGTTCGATTCCTAGTCCCCCAGCCATTTCTCCTTCCTCGTTCCCGTGGCCCTCTCTGAAGGGGCAACAGTTCGTGCGGGCAACGTTCACGACAGCGACGCGATATCGATGACGAACCGAAATCGCACGTCACCCTTCAGGACTCGCTCATAGGCCTCATTGACTTGTTGAATCGGAATCACCTCGACATCGGCTTCGATTGCATGAGTGGCGCAGAAATCAAGCATCTCCTGTGTTTCACGGATTCCACCAATGACGGACCCAGCCAGCCGTCGCCGGTTGAGAATGAGGGCAAAAGGATAGAGCGGTGTCGGCTTGTCCGGTATGCCCACCAGAATCATCGTGCCGTCAGTTTTGAGCAGATTCAGATAGGCATTGTAATCATGTGGCGCGGAAACCGTGTCGAGAATAAAATCGAAGCGTCGCTGCAATTTGGCAAAAGTCCGTGGGTCGGACGTCACGGCAAAGTCTGATGCGCCCAACCGTTCCGCGTCCGTGCGCTTCTCTTCCGACGTGCTGAGGACAACGGTTTCGATGCCAAGAGCCTTGGCGAATTTGACCGCCATGTGGCCTAATCCGCCCAATCCCACCACGGCGAGCTTGTGATACTTACCGATTCCCCAGTGTCGCAAGGGAGAGTATGTGGTAATGCCTGCGCAGAGCAACGGGGCGGCGCCAGCAGCCGACAAGGAAGCAGGCACGCGCAGGACATACTGTTCATCCACCACGATCTGAGTCGAATAGCCTCCCTGGGTGATTCGCCCGTCACGATCACGACCGCTGTAGGTCAGCACCATGCCCGCTTCGCAGTATTGTTCCACTCCTTCCCGGCAAGCGGTGCAGGTGCGGCAGGAGTCCACAAAACAGCCGACTCCTACTCGATCACCCACTTGGAACTTGGTAACAGCCGTCCCTACACGGGTCACTGTACCAATAATCTCATGGCCCGGCACCATGGGGAACAACCCTCCGCCCCATTCGTTGCGGGCTTGATGGATATCGGAATGACAGATGCCGCAATAGTTGATGGCAATCAACACATCACGGTCACCAACAGCACGGCGCTCAAAGGAGAAAGGCTGCAACGGCGCCTTGGCAGTCAAGGCTGCATAGCCTTTGGTGGGGAGCATGGCTGACCTCCTTTCGGTAACAAGATGCAGCAGGACCATAGCAAGTTTTTCAGAGCGTGCCAACGGGACGAGGAGGGCACCAAGAAAAGGCGGGGTGAGAAGCCTCCCTAGCCGGTTTCGGCCGAGGAATGATTTCCTGATGCGGAGTCAGGTGAGGAATCAAGGGAGAGCGGGGTATCTGGAATGCGATATTGTTCAGTGGCCCAATGTCCAAGATCGATCAACTTGCACCGTTCAGAACAAAACGGACGCCACGGGTTGTGTTCCCAGGTGGTTGGTTTGCGACAGAGAGGACAGACCATGTGTTGATGATACCAAGATCACGGGGCTAATTCACAAGTGCCTTTCCGATGGCACCAAAGAGGCAGCTTGGTCATCGCTGCGGTTGTGTTTTTTCAATTTTGGCCCAGGTATCCTTAAGCGAGACGGTTCGATTGAAGACCAGCCGGTCTGCCGACGAATCCGGATCTACGCAGAAGTACCCTTGCCGCTCAAATTGAAATCGGGCTCCAACGGGGGCGTGCCGGAGACTGGGCTCGACCAGGCAACCGGTCAATCGTTCAAGGGAATGGGGATTCAGATACTTGGTCCACTCCTCGTTGCTGGGAATCTCGTTGAGGTCACGCGTAAGCAATTGGTCGTACAAGCGCACTTCGGCTGGAACGGCGTGGGCCGCCGACACCCAGTGGATGGTCGCCTTCACTTTTCGTTGGTCTCGCGAGGATCCTCCTTTGGTGTCTGGGTCATAGACACAGTGTATTTCCTTGACCTCACCAGTGCGGGGGTCCTTCGTAGCACCTACGCATTTGACGAGATAGGCATAGCGTAGTCGCACTTCCCGTCCGGGTGCGAGACGAAAAAACTGGTTCGGTGGGTCTTCCCGAAAATCGTCCTGCTCAATGTAGAGTTCTTTGGAAAACGGAACCTTTCTGGTGCCCGCCGAGCGGTCTTCAGGATTGTTAATGGCGTCTAGTTCTTCCACCAGATGTTCTGGATAGTTGTCGATAATGAGTTTGACCGGCTTGAGCACCGCCATGACGCGAGGTGATCGCCGATTCAGGTCTTCGCGGATGAAGTGTTCGAAAAGCTGCATGTCCACGACGGCGTCCCGCTTGGCCACACCGATGTGGGTGCAGAACGCGCGAATCGCTTCCGGCGTAACACCTCGGCGACGAAGCCCCTTAAGCGTTGGCAGACGAGGATCGTCCCAGCCGGCAACCAAGCGCTGATCCACCAGTTCGAGCAGACGACGTTTGCTCATCACAGTCCTACTCAGATTTAAGCGGGCAAACTCGATCTGCTGAGGCCGATGGGGGAGGTCGGCTTCCGCTACGACCCAATCATACAAAGGACGATGGTCTTCGAATTCCAGGGTACAGATCGAATGGGTGATGCCCTCGATGGCATCGGATAATGGGTGGGCAAAATCATACGAGGGGTAGATACACCAGGCAGTGCCTGTTCGGTAATGGGCGACATGGCGGATGCGATACAGCACCGGGTCACGGAGGTTGATGTTGGGCGAGGCCATGTCGATCTTGGCACGGAGGACATGGGCCCCATCAGGAAACTCGCCGGCTCTCATGCGGGCGAAGAGGTCCAAATTTTCTTCGATCGAACGGTTCCGATACGGACTGTCTCGTCCCGGTTCGGTTAAGGTCCCACGATAGGTGCGGATTTCGTCGGCTGAGAGGCTGTCCACATAGGCCTTGCCTTTTTTGATGAGAGTGACGGCAAACTGATAGAGCTGCTCAAAATAGTCAGAGGCATAAAAGAGATAGCCATTCCAGTCAAACCCCAGCCAGCGGATGTCTTCTTGAATGGCTGCGACATATTCCGGGCTTTCGGTTGTGGGGTTAGTGTCGTCGAGCCGCAGGTGACACCGACCGCCAGGATTTTCCTGGGCGATGCCGAAATTCAAGCAGATCGACTTAGCATGGCCAATGTGGAGATAGCCGTTTGGCTCAGGAGGAAACCTAGTCACAACCTTGCCCCCATGTTTACCCGCGGCGCGGTCTGCCGCAATGATGTCGCGGATGAAATCCGACGGGGCCATAGAATGTGGCATCGACATAGGACGTCCTTTCATCACCCGACGGGGCGGATTCGGATAACTTCTGCTGGAAGCAGTTCTATCACAGAAGAAGGCCTGTGGGAATGGCGACAGCAGGGCTCCTCCCAGGTCCTCATCAAGGAGGGGACTCCTCAGGCGGCGGTTGGGCGGAGGGTGGCGGCATCGCCTGTACCACGTGAAAGTCTTTCTGTGCGATCAAATGACCGTCCATCTTCAGGCGGAACTCGTACCGCCCTGGCGAGGGAACAATTAACGACGGAATGTTGATGCCAAAATCCGAAATTTGCAGCCGGTCGCCAATGGAAATGCTAGGGAGCACCGCACGGCACACAAGTTGTTCGTTGTTGAGCGACACGAGATCAATTTCGAACTGATGGGTGCCCTCGACGTCCGTCAGGCAAAAGTAAAGGCCCATGTGTTGGTGTTGGAAGGGGAAAACGGGAGACTGAAGATGAGTAAACAGGCCAATCAGGCTCTTTTTTCTGGTCAAGCGATCCTCGATGACTTGGTCGCAGACGAGAAAGGCCTGCACTGTGGGTTTCACAAAGTCAATCATGAAGTCATCAACCATGAAGTCAGGGAAGAGCTGACGCTAGGGATAACAGTCTTCTCGGCCTGATGGGTGGTCAGGGAAGCTGATGCAGAGCCTATGAAAAAGGAAGGGAGGCACACGCGTAGGATCGGGAGAAGGAGCTTGTTCAGACGAAGCAAGGGAAGAATTGGCAGAAACACCATTCCATGGGGGGAGGGGAAGATCATGGCGCCGTGAAAAATGGCTGTGCTCGTTGGGAGCTCAGGACCACCATGCCGCCTCGGGCCTCAATGATTTCACCAAACAACGTCGCGTGGGAGCCAAGGCGGCAATAGTGGGGCGTAATGTCCACTCCAGTGCCTCGATGAGAGAAAAACCGGCCTGCGCGAATATGGGCGCGGTATTCCGACGTCATGAGAACGTCGAGCACCACCATGCCAGACTGGTGATCAAACAGACGAACCCACGGGGGATCGGTATGAATATCGGTGGTGCTTGGGTGCACCTCAATGCCGAATTGCCCAGATCGGTTCACCACCAACACATTTCGCCGCACGTGGGCTGCATGGGTACCGTGCTCGTCGTACAAATCCATCGTAAGGAGCAGTAGCCTTTCGTTCGGTCTCCATTCCACAACGAGCTGTTCCTTCTCCTCGATCTTTACCACACCGTTCGTGTCGCGGAATATGTTAGAACCGATGAGCAGCTCAAGGCGTTGTTGATGCATGCCGTTTCCGTGAAGACCGGTCCGACTCGCTGGTGATATTGGAAAAGATGAGGAACAATTTTCTCTCATGGTATGCTGCGAGTAAACAGCCGTGGGCAAAACACCCCTCCACTGGGGTGGATAGAGAAGCAGGCTAGGCTGATGGGGTGTTTCTGTCAAGAGGGTGAAGAGACGCCACGGATCCATCGAGACAGCATGAAGAACGAGGGTCGTTCCCGTTGCAAACCCCGAAGGCCCTGTGCTACCGTCCTGGGCGGTTGTGCTGTCTGTCCGTCGGCGTCCCGTTGGCGCAGTCCCGCGCTGGAGCCAGAGGCCTAACCAGAGAAGTGGTCCCATCGTCTAGCCTGGCCTAGGACGGAGCCCTCTCAAGGCTTAAACACGGGTTCGAATCCCGTTGGGACCACCACTTTCGTTGTAAGAACCGATTGATCCCTTAAAATTGTTTCCATGAAGCAAAGCGAGTGGCGGAGTCCTTCAACTACCAGACGTGTCCCGTCATCAGTGGATGCGAACTGGCGCATATGGCAGGGTAAAAAGTGGCCCTTGCGCGACAGGAGTGTGCTGATGGTTCCCCTGAAAAACACCACCATGCTCCGGTAAAGACGGCTATTCCGCTCCTTCTGAACGCCGCTCCACTGCTTGAAAAAGGGGACACTCGCGGCGCGACACTGCTTTCGCATCTTCCTCAACCCAGTTTGCTTCAAGCAGCACCGTGTGTAACCAGCGGTCCTCTTGATCGAAGAGAACTGAAGGAGATCGGCCCCGTCAGCCGTGTCGGTACGAGCTCACTACGAAGGACAATGCGGTTTAGGCTATTGTCCCGAAAAGACGGGGGTATTCTGCGGCGGACATCGGAACACCGCCTTGAGCGCCTGCGCCTTGGCCTTCGTAAGCGCGGCTGGCAGTCGTGAAGCTCTCGCAGGAGGCGATGGCGATCCACTGGGCCGGCATCGCCAGCGTTCCGCCCGTCTGTTACTCAGAGCGGATTTGCCTTCTACCGTCGGGGCACAGGGGCTGAGTTCTGAAGACCCCACGTTTCCGCTGGAACTGGCCGCTTGAGCCACAACGCCTCACTGGCGGGCGCGACCGCCGAAGATCTCAGCGTACTGTTCCAGTTGCCTTGTCAGGTCGCGGTCGTATCGGATGACGACTACGCGATAGCCCCGCCGGATCAACTCGCTGCGCTGCTCGCGGTCCCGGGCCGCTTGTGCCGGGTCATCATGCACCGCCCCGTCGCAAAACACGCAGACATTGGGCTCATAGAAGAAGTCCGGAATGCAGGACGGCTCGGAGATCGGTTTCTGGGCTTCGTCGGGTAGGCGGTAGCCACCTTCCTCCAGGGCATCGAGAAAACGCCGCTCCAGGTCTGATCGCGAATCGGTTAGCGACTGCAACCAGGCCAGATGTTCGCTCCGCGAGCGACCCTGAACGCGCATCTCCGTCCGGCTTTCGGCCAAATCCAGCAGAATCTGCCGAATGCTGTGCCGGTCGAGTGCCAGGGCCTCGTGCTGGTTGGTAAAGCTCAACAGACACTCCGAACAGGCCGCGCGGCAGTCAGGCTTTTCGTCGTTCCCATCCGCGTTGAAATGACAGATCTCGAGCGCTGTGCGTGCCACGAGAGCCAAGGCGTCTGCTTCCTCGATCAGTCTTCTCAGCACCCCAGCGCCTCCCTCAGACGCCTCATACAGCATGATCGTCAGGTGGTTGCCATCACCGACCTGTTCGGCGGCCAGCTCGGTTTCTTCGAGTTGAAAGGCTTCCTCGATCCCTCGCTTGAGCGCATATCGAAGTGTGACCTGCAACTGGAACTCGCGCCATTCGGCCAGGAGCGGACGGACCAAGAGCAAGTTTTGGGTCGCACGTACCGCAAGCCGTACGCTCTCCACTCGCCGCGAACGTCGGCGCTGCTCATTCGTCTCTTCCGCCGAGGTGAGAACCTCGCCACTCTCAAAGTCGACGAGAAAACCTGCCGCGACGGAACCCCGCCAGCCGTGGTTCACCCGCAGAAGCATCGCCGCCGGCGCGTAAATGAGGCGCAGCACGGGTGTGCCGTTGCTCACGATGTCGGCCTCGAGTACGCGAGAGTCTGTGGCCTCAGGCGCAAACTGGAAAAACGTCTCAAGCTCGTAGCCGCGGCGTTGGCGTTCTTCTTCGTCGGCCGTGATGCGCGCCCGTCGCCGCATTCGCACATTCGGCATGTCGAGAATGGTGGCAATCAGACTATTGTCTGCATGGAATCGAGTTCGGCAGACCGGACAGACATCGAAATCCGGATCCGAGAAAGCGCCGCAACTGCGGCAAAACCGCTTCTGACTTTTTCGTTCGTCGAGGCCGCCTGGCGGAGCCTGGAACGCTACGCTCTTCCACTGCGCCCCTTCGTGATAGAGGAAGTTCTGCGGAGCGAACTCACGAATGGCAAGAAAGCGCGGTCGCGCGATGAACTCGCCATCCTGTCCGCGTGGCACCCAGGCACGCACTGGCAAGGAGGGAAAGTTGTATCCGGGCAGAAATCCTTCGCTGGCGAGATAACGGTAGGGGTAAAAATCCCCTTCCTCGTGTGCCACATCCACCTGGAGCAACAGGTTCAACTGGCGTCGGGCCTCATCCTGCCTGCGTCTTGCGCGATCTTGCTCGTCCCGCGTGCGTGCCCGATCTTCCTCGGCGCGGGCCGCCTCGCGCTGGCGCTTGGCAGCCCGATACAACTCGCGCCAGCGGTCGAAAGCCCGGTCGAACTCGCGCGGCGCGTCTGCGATCACTTGCTCCACCCATCGGTCACTAAACCAGCCACTCGTCATGAGCATGCCTTCGTCGGCGGCCAAAAGCTGGCGAACGCGGTCCCGAATTGTTTGGCGTGCCCCGTCGCTCAGCGCGATTGGCCGAGCCGCCTGCTCTCGCAGCGGCAGGTCGTCACAATCGGTGTCGATCACCTGTTCGATCGACCGGCCCAGGGGAAGACGCACTTCGGCAAGCCACACGGCGTGGATGTGGGCGCGCAACAGGGCCTCGTTGGCGAGGTCCAAGCGCGGGGGGCGCACGCTGCCGGCCACCATCTCCGCGCGGCGGCGGAAGAAGTACTGGTCGTGGCTGTTGAGGGCACCGCAGTAGGTGACGATAAGCCCTGGCTGCCCTTGGCGTCCCGCACGGCCGCTGCGCTGGGCGTAGTTGGCCGGTGTGGGCGGCACGTTGCGCAGGTGCACCAGATCGAGGTCGGCGATGTCCACCCCAAGCTCCATCGTCGGAGAGCACACCAGATACGGAAGCCGACGGCCGAGCTCCGATTCCCTGCGGTGATCGTGATCGTCCCAGCGGAAGCGGCGCTCACGGCTCTCTCGCTCACCAGGCCTGACCACCTGGGCTGTGTGCTCTCGGGCCTCGAGGGCCGCAAGGCTTGCCGCCTGCACCTGGTAGAACCGCTGAAAGAAGGGGTTCACCGGTCGGGCCATTGCAGTGTAGCCCCCGCCCGACGCGCGACGAGAATAAAGGGGATCAGGCGGAGGCGCTGACCCATCGCCCAGGCACCAGCGAAGGCAAGCGGCGTCCAGTTGATAGAGCTGGTGGTCGTCAATCGGTTCGAGGCGACTAAGTAGCCCGTGCCGCACCAAACGGTCGAGAAGACGGTCCAGGGTTGGCCAGTACTCTTCTCCGCTTACCCCGAGTTGGTCTTTGAGAAACCGGCCGATCAAGCTGCGCTCGCCGAGGCTGAAGCCCTCAGCCTGACGGGCTGACCGGCCCGGGCGCACAAATCGATTCGCGCGACGCAGTTCGTCGTAGTCCGGGTCCAGTCCCCAGAACTCGTTCAGATGCTGCTCAGAGCGCCTGCGTAGCTGCTGCTGGAATGTTTCGTCCAGAACCCGGGCCCGAATCGCCAGCTTCTTTCGGAACTGGTCGAGGATGGCGCGAAGCAACGCCTTGCGATCCTCGACAGTCGCATCCGCCAGCCGAGGACACACGGCTGTAAGATCCAGGCCCTGGCAGAGCTCATCCAGACCGCGGTACTCCACCTTCAGAAGCCCCACCTGCTCCAGATTCGGATGGATCACCCGCCAGCCGCGCCGCAAGTCCTCATAGAGCCGGTATTCGGTGAGGTCGGTGAAAACGCGCCAAACTTCGTGAGCGGCGGGAGTGTCCGGTGCGAGATCGGCGTTCTTCGCAATGTCTCTGATGGTCAATCCCGACGCGCGCACGACCTCTTGGGCGACACGAGCGAAGCCCAGTTCTTTTGCGGTCCTGAGCGCCGAATAGAGCGCCGCGCGCAAGAGCGCGACGTGAACAAAATCATTGAAGTGGCCGGCTTGGAGCGAGGCATCCTGCCGGTTGTCCGTGAAGGTGAGCAGTTTGTCGCGTGCGGCCTGGGCGAGACTGGCGTGTCGCAGCAGGGAGGTTGCCAGGATCGTCGTGGCGCTCGAACGGCCCTCGCTCGAAAGCGAAGCGAGTTTCATGAATTCCCGCTCGTGGCCGGTGTAGAACTCCCCGCAGGTGAGGCACAGAGAAAACGGCTCCGGCTGCCACCACATCTTCTGTGCATCCGGTTGGGGTGAGGGACTGAACGAACCGTCCGGTCGCAGCCACACCGGCTGGGGGACGCGCTCTCTCCAGGTCGCCTTGAGCCTCCCGTTGGCGTTGTACCATTCCTCGGGAAGCTGCTCAGCGGACCAATCGCGCTCCTGCGTTGCCAGCATCAAATAGCCGGCCTGGTGATCTTCCTCTTCCGGCTCGACCCCAAGTGGATGAGGAAGGAACCGGTCGTCGGTGCGCAACGCGTGGTAATAGTCTTGCCCGCATTGGCGACAGAACTTGATGGGCACGAAGAGCCGGCCTTCACCGGCCTTAAGTTGGCCATCGAGCGAAAACTCGCGGCGGGCGCTCTCTTCGAGCGTCGCATAGAGCGCTCGTCCCTGGCTGATGAACTGATGGAGTTTGAACGGAAACGCGCGGTTGCCGTCCGGGGTGACGAGCGTGCCACCGCCCACCAGCATGGCCCGGAGGCGGCTCGCACAGAGCTCTGGCTCCGTTCCGGTTATCTGGGCAAGCTGCTCAGCCACCTCCGAGAGCGACCTTGGGATGCGGCGCGTGAGGTTGCCATCGGCGTCCCGCTCGATACCCAGCTCGTGCTCGATCCAACGAGCCAGGGGATGGCGGCGAAAGTTTTCCAGCATCGTGCTGGTGGTCTGGACAGGCGCAAGGCCTGCCCCTCCAGCGTCGGATGTTGTAGGGGCAACCCTTGTAGTTGCCCCCTCTTCGGGCAGCGGCGCCGTGAGCGCCTCCCGTAGTTCTTCCTCCGATGGGCGTCCGCCCTCGGTGAAAGGCGCAAGTGTCTCCTCTACCACCTGGTCAGGCGTAAACGGGTGGCCGAAGAAGCGAGTCGCGAAGTCCGCCACGCTCCGGCGCCGTTCGAGCGTGCTGGCATCGTGCCGCGCCACCATGGTGGCGCTCGTGCCGATGTGGACCAGCTCCGGGGCGGCACAACGTTCCTTGAGCCGCCGCACCAGCATCGCCACGTCAGCGCCCTGCCGGCCCCGATACGTATGCAGTTCGTCGAAGACCAAAAAGCGTACGCCGCCGCCCACACCGTCAAAGAAACGCTGATCCTCGGGCCGCACGAGCAACAGTTCCGCCATCACGTAGTTGGTGAGCAAAAGCTGCGGCGGCTGCCGCCGCAGCTCGTCGCGCGCCGCCTCGGTCGTCTCGCCCGTGTACTTGGCAAAGCGCACTGGGAACGGCCGACCCGTCCGCCGCTCGTACTGCTCTTTAAGCATGGTCAAGGCCTGGAACTGTGAGTTCACAAGTGCGTTCATCGGATAGACGATGAGCGCCGCGACCTGGGCACCGGTTGCTGGCTTGCGCACCAGGCTATCCACGATGGGCAGAAAATAACAGAGGCTTTTTCCCGAGCCGGTGCCGCTCGTCACCACAAAGCTTTCCCCTCGAAGCGCCTTGCGGATCGCCTCCTCCTGGTGGCGGTACAGGCGAAAGGGCTGTCCATCGCTACGGCGGAAGATACGCGCCGACTCCTGCGCGAGCAGGCCGTGCCCAGCCATCTCGTCCACGGTGGGACCCAGGGCGTAAGCAGGGCTCAGTTGCACGAGCGCTTCTGGCCAGAGGTGGCCTTGCTCCGTGAAGGCCTCTTCCACAAACGCCCGCGCCCGCTCATCGGCGATGACGAGGAACGAACGTACGAAGTCGCGGTAGTCACGGAGAACCTGATGGTGTAGGTCGAAGATGCTCATGAGTCCTCCTAATAGCATGGATGGCGAATTACAAAGGCAAGGGATTACGTCGTTGAGGCTTCGAGCAAACCAAGGAGGTTTTCGCGGGTCAGCAAATTGATGTTGGCCGTCGGCTCCAGAAATGGGCGCACGTCTTCGACGATGCGCTCCCATTTGAGGTCGAGCAGACGCTTGCGTACAGCGCCCCGCCAGGTGGATTCGGTCAGGGGTTCGCCCTGCCAGGCAGTTTGTGCCAAGGCGTTGTTGAGCAGGGTGAGATTGGGGGGCGGCCAGGATGGGTCGGTGAGATACCAGAGCAGGTCGTACCAGTCACGGCCTTTGGCAAAAGGGCGCTGCAAAACGGCGTGCAACTTGCCGGCAAGCAGCGAGGCGCGGTCGTGGTGCTGCAATTGCAGCGGAATGTAGCGCCGAATGAGGGTCGTGGTGAGCTCCGCGCCCGCCGGCGGGCGAGTATCCACCTCTAGTTTGACTGCTAGCAGTTCATCCCGATGGGGCGAAAGGCCGAGTTCATAGAGCAGGCCAGGGAAGCGAACAAACGCGTTGTGAACGACGCGGCTGTCGCTTACCTTCACATCCAATGCATACCCCTCGTTGGTCAGTTCGCGGCGGATGGCGTGGAGGTACATCCGAAAGTTGTACCGTGAAGGCTCCCGCTCCAGCGAAAAATCGAGATCCTCCGAGTAGCGGGGCGCGGCATAGAGAAAACGCAGGGCGGTGCCGCCCTGAAAGGCCAGTGGGATCATGGCCCCCGCGCGCTGGAGGGCGCCAAGCAAGCGTGCCTGGAGATATTCGCGCGCCAGATTTCGGGCGTGGGCTGGGGTGAGCGCAGGGCGAACCCGTTCGGCGAGATAGTCTTTCACAGTGTTTCGTACTCCTGCATCTCGGCTGTGGCCAGAGAGGCAATGTAGGCGGCGGCGCGGCGGAGTTTGGGTTTGCCGCTGCGCTCCGCCCACGCCTGGAGGGCGTTCCGGTCGAGGCGTTCCAGGTTTTGCAGGCGCAGCGCCTCAAGGGATTGGGGCTCATCCCCGCTGGGTTGCAGGTAGATGAGGTCGAGCAGGGCTTTTTCGGGCGTGGCCACAAAGGCCGTCTGCCCGCCTCCCAGATCGAGATTGCGATAGCCGGCCAGCCAGTCCACCTTGATGTGACGAAACTCAAATGTGCCAAAGGGGGTCTGCCATCGCGCGGGGCGGGACGCCGCGACGCTGACGACGACCGGCGTATATTCAGGAATCAGGTTATAGAACGCCAACGCCGACTGGCAACTGACGTAGGAGCCACGTACCATACGGTTGGCGATGACGAAGTGGGCAGGTTTGATTTTCTGGTAGGGTGGCGCCAGGGTGTACACCCCACGGCGCAGTTGCAAGATGCGCCCAGCGCGGGTCCAGCGCGACAACTGACGGCGCACATCGTCGGGAGACACCTCTCCCGACAGCAGCAGGGAGGTCTCAAAGACCGGTTCATCCCCCACCAATCGCAGAAGATCATCAAATTCCATGGTGATAATTTGCCATAGATGGTAATTTATTGCAATGCTTTTTACGATCCTTCCCGCGCCCCGGCACCAGCCATTGGGTGCGGTATTTGCCGGATATCGGCGATGACGATGAACGATCGCACAAAGTCGCGGTAGTCACGGAGAACCTGATGGTGTAGGAGGACGATGCTCAGCGTCTCCCCTTCGCGGCCAGTTCCGTGGCCAGGGCCAGGGGTGGTACGGCCTCGGTACCGGTCTTCAGCGGGAAGCGTTCTGCGCCTGGATACACCACGAAGCGTTGCTGCGGCGCAAGGTCGCTACAAGCCTCATGGAACCCTCGGCTGGGCGACGGAGTGAGGCTACGCTTGATTTCGATGGCCCAGCGCTCGCCGCCAGGGAGTTCGAGCAAGACATCCACTTCGGCTCCTCCGCTGGTGCGCCAGTAGAACGCACTCGTGCCCTCGGGCACCGAGGCCAACAGGTTTTCAATCACAAAGCCCTCCCAACTGGCACCGACCACCGGATGGGCGAGCAAGCTGTCCATATCTTGGATACCAAGCAGCGCGTGCACCAGCCCGCTGTCACGCAGAAACAAGCGAGGTGCCTTGACCAGGCGTTTTCCCACATTGGCCTGCCAGGGAGCCAGACGGCGCGCCAGCAACAAGTCCACCAACAAATCCACGTAATGCGCTACGGTCCGAGCGTCCACTCCGACATTGCGGGCCAATTCGGCCAGGTTGAGCGGCGCGCCTTGGCGGTGGGCCAGCATGGTCCAAAACCGTCGCAGCGTCTCGGCCGCAATCCGCCTCCCAAACTGGGGGATGTCGCGCTCCAGGTAGGTGCGGAGAAAGTCCCGCCGCCAGCGCAGGCTTTGCGCATCGTCTGCCGCCAACAGACTGTCGGGAAAGCCACCGCGCAACCAAAGGGTTTCCCAAGGCTGCCCGGTCGGTTCGCGCAGGTGAAACGGCGACAATTCCAGAAAACGTATCCGGCCGGCCAAGGATTCGCTGGACTGGCGAAGCAAATTGAGCGCCGCCGACCCCAGCAACAGATAACGACCGGTTCCTCGGCCTTCTCGCCGGGCACGATCAATGAGGCCACGTAAGAGCGAAAACAGCTCAGGGGTGCGATGGACCTCGTCGAGGATCACGAGCCGATCGAGGTGGCGTTCCAGATACGCCACGGGCTCAGCCAGTTTGGCGCGATCCACATCGGATTCCAGATCGAGGTAAAGCGCCCCAAGCCGCTCAGCCACGGCCAGCGCCAGGGTGGTTTTGCCTGCTTGGCGCGGCCCTACCAGACAGACGGCGGGCGCTTCCGACAAAGCAGCCAGCAACTCAGGAAAGAGCGCACGCTCGATCATCCTTGCAAATATTGCATGGCACTGAACGATTTACAAGGTTATTGCGGGAAGTAAGTGGCAGCAGAGAGGTTCAGTGGCACAAGCTCATCAGGCCAGAGGTGGCCCTGTTCGGCCAGCGCCTCATCCACGAACGCGTGCCCGCTCATCGGCGATGACGAGGAACGAGCGCACAAAGTCGCGGTAGTCGGCGAGGACCTTTTGGTACAGATGAAGATGGTCGCGTTTTGCTGTACTCACTTATTGCTTGGTTTTCTCCCAGTACCCATCGTCGAGGATCTTCCAGCGCAGGGGCTCGGTACTAACTGCGCCTGGTTGCCAGTAAAGTTGAGTGCTTGATTGAAGATTTCGACCATCCCAGCCGGCCAACAGTTCATATTCCCCCTGCAGTTGAACTGAATTGGCGGGGACGTGGGCCAAGACACGGGACCGCTGCACCACGGGGTCAGCCTGGTTCAGTTCTACCGGACAACCGAAGAAACACGTAACCTCCTTGCACTCCACCCACCGGATCTTGCCCAGCCCGTAGCGCGCATCCCCTCCCAGCAATATCGTTTGAATCTGCTGTAATTTTTGAATCTGCTCTGATTTCCGGCCATCATCTTTGCAGAATAGATAACCTAGGAGCCTCACAGGCTTTAGGGAGTTCTCTCCGTTCTGCCAATAAGGGCTGATCACTTCGGACTCCCGGAGGTTGCCTTCCGCAGCGGTATCTGATTCAGGATCGAGGGCTGTCCCTGGTCGAGTT
>JANDJK010000024.1 GCA_024330925.1 Nitrospira sp.
CGCAGCGCTCTTTCATCCGGAGCAACGTGTCCCGCATGGCGATTTGCGCGGCGGCCAAGGCTCGCAGGCCGGACAGAACCTCCTCGTCGTTTCCCTGCGAGGCGGCGTTGATCGCTCTCACTAAACCGTCGAGACCGGGGCCCGCTTGCCGTTCGATCTGAATGTGGACCACGACGAACCACTCTTCATCGAGGCCGCCGAGAAAGTTCTGGAGGAGGACCACATTGTCGAGTTCGATGGGTTTGGCCTGATCCAGCCGGCGCCAGTTGTTCAGAGCATAAGAGGCATAGGAGAGGACGGGAGGGCGGCCCAGCCGACTGGCAATCTGATACCACGGCTTGGCCAGTTGCTGCGGTATTCGATCGGCAGGATGGTGAGGATCCTCCCAGACGTATGCGTGGCCGGCAAACGACAGGATCCGCATCGCGGCTTCGCAGTCGATCTCGTTCCAGTTTAAGGGGATTTGAGCAAGAAGCGACGACTGTTCGTTGATGAACCGGCGGATGCGACGCGCACTCACCAATTTGGGTAATTCGCGACTGAGGTGATTCAGGAGGGGGCAGTTGGGAAGAGCCTCCAGGGGATCGGAGGGCAGAAAACCCCGTTCTGGAGACAGCGTAAAGTCGCTGAGTCGAATTGGCAAGCTTGCACTCCGATTCATAGCAGTCTTACGTCCTACTCTATCATTCGTAGATGAGATTGCAATATGCCAGAGGAGACAGTTTACAATTCCAAGAAGGTGAAGACAATGCGGCCTCGGCAGTGGGGCACGGCTATGAAAAAGAGGATGTGTGTTGTTTACGCATTATCAATGGACCTGTTGAAAGTTGCTGCTATAGTTAAATGAGGAAGGAGGTGGCGTTGTGGCGTATTGGCAATGGTGTCTACCATTTGCAGCTAGTGGGTTGCTGTTCTTCTCGACAGCTTCTTTGGTTGAGGCGGAAGGGGAGGGGCGTATGGTTCGCGACCGTGCGATGTATCTTAAACATGACGGAGGAACCTATACCCATTACCTTGAGTTGCGCGCTGACGGATCATACCGACGAATGGCTCGAGGGCCTCAGTATAGTGAGGAACGGGACCGGGGAACATGGCAACGGACCAGCTCGAAGAATCTACTCCTTCGATCGGATGCTCATTTGCGCAATATTCGGGCGGGGGATCTGTTCATTTCTATGCGGCAGCCGGAACGGCTCAAAACGTTGCCCGATCTCAAGCATCGGATTCAAGCCTTCCTCAGGGCTCATCGCTCGCAGGAATTTCCCGCTGATGACATCGAACGCATTCGAGAGACCGCGGTCGGTGGTGAGCCATCCCTCAAAATTTCCGATATTACGGTCCTAGGGGCCAAATGGGTGCAACGATCGGATGTGGAAAAATTGGTACGGGAAATCGATCGCTTTTTAGCCAGTAGTGAGAAAAATCTTTTTACATTGGTGCCGATAGAATACAAGACGGCGACCATCTATGTAGATGACGATCGGGCTGAGCTGACCCAAAAAATCATCGCGGATGAACTAGCTGGCGCTGCTCCCTCATCCTCTTTGGCAGAGCGATATGGGTATCAGGAAATCGGCGAAGCACAATTCTTAAAGGAAACGAGCGACTCTCAGACTGTTTCCCTGCCAGGGGAAACAAGTGAGTTTCGTAAGTGAGGGATGACCTCAGCACGTGGCGAAGGCTCCACAACTACCATACTAACTCACGAGGAGAGAAGATACAGGATGCTGCTGAGAGATGGCTCCGGCCGAGCAGGCGGCCGGAGCTTGAACGCGAAGCATCTCGTTCTTCTCGGTGGCAAATCCATGACAGGGCCAGCGAGCAGCTTTCTGAAACAAGGAGACGCCTTACGTCCCTAGCTCCCACGAGGCGAGATAGTGTTCCTGCTTGGCGGTCAGGGTATCGATCGCGATGCCCATGGCGGTCAATTTGAGCCGCGCAATTTCTTTGTCGATGTCCCCCGGCACGGGATAGACCTTCTTCTCCAGCTTTTTGTAATTGTTCACGATATATTCGGCCCCCAGCGCCTGGTTCGCGAAACTCATGTCCATCACGCTGGAAGGATGTCCTTCGGCTGTTGCCAAATTGACCAGTCGCCCCTCACCTAGCAGATTGATGCGGCGACCATTTTTCAGGGTGAACTGTTCGACCCCGGGCCGAACGACCCTCCGTTGTTTGCTTAATTTTTCCAGCGCGGGAATATCCAATTCCACGTTGAAGTGGCCGCTGTTACAGACAATCGCGCCGTCTTTCATGCGAGCGAAGTGTTCGCCGCGAATCACGTGAATGTTGCCGGTGACGGTTACGAAGAAGTCACCCACCGGAGCGGCTTGTGCCATTGGCATTACGCGGAAGCCATCCATCACCGCTTCCAGGCCTTTGATCGGATCCACTTCGGTGACGATCACCTCTGCCCCCATCCCTCTCGCTCGCATTGCAACGCCGCGACCGCACCAGCCATAACCAGCCACGACGACGGTGGAGCCGCAGATCAAGCGATTGGTGGCTCGGATAATGCCGTCGATGGTGGATTGGCCAGTTCCGTATCGATTATCGAACAGATGTTTCGTGTCGGCATCATTGACAGAAATGACGGGGAATTTGAGCACTTTCCGTTCCGCCATACTGCGAAGCCGAATGACCCCTGTTGTGGTTTCTTCCGTGCCGCCAATGACGTTCTTGAGCAGTTCTTTTCGTTTGGAATGCAGGTATGAGACCACATCGGCACCGTCGTCCATTGTCACGTGCGGGCGATGGACTACGGCTGATTCGATGTGACGGTAGTAGGTGGCATTGTCCTCACCTTTGATTGCGAACGTGGGAATGCCTTCGTACTGGACGAGGGCCGCTGCGACATCGTCTTGCGTGCTGAGAGGATTGGAAGCGCACAGTCTTACATCGGCGCCGCCAGCTTTCAACGTAATCATGAGGTTGGCTGTTTCCGTCGTCACATGAAGACAGGCGGTGATCCGTACACCTTTGAGCGGCCGTTGTTGGGCGAATCGTTTGCGGATGAGTCGCAGCACGGGCATGGTTGCCTCCGCCCATTCGATCTTCAGGCGTCCAGCTTCGGCTAGTTTGATGTCCTTTACATCGTAATCCACGATACCCTCCTCTCTTGTCACTGATAGTGTGACGGGGGGTGACTGTTTTCTGGGTCAGCGCGGCCACGCTCCTGCACATTAGAGCTTGGCCTCTTTGCGAAGCACTGCGGCCTTGTCCGTACGTTCCCATGTGAACTCTGGCTCATTGCGACCGAAGTGTCCGTAGGCGGCAGTTTTGCGATAGATGGGCCGGCGCAGTTTCAGATAGTCGATGATTCCACGCGGCGTCAGCGGAAAATGTTTGCGAACCAGCTTGTCTAGATGGTCAACGGACACTTTTTCAGTGTTCTTGGTATCGACGAGGACCGAAACAGGATCAGCGACACCGATGGCATAGGCCAATTGCACCTCACATTTGTCGGCCAAACCAGCGGCGACGATGTTCTTTGCAATATAGCGGGCCATGTAAGAGGCCGACCGATCTACTTTCGTCGGATCTTTCCCCGAGAACGCTCCTCCCCCGTGGCTACCTTGGCCCCCATAGGTGTCTACAATGATCTTTCGGCCGGTGAGTCCTGTGTCGCCCATCGGACCACCCACGACAAATCGACCTGTTGGATTGATGTGGTGCTTGACGCTCGCCGGATCATAGAGCGATGTTGGCATGACGGGCTTGATGACGTGCTCCAGGATATCTCGTTCGATTTGTTTGCTGGTAACGTCTGGGCTATGTTGAGTGGATACGACGATCGTATCGATTCGCACTGGCTTGCCATTTTTGTATTCGACTGTCACTTGCGATTTGCCGTCTGGGCGCACCCATTTCAGAATATTCTTTTTTCGCACTTCCGCCAGCCGCCTCGTCAGGCGATGAGCCAAGACAATCGGCATCGGCATCAGTTCTTCCGTTTCGTTGGTTGCGTAGCCGAACATCAACCCCTGGTCACCTGCTCCACCAGAGTCGACGCCCATGGCGATGTCACCGGATTGATGATGGATGGATGTCAAAACGGAGCAGGTATGGTAGTCGAACCCCCACGATGCATCAGTGTAGCCGACATCTTTGATGACGTCTCGAATGACATCGGGGATTTCAACATAGGCTTTGGTGGTAATTTCACCTGCCACAAAGGCGATCCCTGTGGTCAGGATCGTCTCACAGGCGACGCGACAATTTTTGTCTTTGGCAATCAAGGCGTCCAAAATGCCGTCTGAGATTTGATCGGCGATTTTGTCAGGGTGCCCTTCCGTGACGGATTCCGACGTAAACAAATAGTTGCTTCGCATAGGGATCCTCTGGGTTAAGGTGAAGAACAGGGGTTATGTGACTCCTTCACGAGATAGTTGTTGACACGAGCGGTCACAGCGATCGCTTGAAAGTTTGCTTTGACCAAAACAGGCAAATTGTAGAGAAGCCAGCACCTTTTGTCCATTGTTTCCTGTGTCCTTGTTGTCTCTGTCACGACAATAACCCCTTCCATTTCTTGACGGGATTTACGAGCCGTCTGTAAGATGCCTAAGTTTAGGGGGCGTGACTCCTGAGGGAGGAAGGTGGTGGGGCGATTCGTTTGTGCTGCACTGCTGCTGGTTGGGCAAGTGGGTGGGTTGTCGTTCCCGGCGGTAGCGGGGTCGGCCATAACCCTCTTGTCTCCGGTCGCGGAACGGCAGATTACTGAGCGGAAGGTGCCGGGTATTGGTGATGAGGCGCCAGATTTTCGCTTGCCCGACCTTGAGGGGGACGTTGTCAGTCTCTCGCAATTTCGTGGGAAGATCGTTCTGTTGAATTTTTGGGCGACGTGGTGTGGTCCCTGCCGTATCGAGATGCCGGCCATGGAGCGCCTGTATCGGTCGCTTTCCCGTCAGGACTTTGAAATTCTTGCTGTGTCAACGGATCCGTTGGGGCCGGCGGTGACCCGTCCGTTCCAGCAGGAAATGGGGCTGACGTTTCCCATTGTTCATGACCCTGATATGAGCGTGGGGATAACCTATGGTGTGCGAACGCTCCCCTTGAGCTTCATGGTGGATCGTCGGGGGGTCATTCGCAAGAAAATTTTTGGTGCCCGGGATTGGGACTCGGCAGAGGCCCGTGATCTCATTCGGGTGCTCCTGAAGTCCTAGCGATGTCGCAAGCACTGCCCCATATTTCCCTGGTTGCGGCCTTCTCGGCCGGACTCCTCTCATTTGTTTCTCCCTGCGTGTTGCCGCTGGTACCCTCGTACATTTCCTACATCACGGGGCTCTCGGTTGAGCAACTGATGCATGCATCGGAACGAGATAAGTTTAAGAAGGCCATCATGCTCAATTCGCTTTTATTCATTGCGGGCTTCTCGGTGGTCTTCATTGCATTCGGGGCCTCAGCGAGTTTCATAGGACAGATGCTGGTAGCCTATCAGGATTACATCCGGCGGGTGGGGGGAGTGCTCATCGTGCTTTTTGGACTGTACTTGCTGGGCATTCTTAATCTCAGATTCTTAAAAACTGAGTGGCGCGTTCAGTTTCGCCGTCGCCCTGCCGGTTATGCGGGATCATTTTTGGTCGGCGTGGCATTTGCTGCTGGATGGACACCCTGTGTGGGACCGGTGTTGGGGTCGATTTTGCTGTATGCCAGCACGAGCGATTCACTTTTGAGCGGAGTGGTGCTCTTGACTTGTTATTCACTTGGTCTCGGTCTGCCGTTGTTTCTTACCGCTTTAGGCGTGGACCGATTTCTGGTCTATTTCAAAGGTGTCCGTCCCTATCTGTGGGGAGTCTCAACGGTGAGCGGGCTCTTGCTTGTCGCTGTAGGGGTGATGATTTATGCCAATTCCCTTACTATGGTGACCAGTTTCCTTGAACAGTACGGCATTGGCTGGTATCTAGGTCAGTAAGCAAGACGGTTTTCTCTCGCGATCTTTCCTCGAGTGGGCGGAACCACACTATTCTTCCTTTCTGTCCTGCCGTTGGCCAGACGGTCGAGACCATGGTGGATCAGGACCAATAGCAAGAGTAAGAATCCTGCGGCGGCTCGTGTGACGTTTGCTGGGAGAAGAGAGCACGCGCCAACAGCGCCCGACTTTGCCAGCCTACTGTAGGGTGGTTCCTTTGCAAGGCCCTAAGCCCTTATCTTGAAGGCAACCAACAGCGAGGTGGTGGATAGCAGCGGAAGGGCAATCAGCTAACACCAGGCACCAAGGCGACAGGCAGTCGCGGTTTGACTCAGTGAAATAGGAGGAACAATACTCAAGGAAGGTAATTGAGTGGGGGATAGCAGATGCGACATGGAAGGTGGTGCGAGAGCGGCATGTTCACTGCTTGTCGTTGATCCACTGGGAGTCTGAGCAGAATAGGAGGGACTGGGTGTATCCTTGAGCTTAGCCAAGAGGCTTCTTCCTTGGTCCGCTGCCGAGCTATTGGGATATTGCTCCACCAGGAGATGGAGACGCTCTCGTGCCCAATCGTCGGCACCCATCTCATGGTAACTCATCGCGAGAAAATAGAGGGCATCTGGTGCTACCGGGCGATCCGGGTACAGTTTCATGATCTGTTCAAAACGATGGGCAGCGGCTAAGTACGATCCACGTCGGTAGTAAAAACGACCGACGAACAAATGCATCTCCGCCAGCCAGTTGTGACACTCTTCGAGTTTTTCCAGGGCAAGCGTGTCGTATCGACTCCCCGGAAATTCCTTCCGCACCCGTTCAAAGGCGAGGATGGCCTTCTGCATGGGTTCGGGGTCCCGATCAATAGTTTTGGCCATCTTCATGTGAACTTCTCCAATGCGAAATGCGGCATAGGGTGCGAGCGTGTGATTTTTATAAAACTCCAAGAAACGGTTGAACTCTGTTAGCGCCTCTGCATACTCCTCCTTTTCAAAGAACGATTCGCCACGCTTCATAATGACATTGGGGTGATAGTAGTGTTCGGGGCTCTCTTCGATAAAAATTTGCTCGTCTGTTCCGCTCACGGGATGTTTGATGAGATCCTTCATGTCCGTGGTGCTGCTGGAGCATGAGGTGAGTAGTGCGGCTCCTGCGATGAGGCACCCTGTCTGGGCAAGTTTTGCAAACGACAAAGCCGAAGTTCGCAATTGCGTGAGGGACGAATATGCTAGCGTCAGCATCGTGCTCCTTCTTAGCAAGGATTTGGCTCAAAATGCAACGGAAGAACATACATATGGCATGGTGAAGGGGGACCAAGGGAGCACTCAGGTGGGTGCGCAAAGAATATGTACGAGGGGAACCGCAAGGGAGGGAGGGAGGGAGGGAGGAGTAAGTCACTTCTCTCTTTCGTGGGTTGACAACCGAGGAAGGAAAAGCTGCAAGTCACGTTACGAGCCTGGAGGTGCGGAACGTTGGGTGAAAGCGAGAAGTGACGGTGTGGGGTGGCGGTGTGATTGACCCCCTCGCACGATGCTCCCTATAATCCGTTGCCGTTGATGACGTGACCGTTTCGTTGCAACGGTGAGTGGTGAGCCGGGATGCTGCGAACAAGAATTATCGGAACAGGCAGTTATCTCCCCGTCCGGGTTGTCAGTAATGAGGAGATTGCTCCCTTGCTCGGGCTCGACCCGGCTCAGATTTATCAGCTCACTGGGATTCGCGAGCGTCGCTGGGCGGCTCCCCATGAGGCCTCGTCAGATTTGGCGATTGAAGCGGGGCGTCGTGCCCTTGAAGCGGCGAGCTGTGAGCCGTCGGCCCTTGAGGCAATCATCCTCTCGACGACGTCGCCGGACATGATCTTCCCCTCGACAGCTTGTTTGGTGCAGCGAGGACTTGGTTGTGGGCGGATCGGGGCGTTTGATGTGTCGGCATCGTGTTCCGGCTTCCTCTATGCCCTCTCGATGGGAAGGGCGTTGATCCAGAGCGGGCAGTTGAAAACTTGTCTGGTTGTGGCAGCGGAAGTCAAGTCTCGCTATCTTGATCTAACGGATAAATCCACCGCGATGTTGTTTGGAGATGGAGCCGGTGCCGTGGTCTTGCGTGGCGAAGAGGATCGAAGTCCTGAGGAGAGCCGAATTATGGGGATTCGTATCCACGCGGATGGACAACGGCATGAATTAATCCGTGTTCAAGCCGGTGGATCGAGAATGCCCATTTCATCCGATGCGTTGAAACGCTGCGCACAGACAATTCGCATGGACGGAGCCTCGCTCTATCGGGTTGCAGTGCGGAAGCTTGAACGAGCCGTGCGCGAGATCCTCAAAGATCATGGAGTGGAACAGAGCGATCTCAAGCAGGTGGTGCTGCATCAGGCGAACGGTCGCATCTTGCGTCAGGTGGCAAAGCGTCTCGAGCTTGAGACGGATCGCCTCGTGTCGGTGATTGAACGATACGGGAACACGTCGTCGGCGTCCCTGCCTATTGCGCTGGACGATGCGGTGCGCGCAGGACGTATTGCTGCAGGAGATTTGGTACTATTCGGGAGTTTTGGTGGCGGGGTGACGTGGGCGGCCGGCTTGGTTCGCTGGTAACCATCCGTCCTCGTTCGACGAGAGGCTCGTGATGAATGATGGTCGTTTATGAACTTCTGTGAGTCGGCAGACGAACAATAAAGCGGCTGCCCTTAGGCGTATTGGCTTCAACCCACACTTCGCCGCCATGGCCTTCCACGAGATGTTTTACGATGGCAAGACCAAGGCCGGTTCCCCCCAGCTCCCGGGACCTTGCTTTATCCACCCGGTAGAAACGCTCAAAGACACGGGGGCGGTCCTGCGGAGGAATGCCGATCCCTGTATCTGCTACGCTGATCTCAATTGCCTCGTCGAGGGAGCCATCCGGCCGTGACTGCGTGACCCGCTGGGCGGTGACAGTGATGGTGCCAGCAGGTGGCGTGTATTTGACGGCGTTATCCAATAAGTTGGTCATGATCTGTCCGAGCCGGTCTTCATCTCCTATGAGAGCAGGGAGCGGTTCTTCAAAGTGGACGACTAGCCGATGGTCCTTTTTTTGGGCTAATGGTTTGATGGTGGAGACGGCGCGGTCAAGCACCATGCGGAGATCGATTGGCTCTTCACGGAAGACGAGCTGGCCCGATTCAATGCGGGAAAGTTCGAGTAAGTCGGCGATGATGAGATTGAGTCGATCGCTTTGCTTGAGAATAATGTCGAGAAAGCTGGAAAGCATCGCCGGATCATCCTTCGCCCCGTCGAGAAGCGCTTCGACGTATCCTTTGATCGACGTGAGAGGGGTACGTAGTTCATGGGAGACATTCGCCACAAAGTCCTTGCGGATCGTCTCCAAGTGTCGAAGCTCTGTGATGTCGTGACACACCAACACGACGCATGCCTCATTATCGTGTTCTCCTCCTGCAAAAGAGGCTTCGATCTGCAAACAGCGTCCTGTCAATGGAAGGGTGAGTTCCGTTTTGCGATGGGCTCGGGAGAGGAGGGTGGTTTCGATCAGTTCGTTCAATTGCTGGTTGCGATAGAGCTCTGCGAAGGGACGGCCACGAGCTTCGGCGCGAGAGATGCCCAAAATGCGTTCTAGTGCGGGATTGATCTGCAGCACGTAACCACGTCGGTCCAAAACGAGTACCCCTTCGACCATGGAAGTGAGCACTGCCAAAAGTTGTGCGCGGTCTTCGGATAGCTCCGCGATTTTGGCCTGCACTTGATGGGCAGTCTGGTCAAGCCAGTTGGCGATATTGTTACCGTCATCCTCTTGAAAGGCATGGAGAGGGGGGGGGAGGATCCTCGAGGCGAGCTGGCGGATGGCTCGGACTATTTTCACCCAAGGCTGTTGCTGGGCACGAGTGAGCCAGATAGTGGTAGAGAGAACCGCCAAGCACGCGGCTCCCAGCGAAAAGAGGATGATCAGTTTGAGGCGGTCAAACGCTTGGTCGATCTGGGTGGTGGTCATTCCGACTCGTAGGATGACTGGGCCGGAATCATTACCCGTAGCGATGGAGATGGCGCGATAGAGGGTGCGAGCGCCGTTGACCGTGTTGATCCGTTCATCTTGCCCCTGTCCGGTTGAGAGGGCTTGTCTGATTTCGGGGGTATGGCTTTGGTTGGCAATGGGAGCCAGAGTGCCCTCTTGGATGGCACTGTCGGCCAGTACTGTTCCGTCTGGTGCAATCAAAGTGATCTGCAGGGAGGTGCGGGCCCCTAGGGTGCGAACGAAAGTTTGGAGTGCTGGATCAAGGGGACGGTCCTGCTGAGGTGCCAACACAGGGGTGAGAGCGGACTCAACTGCTGCAATCGTGTGTTCGAGAATGGTGCGTTGCTGGAACAGCCGTTGCCGATCCAACAGTTGCATGGCGGCAAGTCCCACTAGGACTAGAGAACAGGTTGTGACAAGGATCGCAATACCTGTCAGTTTCCATCGAACCGGCATGTTCATGGAAGAGAAGACGGTGGTCATGTGATCGGTGGGCGGTGGGGGGGCAGGGGGCTGGTGAGAGTTGCGGGGTGAGGGTAAGTCACGGGCCATCTGTTGGTTCTTTGAGCTTATACCCTAGTGACTTGACGGATATGATTGCGTCTTCGAGGATTGGCAATTTTTGCTTAAGCCGACGAATGTGGACATCGACCGTTCGCGTGGTTCCGTAGTAATCGTATCCCCAGACCGCATTGAGCAGAACATCGCGAGTTAATACTCGCCCCGGATGCCGGATCAAGTGTTCGAGTAGGCCGAATTCTTTTGCGGTCAACATGACCTCCTCCTGGCCTAAGCGAACCTCGTGGCGTTCGAGGTCCATTGTGAGCGGGCCGTAGCGATAATGTGTGGTGCCTGTGGCCTGGATTCGGTCCAGGCGGCGAAAGAGGGCTTTAATGCGAGCAGTCAGCGTCTTTGGGCTGAACGGCTTGGTGACATAGTCATCGGCGCCTAGTTCGAGGCCGATGACGGTGTCGGATTCTTCGGCCTTGGCTGTCAGCATAATGATCGGGACGATTGCCGTCTCGGGTGCAGCACGGATACGTTTGCAAACTTCAAGGCCATCCATATCAGGCAACATAAGGTCCAAGACGATCAGATCCGGCTTGTCTTGGGCAACGAGCACGAGACATTCCGGCCCTGTTGCAGCGGTCAGGACACGAAAGCCCTCTTTTTCTAGGTACAGCTTGATGAGCTGTTGGATGTCTTTTTCATCCTCGACGACGAGGATTTTCTTGGGCGAAGAAGCTGGCATAGATGGTTCTCAGCCTACGGATGGGCAATCAGGCTGTCAAGCGCAAGGCCAATACAAGGCGAATAAATCGAGGGGATAAATTAGGAGCAGGGAGCGGTAGACGGATGGTGCGTCACGGAAGAGCAAACCATTCTGGGGGTGGCGATTGCCGATCGCGAAGCACAAGCGTCTTGTTGTTGGGAGGAAGGTGCTGAAGCCGTGGAAGGGGTCTCAGCAGGGGACTTCTGGGAAGAGAGGAACAGTGATGTTGGGGCTGTAGGGAATGCCGTACTGCGGTCTAGCCAATTGATAAATAAAGCAAATTTCATGGCTCTCCGTGTCCGCCATAGTCTTAGAACCCTACAGAGGTTCTGCGCCGCACCGCAATAACAGAAAATTTGATCAATAAAAACAAGGCATTGTACAGGATTTCCAACTGGCACCCGCCTTGCTTATGACTTGCCTGATTCCTGAAGGCTCATGTGTTTCCAACCATAGAAAAGAACCATACAAGAACCATCAGGAGAGCAGAAAACCGACGATCAGGGCTGTGATGCGGAATTTTCATGAGCAAGCTCAAGTCGATGAGCAATCCGCGGCGGCCGATAGCTTGTTCTCGTTTGCGCGAGGCGGTTTGCCTGTGAGCGTTGCTCAAAGTAGAAGAGGAGTCCAGCCATGAAGAACTATGTGAGGTACGTGATAGTTGGGCTTGCGGTCTTGTGGGCTGCCCCTGCGTGGAGCGCCTCGTTGACCTGGACCGCCAACACCGAGTCAGATTTGGCCGGCTATCGCGTGTATCGGTGTACTGTGTCGAACTGCTCCCGGACGTCCGGTACTGCCACGCTCCTGGCGACACTTGGACGTGTGACCAGCTTCAACATTGGAACTCCATCGACGACACTGTACTATTTTGTGACGGCCTACGACTATGCTGGCAATGAGTCGCGGGAGAGCGCGGTTGTGACCTACACGCCGCCGAGTACTCCACCGCGCATTGGGGCAAGTCCGATCAGCTTCTCTTTCGCTGCGACACAGGGAGGACCCAATCCAGCTTCCCAAACATTGACTATCACGAACACCGGCGGGGGGACCCTCAGTTGGACGCTGAGTGAGTCGATCACGTGGCTGACTCTGAGTCGGACTTCCGGAAGCGGCAACGCCTCCGTGACGCTCAGTGTCACCACCGGAACTCTGCGGGCCGGGACCTATAGCGGCACCATCGTGATCAATGCCACGGGCGCATTGCCGGTCGTCATTCCCGTGACATTTACAGTGGCGAGTGCTCCCGTGCCGGTGATCCGAGTCACCCCCACAAGCTTGACCTTTACTGCGGTGCAAGGGGGTGCCAATCCCCCCACGCAAACCTTCACCGTGACTAATGGCGGTGGAGGCACTCTGCGGTGGAGTATCCGAAATAACCGTGGGTGGATTGTCCATAGTCCTCTTGATGGAACCGGCAATGTTACGGTCACGGTCGGAGTCGTGACCGCCGGTTTGTCACCCGGAACCTACACGGGCTCGATCTCAGTGGCCGCGGAGGGCGCCAGCACGGTGTGGGTACCGGTCACGTTCACGGTGGCTGCCGCCACCTCCTCTCCGGTTGTGAACGTGAGTCCCACGAGCTTGTCGTTTACGGCCAGGGTGGGGGGAAGTGCCCCGCCGTCACAAGCATTGCGGATTTCGAACGGGGGAGGAGGGACGCTCACATGGCGTGCCAGACACAATTGTAACGGCAACTGGTTCTGGCACAGTCCTATCGATGGGAGCGGCAATGCGACCATTACGACCGGAGTCACGACAGCGGGGCTCTTGGCCGGGACCTATACCTGTCAGCTCTCGGTTGCCACACCGGATCTTTCTTCCGTGGTGATTGTCCCGATTACCCTCACGATGACGCCCTAAACAGTAGATTATTTGTGGAGGCGGAGTCTATGGCCTTGCAAAAACGAGCGTCACCGCCTGGCTTTCAACATTCCCCGTACTAATCCTGTTGACGATCTTCGGCCTCCTGCCGTATGGTGAACAACCGAAGCGGCGGCGGAAAGGGAGTGCCCTTCTTGATTCTCGTGCCGGAACCACCGGAGGTTTCACTCAAGGAGCAACTGAGTCATGAAAATCTATCTGGCTAATCCCCGTGGGTTTTGCGCCGGTGTCGATCGTGCGATCGACATTGTGGATCTCTCACTCAAGAAGTACGGCGCCCCCATCTATGTGCGTCATGAAATCGTCCATAGCCGCCACGTTGTGAATTCGCTCCGGCAAAAAGGCGCGGTGTTCGTCGAGGAGTTGAACGAAGTGCCGGAAGGATCGGTCGTCATCTTCAGCGCGCACGGCGTGGCCAAGTCCGTGTGGGAGGAAGCGCGTCAACGCCGTCTTCACGTGATCGATGCCACCTGTCCATTGGTGATTAAGGTCCACAACGAAGTCAATCGTGATTACGCTCAAGGGTATGAGCTGATCCTCATCGGCCATGCGGGTCATCCGGAAGTGATCGGCACGTTGGGGCAGATCCCCGATAAGTTCCATCTGGTGTCCTCCGTCGAAGACGTCGAGGCGTTGCAAGTGGACAACACCGTCAACTTATCGTACGTCACGCAGACGACGCTCAGCGTGGATGAATGCCGGGACATCGTTGCCGCGTTGCACCGGCGGTTTCCGAACATCAAGGGACCGCATCAAGAAGACATCTGCTATGCGACGCAGAATCGGCAAAATGCGGTCAAGGAGTTGTCTCGTCTGGTCGATGTCATCCTGGTCATCGGGTCGCCGAACAGCTCGAACTCCAACCGCCTGAGGGAATTAGGCGAACGATGTGGGATTCCTTCTTATTTGATCGATTCAGCCAGCGACATTAATCCGGCTTGGCTCGATGGGGCCAAGGCTGTCGGCATCACGGCCGGTGCCTCCGCTCCGGAGGTGCTGGTGACCGAGGTGGTGGCGTTTCTCAAGGCGTCTGGTCCTGCTGAGGTCGAGGAACTGACCGTGATCGAAGAAGACGTCGAGTTTCTCTTGCCGAAGGAACTGGTCCAAATCGAATCATCGAAAAAACCGTCTTCTGCGGCCACAACCGGCGTTGGAGCCGGCTCCGGCTAATGGATATTCCTCCGCTTCAATAGCTAGCGGTATTCTAGTTTCGACCCCCAAGGGGCAGTTGTCCTTTTTGATTTCACGAGATTCGTGTGTTACAAGCTTCTGCGTGATACGGGAGTCTTTTAGAAGACATCACGGCCTTTTCTTAAGCAGGTCGGAGCGAAGAGGAGATCGATGTATCTGAAATCGTTGGAGATGGTAGGCTTTAAATCGTTTGTCGAGGGAAAGATAGAGTTTCCGCAAGGAGTCACCGCCATTGTCGGGCCGAATGGCAGTGGGAAGAGCAATGTCGTCGATGCCATTCTTTGGGTCTTGGGGGAACAGAGTACCAAAATGCTCAGAAGTGAAAAGATGGAGGACGTCATTTTTAATGGGACGACACTTCGAAAACCACTGGGCATGGCGGAAGTTTCGTTGACCATTGGTGGTGTGGATCAGTCATCCATTCGGCTTGATGGCAGTACGGGATTGCCTGGCCAGTTGACAGAATTTCAAGAGCTGATGATCACCCGGCGGTTATATCGGAACGGGGAAAGCGAATACTTTATCAATAAAATCCCTTGTCGTCTCAAAGACATTCGCAGTCTGTTGCTGGATACTCGTGCGGGAAGCAAGGGGCACACGGTGATCGCTCCAGGCCAGATCGATCAGATCCTGAATGCTTCGCCACGGGATCGGCGGGAGCTGATCGAAGAGACCGCCGGCATCATTCGCTACAAAAAGCAAAAGGCCGAAGCCTTACGGAAGCTGGACGTCACGCAGCAGAATTTGCTCCGTGTCCGTGATGTGATCGCGGAGGTGAAGAAACAGCTCAATTCGCTCGAGCGACAGGCTCGTCAGGCACGGACCTACCAAGCGATCCAAGAAGAATTGCGGATACTTGAGGTGGAACTGCTAAGACGAGAATGGAAAACCTTGCGGAAAGGACTGGCAGAAACGGAAGAGGAGCTCGCGACCTGCGATAGCAAGGAAGCATCATTTGTGACGGAGCAAGGCCGAGTTGCGGCAGAGCTGGAGCAACTTCGCCTCGAGGCGGTGGCGACCTGCGAGACAATAGAGAACCTTCGTCGGAGGGTGGCAGAGCTAGAGCAACGCCAAGCTCAGGCCCTGATGGCAGCGGAAGTTGCGAGAAACAGAGGACAGTTGTTGGAGCAACAGTACCAGCAAGAAACGAGGGAATTGGACAATCTTTTGGGAGCGCAACGGGAAGGGGAATCTGTCCGCGAGTGCCTTGAGGCTTCCTTAGCTGCTCTTGACCAAGAGCTCATGGTTCGCGACGCTACCTGTGCTGAGTTGGATCGGGAAATGGCTGATCTCTTGAAACAGCGAGCAGCGGCGGCAATCGAAAAAGAACGGGGACAGCAAGAACTTGTCCAATTAACAGTGCGGGTGGCGAATGGTGAACAGGCACTGGCTCAGGCCGCATTGCGCACAGAGGAGGCGACCAAGCATCGGTTACGGCTGGTGGCGGAGCGTACTGACTTGCTGGCTCACTTGTTGGAGCTCAATCAGAAGAGGAAATCGATCAGTCAAGAGCAAGAGGAAGCGGCGGCTGTCCTGCGAACCCTTCAGAATGAGCACGCAGAGCTTCATGAACAGTCAGCCCAAGCTGCTGCCGAATTGCAAGCGCTTGACCGGACGATTTTACACCGTTCCGAAGAATTAGCAGGGCTCGATTCCCGGTTGAGTGCTCTTCAAACGTTGGTGCGGGAAGAGATGGGCTATGGGCGGCAGGGTAGTGATCAAGCGACGGCAGTGAAGTCCTGTCAGGGGGTGGGTGATGCGCTGGCGGAGTGGCTAGTGATTCCGCCAGGTCTGGATCGTGCGGTAGAGTCGTTCCTCGGTGAACGGGTGCGGGGTTGGTTGGTCGATGACCCGCTGGCCGCCATGCAGGCTGTAGAATTTTTGCGGGAGAAATCTCTTGGACGCGGACTGTTTATCCCGAAACATCTTCGTTGGGCTTGTGGAAACAGTGACATCGATCAATGGTGGGCACACGTGTCGGGACAGCCTGGTGTGGTGGGGCGGGCCGTCGATCTTATTCGGACCACTCCGCTCACAGAGGAATTACTGGCGGTGCGCGACTGTCTCTTCGAGCGGGTCGTGTTCATAGAGTCGCTGGAGCACGCTGTGCGTTTGTGGGAGCACCACCCATGGTCTGGCCATGCTGGACCAATCTTGGTGACAATGGCAGGTGAGATTGTCGATGCCTCAGGCATGATGATCGGTGGTCAGGGGAGGGAAGATCGGGGGTTGCTGGAGCGCCGGCGAGAAGTGGTTGAACTGGAGCGCCTGAGTGCCGAGGCGGCAACCGAGCTGGAGCGAGATAAGCAACGGCGGTCAGGTTTGCTCTCCACCGTTGAAGAGTTGGCAGCGCGGACGAAAGAGATCGGTGATCGTTTGCGAGAGACCGAGTTGCGGCAGTTGTCATTACGCAAGGACGAGGAGGCCTCTTCCCTCATGGTTGCGGATTTGAGCCTCAAGATTAGAAACCTGGAAGCCGACATTGCCAGAATCGATGTGGACAGGGAGCGGTACGAGAAAGAACGCCAATTGCGTGAAGCGGAGCTGGTCCAATGGAAACAAGAGAAAACGATTCACGAAGAACAGTTGGCGATTGTGCAGGAACGAGTGACTCAGCTTGATGGCGACGTGCAGGCATTGCAAGAGAAGTTGACGCAGGCCAGGCTTCTTGCGGAAGGGTTACGAGCTAAACGGGAACATGAACAAGCCGAGGTGACTCGCATCCATCTGCAACTGGCAGAAGGAGAACGACGGCGTCAGGCGTTGGCTGCTCATATTGCGGACCTGGAACGTGCAATTGCGGACAGCCAGGAGGAACAGGCAGCGCAGCAAGCGGTCTGTCGTGACCTAGGTGAGTCAGCGATCCGACTCAAGGCGGAGTTGGTGGAGGTGCAAGAACGACAGGCGCAGGAATTCTCTGTGCGTCAGGAGTTGGAGGACCGAGCGGAGGAGATACGTCGGGCAATAGCGGCGAGCCGCGAGACTCGGTTAGGAATTGAGGTGCGACGGGCGCAGTTACAGGTTCAGTTGAGCACGATAGAGAATACATTATTGGGAACCTACCAGTTGGATCCGTACACACTGGAGACCGATCACCCACTGGCTGGCAAGGTGCCAGGCGGGGAGGAAAAAGGGGAGGGAGAGGACTCCCACATCGTCTCGTCCAGCCCGTCTCTGTCCGGTTCAGACGATGAGCTAAGGGAGCAGATCAAACAGTTGCGCGAACGGTTGGATCGCATGGGCCCCATCAACTTGACAGCGATCCGCGAGCATGAGGAACTTGAGCAGCGGTATACGTTCCTCTCGACGCAGGAGCAGGATCTGTCCAATTCCATTGTGTCGTTGAAAACTATCATTCAACGGATCAATCGGACGACCAAGGATCTGTTTGCCTCGACTTTCGAGGAGTTACAGCAGAAATTCGGCGAAGTCTTTGGCCAATTCTTTCCGGGTGGGCGAGCGGAGCTTCGACTGGTCGAAGAGTCTCCATTGGAAGGAGAAAGTGAACAGGGTGATCAAGAGCCTGGTATCGACATTGTAGCTCAACCGCCGGGCAAGCGGCTCAAAAGCCTCGCCATGCTGTCGGGGGGGGAGAAAACGTTGACGGCCATGGCGTTGTTGTTTGCCAGCTTTTTGATTCGCCCGACGCCGTTCTGTCTCTTAGACGAGATCGACGCGCCGCTTGACGAAGAAAACATTGGCCGCTTTACCACGGTCTTGCGAGAGTTGGCGCGGACGGCACAATTTCTGGTGGTCACCCACAACAAACGAACGATGGCCATTGCTGATTCACTTTTTGGGGTCACCATGGAAGAGCCGGGTGTGTCTAAGCTTGTGTCTGTGCGGCTGGCGGATCTGCAGCCGATCGCATGATTCACGATGATGGCAAGAGTCTGCCTGAGCCGAGAGGGAAGCCATCAGGGAAACAGTCAGTTGATCTCCAGTCCTTGACTCACCGAAGGGTGTTTGTTATAAGCCCATCGACGCTCAGAGGCGCGCAGCGTTTGGGTTTTGCCCCCATGTCAGCTCTCTCTTCGAGAAAGTTACATTCGGAGGAGGGGATCCCACACAACGCCATTTGAATTCACACAGGGGTGCGGAGATCAGACTTGGGGAGCATCAGCGTCATCTGTTGCCCATGCCAGAAAGTTCGAAGCATGAACCGTATCCGATCTCTTCTCAATCGTCTGTCAGAAGGATTGTTGTCGGCTGGCTCTGAGAAGCTCAGGCATGTGATTGAGCCTGCTCAAGCGCCGGCCCTGCGACTGGTCTCAGATCAAGTCGTGGGGTTGCCCTCTGTGGAGCAAGAGGGGCGTCGTCCGAGCGGCTCCGTGCATAATCAGCCGGACTTGCTTGATGAGGCCATCCGGCGCAGCGAGGCCTGGTTCCTTGAGCGTCAACATAAGGAAGGATACTGGGTGGCTGAACTCGAGGCGGATACGACGTTGACATCTGAGTATGTGATGCTCCGCCGGTTTCTGGACCGCGTCGATCCTGATCGTGAAGAGAAAGCTGTTCGCTACCTGAAAGCGACGCAATTGCCAGATGGAGGGTGGCCTATTTATTACGGCGGCCCTTCCGAAATTAGTGCATCCGTCAAGGCCTATTTCGCGTTGAAACTGACGGGCGTGTCTGCTGATGAGCCGTTCATGGTGCGGGCGAAAGAGCGGATTCTGGCCATGGGCGGTGTGGTGCAGGCCAATGTTTTTACCAAAATCGCGCTGGCACTCTTCGACCAATACGACTGGGAAGGTGTCCCCCATATGCCGGTTGAGATCATGTTGTTGCCCAAGACGTTCTATTTCAACGTCTACGCCATCTCGTATTGGTCGCGCGCGGTCTTGATTCCCTTGCTTATCATCTTTGCCCATCGACCGGTATGCCGGATTCCCAGCGAACGGGGAATTGACGAGCTCTATCCTGTCCCACGAAAGGAGATCCGGTATTGGAACTATCCTCCTTTTAATAAAGATCAAGATTGGTTGACCCCCCACAACTTTTTTGTGGCGCTGGATGCTTTGTTGAAGGTCTATGACCACATGCCGGTACGTTCCTTACGGAAAAAGGCGCTCAAGAAGGCTGCCGACTGGATGCTGGAGCACATGAAGGGGACTGGTGGTCTCGGTGCAATCTACCCTGCGATGGCGAACTCTATCATGGCGCTGCAGTGCATGGGGTATGAGGCGGATGATCCCCTCGTGATGAAAGCCTTGCGGGAGATTGAGGAGTTGGAAGTGTATGATTCGGTCGAGCTTGCCGGTCAGTTGTTGCCCGCCATGCATCTGCAGCCCTGTTTCTCCCCCATTTGGGATACGGCGTTGCTGGTCAATACACTGATCGAGGCGGGGCTTCCCCAAGACCATCCTGCCTTGCAGAAAGCAGCTGCCTATCTTATGTCCAGACAGACGAAAACGGTGGGGGATTGGATTGTCTCGTCTCCGCAGGCAGAGCCGGGAGGGTGGTATTTCCAGTTTGAGAACGAACTGTATCCTGATGTCGATGACTCGGCCGTTGTGCTGATGGCACTGGCAAAGTTGAAACTACCGAACTTTGCTGAACAACGGGAGGCTATTCGACGAGGCATGAAATGGGTGGTAGCGATGCAGAGCTCCAATGGTGGCTGGGGAGCCTACGACAAGAATAACAATCGCGAAGTGTTCAACTATATCCCCTTTGCTGACCATCGAGCGTTACTCGATCCAGCCACCTCGGATGTGACGGGGCGATGTCTGGAAATGTTGGGAATGCTAGGGTACGATCGGTCCCATCCCGCTGTTGGGCCAGCTCTAGCCTTTTTGAAACGAGAGCAAGAACCAGATGGCAGTTGGTTTGGGCGGTGGGGCGTGAACTATATTTACGGAACGTGGTCCGTTCTGGCAGGTCTCCGCTCCATAGGGGAAGACTTGTCGGCACCATACATTCGTCGGGCCGTCTCCTGGTTAGAATCCAAACAAAATCCCGATGGTGGATGGGGGGAATCCTGTCTGTCGTATGCGGATCCTGCCTATAGGGGAAAAGGAGCAAGCACCCCCTCGCAGACAGCGTGGGCGTTGATGGGGCTAATGGCCGCCGGCATGGTGGATTCAGTGAGCGTTGCTCGCGGTGTGCAGTATCTTCTGCGCCACCAAATGAAAGATGGGGTATGGGAAGAAGTTCGCCACACAGGCACAGGATTCCCTCGTGTGTTTTATCTCCGTTACCATTGGTACTGCAAATATTTCCCACTCTGGGCGCTCGCGATGTATCGGAATCTTCGGGCTCGGGGGAAGGCGCGGGCAGACGAATTGCGCCAACATTTTCAGACTGTTGGGTGGTACCGAGCCGATCATTGACCACGAGCGATCCTACCTCTCTGTCTGATCAGGTCTCTCTATCCGGCCTAGTGCCGGTGAAGCGAGTGGTGCTCTTTGCTGCGACGTTCTGGGAAATGGAGGCTGTACGTGCCGCATTGGGGCGTACAGTCTGGAGGCAGGAAGGGCAGCAGTTTTATTGGGCAACGAGAGTGCAGGTGTTCCGAATTGGTTGCCGCGAATATTGGTTGGTCCAAACGGGGATTGGACCGCATCTGGCTCGGCAGGTAGCAGCCCAACTCTTGACGAGAGTGCCATTTAGCTTGGCGGTCTCAACAGGCTTTGCCTGTGCTCTCGTTCCGGCAGAGGTCGGGATGCTCTTGGTAGGGCGGGAGGTCCTAGCAGGTGAAGGAGAAAAGGGAGAAAGACAAGACCTTGCTCTGGAGGTTCCTGGCGATGAACGGGAGACAGTCATTCGACTGGCGCTTCGTGGCTGGTGTAGTGCTCATGTTGGGCGGTTTGTTTCCACAGAACGGGTGGTTGGCAGTGCGAGGGAGAAACGTCGGATTGCTGATATGACAGGAGCGATTGGTTTGGATATGGAAAGTGCATCGCTGGCGGAAGAGGCGAAGCGTGCTAAGGTGCCGTTTGTGATTGTCCGAACCGCTTCGGACCTCCTTGACGAGGATCTTCCGCTGGACTTCAACCTGTTTCTCCAGCCGAATGGATGGCTCACGGGAGCGGCTTCGCTCGTGAGGCGTCCAGCTCAGTTAGCGAGACTGTGGCAGCTTTGCCGACAAGCCCGGATGGCGGCGAACAATTTAACTGCTTTCTTGAAACGGTATGTCGCTGTCGGTGAGTGAGAGCCGGTTGGTTTAGGTCTCTGACGTGCCATGGTCATGATGCTTGAACAATTCGGCCGCTGGGTACTGAACCTAGTGAGCGAAATGGGCAGGATGCTGATCTTTGTCCTGTCAGCTTTTGCATGGCTTATGCGGCCCCCACTCCGTGTGGCACAGATTGTCAAGCAGGTACACTTCATTGGCTACAAATCGATGTTTGTTGTCGTCCTGACTGCTGCCTTTACCGGAATGGTGTTGGCGCTTCAAGGATACTACACCCTTCGGAAGTTTGGGTCTGAAGGGCTATTGGGGTCAGCGGTGGCGCTCAGTATGATTCGCGAGCTGGGGCCGGTGCTGGCAGCGCTGATGGTGACGGCGCGGGCTGGTTCAGCGATGACAGCAGAAATTGGGATTATGCGGATCACGGAGCAAATCGATGCGCTCGATACGATGGCGGTCAACCCGCTTCAGTATCTGATTGCCCCTAAGCTTGTCGCCGGCTTGATCGGTGTTCCTCTGCTCGTGGCGATTTTCGATGTGGTGGGGATTTACGGAGGCCATCTGGTCGGTGTGGAGCTGTTAGGTGTCAATGCTGGGTCTTACTGGAATGCAATCGAATCGGCCGTTGAGTGGAAGGACGTGTACGGCGGTATCCTAAAATCTGTGAGTTTCGGCCTGATCGTGAGTTGGATCTGCACATATAAAGGATTTTATACAAAGATGAGCGCAGAGGGATTGGGCACTGCCACAACGGAAGCGGTGGTTCTTTCGTCGGTCTTGATCTTGATCTGGGACTATTTCTTGACCTCGGTGCTGTTGTAATGCGTGCGCAACAGGGTGTTGTGTGGCTGGGTGTTTGAATGGGGGCCGAGGCAGGTTGCCGAAATTGATGGAGAACTGTGCAGAAAGCAATGATCAAGCTGGTCGGGGTGACGAAGAGATTGGGGGGGCAGCCGGTGTTGCGAGGAGTGGATCTTGTCATTCCGCCAGGCAAATTGACGACCATTATCGGCCGGAGCGGAGAAGGCAAAAGCGTGCTGCTTAAGCACATAATCGGGTTGATGCAGCCCGACGAAGGAGAAGTGTGGATTGACGGAATTGACATTGCGCGATTGCGTGGCCAGGCACTCAATGAAATTCGTAAGCGGTTTGCCATGTTGTTTCAAGGAGCTGCCTTGTTTGATTCGCTCACCGTCTTTGAGAATGTGGCATTTCCCTTGCGCGAAAAATTCCGCTTGAAGGGGGCCGACGTCACCCGGCGAGTAGAGGAAAAGCTGGAGCAGGTGGGACTGTCGGGTATGGGGCACAAGTTTCCCGCTGAGTTGAGCGGCGGCATGCGAAAGCGAGCCGGATTGGCGCGGGCGCTGGTGATGGAACCGGAGATCATGTTGTTTGATGAACCGACAACAGGGCTTGATCCGTTGATGGCAAAGTCGATTCATGATTTGATCACTAGCATGCAACGCAAGCTTGGATTTACCGCTGTGATGGTGAGCCACGAGATTCCCGAAATCTTTGGCATTTCTGATTACGTGGCCATGTTGAAAGAGGGACGTATTGCGCTCATGGCGGAATCGAGAGAGTTTCAGCAGACGGACGATCCGGACATTCGCGAGTTCATCTCAGTGGGGGGAACCATCCCCTGGCCCGCCATTGATCCGGCCGGTTGAGGAACATACGAGATGGACAAGAGCAAGATTGAATTAACGGTAGGCGTGTTTGTGTTGATCGGCATTGTGTGCCTCGGGTATCTCGCGATCAAACTAGGGAAGCTTGAGTTGGTGGGTCGGGACGTCTACGAAGTGGAGGCGGCATTTCATTCGGCTTCTGGCTTAAAGCCCGGTGCAGCGGTAGAAATCGCGGGTGTCGAAGTAGGACGCGTCAAAACGATTACGTTGCGGGATGATCAAGCAGTCGTTCGTCTGGCGGTGCACCATAGTGTCAAATTGTACACGGACACCTTTGCATCGATTAAAACTCGTGGCATCATCGGAGAGAAATTTATCTCGTTGTCTCCAGGTGGTGGAGGAGAACCATTGCAAGCGGGCGGCGTCATCCGCGATACTGAGTCCGGCCTTGATCTCGAAGAATTGGTGAGTCAATACGTCCATGGCAAGGTGAAGTAAGAGGAAAAATGGTTGCCGATGATGAGAAGGGGGGCCGAAACTGCTATGGTGACGATGATCAAAGTGTCCGTCTATTGTTTGCTCCATAGGAGCGGTCGAAGCCTGGTGGTGATTTTGCTCTGTCTTGCCTTTCTGGCTGTCTGGTGGGTCCCAGTGTCATGTTACGCCGGAGCACCGACGGAGGCGATGAAGGCGACGATCGATGAGGTCTTGCGCATTCTCCAGGAAGAGGAGCTCAAACAACCAGGTCGGGCTGAGGAACGCCGCCAGATGCTCGAGCGGGTTGTCGAAGCCCGCTTCGATTATCAAGAAATGTCCAAGCGTGCGCTTGGCGCACCGTGGAACACCTTGTCTGATGAACAGAAGCAAGAATTTGTCACTCTCTTTCGTACCCTGTTGACGAATACCTACGCCGATAAGATTGAAACCTATTCCGGCGAGGGCGTGCAGTATTTAAATGAACGACAGGACAAAGCGTATGCGGAGGTGAGGACGAAAGTCTTATCGGGTAAGGCCGAAATCCCCCTCGATTATCGATTAATCCAAAAGGGAAACGATTGGCGGGTATATGATGTCGTGGTCGATGGCGTTAGCCTTGTGAATAACTACCGGGGGCAGTTTGCCAAGATCATCAGGACCTCCTCGTATGATGGTCTTGTCGAACAGCTTCGAAAAAAGTCCGAGCAGATTAAATCTCCCCAGTAACGGCTCTATCTGTTGCGCTAAGGGACGAAACTCTTCGTGCGTCGTGTGGGCTGCATTCTCATGCTAGTGGTGATTGGGCAGGCTTGGCCGTGGGGAGAAAAATATGCACGAGCAGATGTCCAGTATTTCCCTATTCCCGCCATCAGCTCCAGTAAGAACGATGGCAACGATTTTGGCATGATCGTGCCGGCTCTCATTACCGGGCCTGACGGCGAACTCAAGCATCTGATTGCACCGATGGTGATTTACAACACGTTCGTCGGTGTCCGCGGGACCTTGAACCTGTTCCACTATCAGCCTGGAGGCAGGGAATTGCGGGGTATTGCATCCTGGTCAGAAAAACTAGAGCGACGGTTCCTTATTAGTTATGTTGATCCCGGCTTCGGCAACGGCCGGTATAGCATTGGCTTCAGTGCCTCCCACTTTAAGAATGCAACGGTTCGCTTCTTCGGCCTAGGACCGACGACTCCCTTGCATGATGAGACCAACTACACGGCTTCTGAGACACGATTTTCTTGGAAGTTCGGTATCTATGCCAATGAAGTGACACAGGTCGCTGTCAGCCAGCGATTTCGTCATATGGAGGCTATTGATCCTGGTGCAACGCCCTTGCCCTTTACGGGAGCTCGGTTCCCTACGGTGGCGGGAGTGGAAGGGGCGACAATTCTCGGAGAACGAATCTCGTTTCACTATGATACGCGCAATAATCTCGTGACTCCAACAGATGGGATGGCGGTCACGGCTTATGCGGAAATTAACCATAATTTCCATCCCGGCGCGCAACCGCTCTATTCCCGCTACGGTATCGAAATCAAAAAGCTGTTTGCCAGCGAATCCAAACGAGCCATTCTGGTGATGCGCGGGGATTTCCAAGCGACGATCGGAACCGATGTGCCGTTTTATGAATTGAGCTCGTTGGGGGGGCAAAACAATTTGCGCGGCTACGGCGTCGATCGGTACATCGACAAGCACCTCGTTGCGTTCAGCGTTGAGGAACGTATTCATGTGCTCCGTACTCGTCTTGCCGGTGTGATGGCGGATTTCGAGATCGCGCCATTCGTTGATACGGGGCAAGTGTTCACCTCATTCAAGGACGTCAGTTTCAAGGACTATCGTGTGACGCCGGGAATTGGTTTTCGAGGGATCATCCGGCCTAACGTGGTGGGCCGGATTGATTATGGCTTCAGCAAGGAAGGAGGTGCCGTCTTTGCTGGGCTTGACTTCCCTTATTAATTGAATCAAGGAACAGGATAGCAATACCCGGCAGAAGTGGGATAGAAAGGAGTGGCCTTGACACGGCCAAAGACTTGACACGCCAAGAGCCTTGTGTGAGACTCTGCACCTAATGCCAGCCTCTTCTATATTGTCTCTCAAGCGCCTGGCTCCTGCAGGTCGCCAGGTCAATAAGCTTATAAAAGGAGAGCACGCCATGTCTATTCTCAAGAACATCAACTGTCCCGCTGATTTGAAGCGAATGTCTCCTGATCAGTTTCCGGCGCTAGCACGGGAGATTCGTGAACAAATTATTGATACGGTTTCTGCGGTGGGAGGGCACTTGGCTTCCAATTTAGGCGTGGTGGAATTAACAATTGCGCTCCACTATCTCTTAGATACCCCGACTGACAAAATTGTGTGGGATACGAGCAATCAGTGTTACGCCCATAAGCTGTTGACCGGGAGACGGGAGCGATTCCATACCTTGCGACAATATGGGGGGCTTAGCGGCTTCTGCAAACGAGAAGAAAGCGAATATGATACGTTCAACGCTGGGCATGCGGGGACTGGAGTCTCTGCCGCGTTTGGCATGGTGGAAGCGCGCGACCAAATGGGGCTCAAACATAAGATTGTCTGTGTAGTGGGTGACGGGGCGATGACGGCGGGGATGACGCTTGAGGGACTGCACCATGCGGGGGGAATGGGCAAGGATTTTGTCGTTATCCTCAACGACAATCAAATGTCGATTTCCAAGAACGTGGGAGCCATTTCAGCGTATCTCAATCGGACCATCACCGGAGAATTTTACGGAAAGGTCCGCCAAGAAACCGGTCACTTATTAGGGAAGATCCCCCATATTGGGTCGGACATTCAGCGGTTAGCTAGGCGAGCCGAAGAGTTGGCAAAAGGGGCCATTTTACCAGGCTTGCTTTTTGAAGAGTTGGGCTTTCAATACAGTGGTCCTATTGACGGGCACAATTTCGACCATCTGCTCCCGACGTTGGAGAATGTGTTGAAGATGAAGGGACCGGTGTTGCTGCATGTGGTGACCAAAAAGGGGCTGGGCTACGAGCCAGCTATGAAAAATCCGGTCTGGTTTCATGCCTGCCCGCCGTTTGTCAGAGAGACCGGTGCAGCCGCCAAGAAAGCAGTGCGTCCGTCCTATACGGCCATTGCGATTGAGGCTTTGATCAAACAGGCGCGCCAGGACAAACGCATCGTTGCGATCACGGCGGCCATGTGCGAAGGGACGGGGCTGACGGCTTTCGAAAAAGAATTTCCGGATCGCCTCTACGACGTGGGAATTGCGGAGCAACATGCTGTCACCTTTGCGGCGGGTCTTGCAGCGCAAGGCATGAGACCCGTGGTGGCCATCTATGCCACGTTTTTGCAGCGGGCTTACGATCAGGTCGTCCATGATGTGGCGACGCAAAATCTTCCCGTGGCGTTCCTGATCGACCGTGGCGGGCTGGTTGCAGAAGATGGGACGACACATCACGGCGCATTCGACTATGCCTATTTGCGCCATGTTCCCAATATGATCGTTATGGCTCCCAAGGACGAAAACGAATTGCAGCACATGGTCAAAACCGCCTTGCAGCATGATGGTCCCATTTCTGTGAGATATCCGCGGGGCATTAGTCTTGGGGTGAAAATGGATGCATTGCCGACGGCGTTGCCGATCGGGAAAGGCGAGTTGCTCAAAGAGGGGACGGAGGTTGCGATCATCGCGATTGGTGTCACGGTATGGCAGGCTTATCGGGCTGCTGAACGACTAAGCCGGGAGGGCATATCGACGGCGGTAGTCAATGCCAGGTTTGTAAAGCCGCTGGATCACGAGTTGATTCTAGAGGTGGCCAAACGGGTTCGCTATATCGTGACCGTGGAGGAAGGATGCAGAATGGGCGGATTTGGCTCTGCCGTGCTGGAGCTACTGTCCGATGCGCGTGTGACCGGTGTGACGACGAAAATCATTGGATTGCCCGATTGGTACATTGAGCAGGGGCCTCAGGATTTGCTTCGCGAGCGGTACGGGTTGACGGCAGAGGGGATTTATCAAAGTGTGAAAGAGCTGGTCAGCGGTGTTGCGGCAGCAACCAATCAGTTCCGCGAGACTTTATCAGCCAATTATCCCTCCTACGGGGATGAACAAGGGAGTTGAAGTTAACTGTCTCTGCTCGCTGTAGCGTCAAGGTGCGGACAATAAGAATCGAGCGGTAGGGTGTGAGTAGTTTATGCACATTACCAGAAGAAAAACAAAGCAGATTCAAGTCGGCACCGTCAAAATCGGGGGCGATGCTCCAATCTCTGTCCAGTCGATGTGTTCCACAGATACGCGGAATGTTCAAAAAACGGTGGAGCAGATTCGACAACTGGAGGCGGTTGGTTGCGAATTGATCCGAGTTGCCGTGCCTGATGAAGAAGCCGCGGCCGCTCTCCCTCGAATCAAAGCGGCCATGACGGTGCCGCTCATTGCGGACATTCACTTCGATTACCGGCTTGCTGTGAAAGCGGCGGCGGTTGTGGATTGTGTCCGGATTAATCCGGGAAACATTGGGGCGTGGTGGAAAGTAGAGGAGGTCATCAAGGCGGTCAGCGATCGCGGCATCCCAATTCGTGTCGGCGTCAATGGGGGATCATTGGAAAGGCCATTGTTGGAGAAGTATGGGTGGCCTTCCCCTGAAGCACTCGCCGAGTCGGCTCTTAATGCAGTGCACGCGTTGGAAGATATCGGCTTTACGAACATGAAGGTGTCGCTCAAAGCATCGGATGTACATCACGCGATCGACGCCTACTGGTTGTTCGCCCATCAATCGAATTATCCACTTCACATTGGGATCACCGAGGCAGGGACGGCAATGACCGGCGCGGTGAAGTCGGCGATCGGTCTCGGCTATTTGCTGGCGCATGGCATCGGAGATACGATACGTGTATCGCTCGCGGCTGATCCGGTGGAAGAGGTCAAAGTTGGGTTTGAAATTTTGAAATCCCTTGAATTGCGGCACCGTGGCATCAATGTGATTGCGTGTCCGACGTGCGGGCGAGTAGAAATCGATGTCGTGCGAATGGCGAATGAGCTGGAAAAGAGGCTCAGCCATATCAAAACACCACTCAATGTCTCGGTGCTTGGCTGCGTTGTCAATGGTATTGGCGAAGGCAAGGAGGCCGATATCGGCATCGCCGGCGGCGAAGGCAAGGGCATTTTGTTCAAGAAAGGCAAGCTCGTTCGTAAGGTGCCGATGGAAGAGCTGATGGACACATTGATCGAGGAAGTCGAGCAACTTGCCAAGGAGAAAGAAGCCGAGGGTGACGAAAAGGCGGTCTCTGGTGGGGATCCCTCCGGGTGGCAGCCGGCTTCACCTCGGTCGGATCGGTCCTCAACGTTGGGGAAGGAAATCCCCGTCTTGCCTCACCGGTAAAGGCATCGTCGAGCAGAATGTTGCCCGCCAAGGTACTGGGTCCTTCGACTACCTTTTCGTGCACGACCGGCAACGTTTCGTGAAAGATGCCGCCCTACCTTCTTAATCCAGCGATCGTCCTTCCATGAGTCCGTGGATCCGAGCGTTCATGGCCTCCCCTCTTGCGAGAAGGGTGGTTACCCTGGTTCTCGTGATTGCAGCAGGGATACACGGGTATATTATCTCCTTCGGACGATCCTTTCACTTTCGAGACATCGACATCCATCGCGAGATCGGCAGGCGCTTTCTCTCGGGAGAGTATCTCTACGCCAACGACTACTGTTACATGTATCTGCCGACCACCGGCATCTATTTCGCCCCCCTGCTGTTTTTCGAGCG
>JANDJK010000025.1 GCA_024330925.1 Nitrospira sp.
GCTGTCACAACGTCAATCTAGTGTCGCCGTCGCATCAGGTGCCCCACATCTTGGAAGGGCTGCTTATCGCAGCTCAACGGGGGTTGCGGTTGCCGCTCGTTTACAATACCAGTGCGTACGACGATCTGGATATGCTGCGTGTGTTGGACGGCGTGGTGGATATCTATATGCCGGATCTGAAATACGCTGATACGGTGATCGGCCGTCGGCTTTCTAAGGTGCCAGAGTATCCGACCGTGGCTCAGACCGCGATCAAGGAGATGTATCGGCAGGTCGGCGATCTGGTGTTAGATGACGAGGGGCTGGCCGTCCGTGGGCTCTTGGTCCGGCATTTGGTGCTTCCCGGTGATCTGGGCGGTACAGCCGAGGTGATGAAGTTTTTAGCCGATGAGGTTTCTCGCGACACGTACGTTCATGTGATGGATCAGTATCATCCGGCTGCCAAGGCCTTTTCTCATCCGGTGTTGTGTCGTCCTGTGCATGTTGAGGAAGTGGATCAGGCCCTGCGGCTGGCGCGCGAAGCCGGCCTTTGGCGTTTGCACGAAGAATAGACCGAGTGCGCCGGTGTTGTCCGAGAACCTTGGTTCTTGGGTGTTGGAGAATGAAGCGAAAGGGCAGAGGTCACCGTTGGGGTTCTTGGGTTGAGGAGCGACCGAATCCGACGTCTCCTTTTGAAAGATCGAACGACACCCGGAGTTGCACTGCCAGGTATTTTTGGATTAAGCCACCCCGGTCCAATGGCTGGTCCTGTTCGTAATACACGGCCAGTTCCGATTGTTTCCATCGCACCGCCAATCCGATGATCCAATCCAGCTCCGTGGGCTTGGCTTGGTTGGCCGCATCCCGATCTGTAAACAGGTTGACGTCTCCATAGAGGACAAGACGATTTCTATAAAGATCGAGGTCGGCGTGGGCCACGTACCGCAGCAGGGCACGGCCCGTGTTATCCGGTCTGGCAAAATAGTTCTGATTGTGAAAGAGCCAGCCGCCTCCGGCATAGATTGTCAGGTTCTGGTTGGGGAACAGCCGGTGCCATCCGGGCAGGTCCTGAACAGCCTGCATTTGCGCCGTCATGAGGACATCCGCATAGGCTTGCGCCACGCCACGCCGGTCGAGCGGCGCATCACGCTCATATTGCAGTCGCCAATTGAAATGACCGATCACCCCGGTCAAGGCGTAGGTCCCGTCCCATTCGCTGAGTTCGATCCAGCCGTTGGTCCGATCTGAAAAGAAATTTTGGTCGGTATAGAACGTGACGTATTGTTTATAAAGGTCGGTTTCGAGATGGAGCATGTGGCGTAAGCCGACGAGGCCGGTATTGTCCGGCCTGGCGGCGAAGGACGGATTGTGAACGAAGACGCCGGTGAGCAGATAGCCTCCGACTAAACTTTCTTCCGCCGCTCGCTCTTCCTCGCTTGGACTGTCTAAAGAAGGCAGGGGCCGTCCGTATTTTTCCAAGGCCCATACATGAGTCGGCTCCACAGGTCCCAAAAGAATGATCGCAAGCGCGACCCGTCTTATCATCGAATGGTTGTTCCACCAACGCATGACGAACCCAGCCATAGCACGATTGCCGTCTCGTTGTCAGGCGGCGGCAAGAGAGCTTTCTGCGGGCAAAGGGACCTGCTGTTAGGGAGAGCAGGATTCAAAGATGCTCTCGCAGTCGTTCGAGGCGTCGAAGCCGGGAGGGACGAATCGGTACTGGATGTCGAGGACACGATCGTCAACGACGATGACTGTGGCCCAGCACCCATGGCGGATGGTTGCGAAACTGCTTTTGCCCGTCGGTTGCGATTCTTCCAAAATCGGCGCCTCGCGGTAGTAGCGAAGGAGGGTCATCGTGCCGTCCTGCACGGTTTTCGTGGGTTCTCCGGCACAGGCAAGAACCGCGGACATGGATTTGCCAACCATCCGTTGCTGATGGGGATATTGCCCGACCTCGACCGGCGTGGCGCAGGCCGAGAGCCAGATCGCTCCGCCGATCGCAGCTCCCGCCACTGTCCGGTTGATGGGTCTCACGTTGCGTTGTGTTGTCCGAACCATACCGGTACGATACTCGTTTCGCGCGGCCGGATGAGGGCGGACCATTGGAGACAAAAACGAACAACCGTCAACCGACCAGGTCGGGATCAAACGTATTTAAGGGCTGGACGGACAGCGCCTTGATTTCGTTATACACGATGGCACGACCAACTTGGCGTAAGCGATTGAATGTGCCATGGACGATGACCAGATCGCCTTCACGGACTTCTGGTTTCCCTAAGCTGATGATCTTGATTGTACCAGCGGGATCGTGCAGGAGAAACCCATAGACCAGTTGTCCTTGACGATTGGTCGCGATTTGGATGTTGCCGACCTTACCGGTTACTGTGACCTCTTGACGATCGTACAACTCGGGGTGAGCGAGGAGTTCTGCGATTTCGATCAAGGGGCCAGCCCATGCTGGCTTGCTGGTGAACAAAGGGATGGCCTGCTCACTTCCGGCGTGATGAAGAATCATGGTCAGTACGAGACATGCTCTTACGTAGCGGCCGATTATCATGATGGCTGGTCTCTTTCTCCTCACAATCTGCTCTGCCTCTGTGTCAGCCGTCCAACCAGGGCGACAACGCCCCTCATCTCCCTACCACTTATCCGATGCTCTGCCGCTTGCATCTTCTCCGATGAAATTATGCAAGATGTGTTTTTGCATCTCTGTCAGTTCCCCTATGGGAGCTTCTGTGTGAGGTGGTGCTGAAAGGCCCGGTGCTTGAGCGGGTGGGGCGGTTCGCTGCAGTAGCTCCTGGTCGAGTGCTTCCGGGCTTCGATCCAAATCGTGCTGAATGGCCACTAACCGTTGGAGGCCGAACAGAGAACGGGTCGGCTCACTATGGACCGCGTTTGAGCTGGCGCCTAAGACCAACGAGTTCCAGAATTTGGACTCGGTGGCTTCGGGGATGGCGATCAGAGCATAGGCCGCTAGTTTTTCTAGTAGCAGGGACTCGGTTTTTTCAAGGCCGTCATAGGTGGCAATGGATCGTTCGATGGGCAGAGAAGCTAGGGTTGTTAGAGTGTCGTCCCACAAGTGTAAGGGGAGCGTTGGTGGGGATGGTGGCAAGTGTGGTTGTGAAGGCGTGCGATGGCCTTCAAGGGGAGCTCCGACCAATTTGGCCTGGAGGTTCAGCAGATACTGCGATAACGCCTTAACCTTTCGAGCTGCAAACGAACCAGCGGGAATGCCCCAAATGTGGCAGACTTCATGGTCTTGAAGGACGGTCTGATCCGATGTCTGACGCTCCCGTTCAGCTAGCGTGAGGCGTTTTCGAAATCGTTCGGCAAAGCGCAGCAGGGTTTGCAGCTCAATTGCCAGGCGATATTTCTGAAACTCTTCGACGTTGATCGTCCCCTGGGTCCATCGTTCATCTAACGTGCGAAGGGCTGGGCCCGGTACCGCCGTTCGAGCTTGGGCTTTCAGCGTAGCGATCGTGTCGGCACCCACGCCCCGAGCCATCAACAGCGATGCAGCGCGATCGGCCATTGCTTCTGCGGTTTCGGCGAGATGTTTGAGCGCAGTGCATTGAAGCCAAGTTCGTTCACGGCGGAGTCTCGCCCGTCGCCGGTATTCTTGCCAGCGGTTTGCTGTGGCTGTAATGGACTCCTGAGTCATTGTGGTGACAGGTTTTGTACCGGACACGCAGCGAGGGTCTGGCCGATCCGCTACCATGTAACGAATTTCATCGTCAGAGATATCGCAATATTGAATCAGCAAGAGTTTAATCACTACCCGCACTTGGGTTGGGAGAGCCGCGATGGTTTCTTCGATTAAGCCGACCGTCAAGGGGGGGGTTGTGAGAGAGGAGGCCATGTTGGTTACGAGCGAACGGGCTTAGGTGTTTCCGGTCTGTGCCTGATGGGCTTCCAGGTAGAGGGCAACGTATTCGCGAATCTCTTGAATGGTCCCGCTGCTCAACATTGTTCGTGGGATATCGACTCGAACCAGTCGTGAGGGGTCGATTCCTCGTTCTCGGGCGTAGTCTTCGTCCACGTAAAGACTGACCGACCCGTCTGCAAAACGAAGGGCGTACAGCGAGGTTGTTTCATCATCGAGAGTCGATCCGTCGCTCATCTCGAGTGTTGTACAGCTAACATAACCGGCTTATGACTGTCAAAGTGGTTATCTCAACAGGGGTTCAGGTGATGCTGTGACTGAAGGTGCTAGGGACTGCTCGGACTCCTTTCGGTGAGAGGGGGCCCGGCCTTCGGGCGGGACCGAAGGCCGGGCGGGGATGGGCGGCCACGTTGTGGGGATACGTCAGCCGCCCAGGGTATCGAGGGTTTCTTTCAGGCTCTTGCGGATGCAGGTGAAAATGGGGGTGTCCCGCAACGTGTAACGTGACCCCTCCGTCTCCCGCAACGCCATCACCAAATCCACAAAATCCTCCGGCTTGTCACTCTCAAACGCCACCACCCACTCCTGATCGTCTAATCCAAACGAATATGTCGTGTTCAGCTTCACCGATGGATACCGATGCCCGACCTCAATGTGCTCGTCCATCATCCCCTGCCGCGCCGCCTTCGTAAGCAAAAACCACTCCCGCGTCTTCACAAACGGATACACAAAAATATACCGACTCTCACCCGGCACCACCGTCAGCCGCTTCCCTTCCTGCCCCTCGTGGCTATGATGGTCAATGTACATCGACCGCTTCGTCATCGACAAATAGGAATAGGGTGTTGTCAGATATTTCCCCAGCCCAGATGCCAGCAGCTTGGCGCTCATGTCCTGGAACAGATCCAATTGATAACTGATCCGCCACAACATGAAGTCGCAGTCCCCCCGAATCCCCACCGTCGAATACGCCACTACCAACACCTGCCCCGTGTATTCCTCTACCACCCGGATAAACTCCTGCTTGCCCCGCGTCCGCTCCTCCTCCGGCAACCGCCGCCACGCCGGATCTACCTTGTAAAACGCAAAATTCACATACTGCCGCCGCTGCGGCTGCTGCTGGCTCTGTTGGTCTATGCTGGCCATGAATTCCTCCCTTTCAACCAAAGGCTGAGACTTGATGGTGCCTTGAAGGGCAAGGCTGCGCGAGAAAAATGAACCTTATCTGTAACACGTTGCGTTCTGTCCTGTCAATGGGAGATCTGTTGAGGGTAGAGGGAACGTCCGCAACCGGGAACTTCGTGAGTTGACAGGTTGCGTTTCCTCTGGTACGGCTGCCTCTACTTTGGAAGGGTCATGCCAACGACAACTGTGACAAGAACGATCGTGTGCAGAGTCGCTTCTTCTAAGCAAGGAGGGCTGCCGACCATCTTCCGCATCCTTGTTGTGACTTGGGCCTATGTGGTTGGGGCTGGAGGGCCGGCTGCAGCGATCGTTGTACAGCCCACTGATGAGCAAATCCGTGCGGTGGTGGTCAAAGGCCAGGAGGTCGCTCACACCCATCTACCGCCCGATGTCCTCTACCCGCGGTTTGGAGAAGCTGGTGAGCAGCGTCCCCATGGATTCCTTGTGACGAGGTTAGGAAGCATCGCTGTAATGGCGGCTCACATGGCTTTGCGGGGGCTTGATCCTGGTCCTTCGGAGATTGCCCAGATTCTCAAAGAACCGGTGATGCTTGTTATCGCCGTGCTGTGGGGGGATCGTCCCTCTTTTGCCGTTGAGAGTTATATGGTACTCACTCAGGGTGAGAGGGTCATTAAACCCGTGACGGTGCGGTTTGATGGCAGGGCTTCTGTGGAGAGACAAGATCACGATCGATCAGTGTATAAGGCGAAAGTGGTGGGGGCCTTTCGATACGAAGCATTTGACCCCCTGGCTGTGACGACAATCACGGTGTTTCCGAGTCACGGTGATGCCATACAGTTCGTTGTCGATTTTTCGCAAATAGAGTAGCTCTTCTTCGTCGGCTATGTCCGGTTATCGCAGCACCGATCGGTCATTTCTTGCGGAGACCATTGCAATTGGCTCGGAATTGCTGGTCGGAGGACGCTCGGACAGCAATTCGTTGTTTATTGCCGAGTTGCTAGGATCGCTCGGGATTGAGGTGCGGTTTAAGTCCATTGTTGGTGATGATCGACATGACATTGTGCAAGTGATTCGGACGGCTGTTCGACGGGCAGGCGTTGTCGTGATGACCGGTGGCTTGGGACCCACGGTCGATGATTGCACGCGAGAAGCGGTTGCGGCCTTGACAGGACGGCGATTGGTGCGTCGCAAGGAGGCGCTTGATCAAATAACCCGGTGGCTGGCTCAAAGGGGACGCCTGCCAAACAAGGGACAGTTACGACAAGCAAGGGTTCCAGCAGGTGCCGAAGTGTTGCCCAATCTGGTCGGGTCTGCTCCTGGCTTTGCTCTGTATTGGAAGGGGACTTGGTTGATCGCCCTTCCCGGTGTGCCGGCGGAGATGCAGGCCATCATGCAGCAGTCGGTGGTGCCGTTGTTGACTGCCCGACTTGTCCGATCGGTTCCTCGTGCCCCTTCGCCGATCCTCCGGTTGGTGTTTCATACGTGGGGCCTGCCGGAGGCGGAGGTGGATGCCAAGTTGCGCGGACTGATTCCCCCACGATCAGCCATTGCGCTTGGTCTCCTCGCCTCTCCAATGGGAGTCTTGGTGTCGCTTACGGCGAAGGGAGATGCAGGCTCCCGACACCATTTGATGGAGGCTTTGCAAGAAGATGTCCGGCGCAGGCTCGGTGATTGGATCTTTGCCGAAGGCAACGATTCAATGGAGGCGGTTGTCGGCCAGTTGCTCTTAAAAGAGGGGCTCACAGTTGCTGTGGCGGAATCCTGCACAGGAGGTCTGATTACCCACCGACTGACTCACATCCCTGGTTCGTCTGCCTATGTTGATCGGGGGGTCGTATGCTATAGCAACAGAGCCAAGATCGATTTGCTAGGAGTGCCAGCGGATCTGATTGCGACGCATGGCGCGGTGAGTCGAGAGGTTGCCGCGGCGATGGCGAGGGGGATTCGTCAACGGGCCGCTGTTGCGATTGGACTCAGTGTGACGGGCATTGCCGGACCAGGGGGAGCGACGGAAACCAAACCGGTGGGATTGGTCTATGTGGGGCTTGATGGGGGAGAGCCTGAAGTGGTGACCCAGGAGTTCCGTTTTCATGGGGATCGAGTGGCGATTCAGCAACGGTCTTCGCAAGCAGCGCTCGATCTGCTCCGTCGGTGGTTGATCAAGAAAAACCAGTGATCCGCTTCTTGCTCAGGTTTTCAACCAACCAGTGCTCCGGCAGAGACTGGTCGCGGAAACTTAGCGACGACAACAGCTAACAGCGATGGACGCAGAATGGGAGCGACAGCAACGATTCGAACCTTTTTAGCTGTTGAGTTTGACCAAGATCTGAAGCAACAGGTTGCCCGGGTGCAGGATGATCTGAGGCGGCAGATCGCACATGACAATTCCCCCCGTGTTCATCTTTCCTGGGTGCAGCCCGACGTTGCCCACCTCACGATCAAGTTTCTTGGAGAGGTGGATGAATCGCTCGTTGACTCAATGAGTCGTGCACTTGGCGAGGTGCTACGGCATCATCAGCCTCTGGACATTCCACTAGGACGACTGGGCGTGTTTCCTCACCTTCGCGAACCGCGGATCCTCTGGATTGGTCCCCCACGAGAATGGGAAGAGGGGGAGGAGGCCAAGCGGCTGGTGAGGCTTCATCAGGCAGTGGATGATTGTTGCACCACATTTGGTTGCAGGCCCGACGCCCGGTTATTTGCGCCCCACTTGACTTTGGCCAGGATCAAAAGGGGCGCATTGCATGTTGGTTCGCGATTGGCTCAGACCGGTGTGTTGAACAGGCCCCTCTCGGTTGGGTTGGTACCAGTGCGGTCCCTTTCCCTTATCAAAAGCGAGCTCCGACCGAGTGGACCACGCTACACGAGGCTGTGGGAGGGTCGTGTGGGAAACGCAACGGGAATGTGAGTGTGGAGCGACCCGAGAGAGGCTCCCGTCCTCTTAGGACAGTTTGTCAGGTTGTGGTTGCGAGAGCAGGGTATCAGGGGGATCAGTGGGTTGTCATGGCTTGAGCAGTTCGATCAGTTCGGTTTTGCCGAATGGACGGACTAAATCAACGGGCAATTCTCCCGAGGTCATGCGTGCATGCTTGTTAGCTCCGTGTCGAAGCAGCAATCGCAGGATCTCAGGATCTCCCGCGTAGGCACCGACGTGGAGCGGCGTTACGCCACTGATCGCTCCCCGCTCGTTCACATCGGCGCCCTTGTCCAGGAGCAAGGCGACCAGATCCGACCGTCGCTCACGAATAGCAAGGAATAGAGGGGTGACCCCATCATTCCCGGCATGATGGATGTCGGCGCCGTGGTTGAGCAACAGTTCGACCACATCTCGACGCCCTTGTTTAATCGCTAAGAGTAGCGGAGTGATGCCTTCTTCATCGGTTTCTTCAAGATTGACGCCCTCGGCCAATAACGCTCGGATTTTTGTCTGATCCCCCGCTAAGATGGCTTGCCGGAAACCTTGGTTTGATGACAGACATCCATTGAGCGACATGGCAAAAAGCAAGATCGAAACAGCCAACAACCCCATCGTGAGCCCCGCTGCTATTTTGTACCGTGTCTTAAACCAACCAACTTCGTCTGGTTTAACGCATGTTAGCACGGGTTATACGCATACAGGTGCGGGAAATCAACGTTCTCCTCTGGTCTGCGGAAACCAGGCGATGCTCCGAGTTCAGGCTAGGTTTCCCTCCAAGGCTTCGGTATAATCGCCGCGTCCCGGTGCCGCACTACTTTTTTCTTGTTTTAGAGAGAGATGGCAAGAGGAATGTCCTGCAGAGGGGGTCTTGCGGGCGGTGATGCGACGCCGCATTCGACTTTATGGAGCGATGATGTGGGGGGCAGGTAAGGGCCTGTGATGGAGGAAGATGGTGATGGCCGAAAAAGATGAAAAAAAGCGCGCGTTAGAACTGGCTCTGTCCCAAATTGAAAAGCAATATGGGAAGGGAGCCATCATGAAGCTCGGCGCCGAGGAAAAATTGGCTGATGTTCCGGCCATTTCGACGGGCTCGTTGGGTCTTGATATTGCCCTTGGAATCGGGGGGGTGCCTCGAGGGAGGGTCATTGAAATTTTCGGGCCGGAGGCTTCTGGGAAAACGACGATGGCCCTCCATTGTATTGCCGAAGTGCAAAAAAGCGGAGGAGTGGCGGCTTTCATCGATGCAGAACATGCGTTGGACCTCACCTATGCCAAAAAGCTGGGGGTGCATGCCGATGATCTTTTGGTTGCTCAGCCTGATACGGGGGAGCAAGCCTTGGAAATTGCAGAGACGTTGGTACGTAGTGGAGCCATCGATTTGATTGTGGTGGATTCGGTGGCAGCTCTGACGCCGAGGGCAGAAATCGAGGGCGAAATGGGCGACGCCCATATGGGCTTACAAGCCAGACTGATGTCGCAAGCCCTTAGGAAATTGACGGCAGCCATCGCGAAGTCTTTGACCACGGTCATTTTTATCAATCAGATTCGGATGAAATTGGGAGTCATGTTTGGGAATCCAGAAACGACAACGGGAGGCAATGCGCTGAAGTTCTATGCCTCAGTTCGGCTGGATATCCGGCGGATCGAATCAATTAAAGAGGGGCAAGATGTGATTGGCAGTCGGGTGCGGGTCAAGGTGGTGAAGAACAAAATGGCGCCACCCTTTAGACAGGCAGAATTCGACATTATGTTTGCTGAAGGCATCTCCAAGGTGGGAGAACTGATCGATCTTGGCGTCGAGAAACACGTGATCGAAAAATCGGGGGCCTGGTATTCCTACCAGGGAGAGCGAATCGGGCAAGGGCGTGAGGCTGTAAAAGAATTTCTCAAGCATCACAGTGAGATAGCGCGCGAAATTGAAGCAAAACTTCGAGAATTGTCAGGGGTACCGCGCCTAGAAGAGAAAAAAGCAGCGAGCAAGGATGATCAGGTGGCCAAGGATGACAAGCCGGGGGGGCGAGCGTCAGACGAGAAACGGTCCCATCGGTCGTAAGCGAGGCAGCCAATTGTCCTTCGAGGAGTGGGTCTCGCTTGCTATGAAGTTCCTTGCGGCTCGTGACCGTACGACGGGGGAAGTGCAATGCTTTCTAGAAAAAAAAGGAGCGTCTGTCTCTCACATTAAGTCGATCATCACTCGATTCATGCAATGTGGTTATCTCAACGATCGAGCCTATGCGGAACGATGGATTGCTAATCGGCTTGCGAGACGACCAATGGGGCGGGAGCGGCTTAAGGCGGAGCTGATGAGGAAAGGGATTGATCAGGCGACGATTGAGGAGCTGTTGCCTAGCCTCCCTGATGAGGTGACGGTGGCGCGCGCGGCCCTCGACTTGTGGGGGCGGAAGAGGCCCCTGCTGACTCCTATGCAAGCGATGCGTCGGTTGCGTCAACAAGGGTTCGATGACGAGACGATCAGTGATCTGATGGGGAGTGATGAGACGGAAAGTCGGACCGTGGGATGGAAAACGGGGATGACGAGCGAAGGGACGGGGGCATGACCAAGAGCGCGAGAGAGTTAAGACGGTTGTTTGTTCAGTATTTTGAACAACGGGGCCATCAGGTAGTGCCCAGTGCGCCTCTGATCCCTCAAGCTGATCCAACCCTTCTGTTTACCAATGCCGGCATGAACCAGTTCAAACGGGTATTTCTCGGCGAAGAGTCTCGTCCCTACAAGCGGGCGGTGTCTGTCCAGAAGTGTCTCCGTGCCGGTGGCAAGCACAATGATCTGGAACATGTGGGGTATACTGGCCGCCACCACACCTTCTTTGAGATGCTGGGCAACTTTTCGTTTGGCGATTATTTCAAGGCTGATGCCATTGCCTTTGGATGGGACTTCTTAACGACAACGGTTGGTTTGCCAAAAGACCGGCTGTGGGTCACGATTTTCCGGGAAGACGATGAAGCTGACGTCTTGTGGAAAAAAATGGGGGTGCCGTCCACACGCATTGTGCGATTCGGTGAAAAAGACAATTTTTGGCAGATGGCTGATACGGGGCCCTGTGGTCCCTGTTCCGAGATCCACTTTGACCAAGGTCCGTCGGTGCCTGGCGATGATCGACCCAACGGGGAAGGCGATCGGGTGATCGAGGTGTGGAACCTGGTCTTCATGCAGTTCAATCGAGATGCCTCGGGGACGCTTCACCCGTTACCTCGTCCCAGTATTGATACGGGGATGGGGCTCGAGCGGTTGGCCGCTGTTGCTCAAGGGGTGCCCAGTAATTATGACAGTGATCTGTTCACACCGCTTTTGGCTGCGGTTGCCGCGAGGGCTGGTACGCGATACGGTCAAGGAGGAGCTGCAGATCGATCCATGCGGGTCATTGCTGATCACCTCCGAGCGATTACGTTTCTCATTGCGGACGGAGTGCTTCCCTCCAATGAGGGACGGGGCTATGTGCTGCGACGGATTCTTCGGCGTGCGGCTCGACACGGCCGCCTGCTTGGCATTGTGGAGCCGTTTTTGGGTGATCTCACTGCGACGGTGCTGGAGCACATGGGAGATGCTTATCCGGAAGTGCGGCAGGCGGCTGGCACCATTGCCGAGGCTACGAGGGGCGAAGAGGAACGTTTTCTGGCCACATTGGACCAAGGGCTTCCGATCTTGAACGAACTAATCGAGCAAACGCGGGTCGAAGGGCGAACAACGCTGAAAGGTGACGAGGTCTTTAAACTCTACGACACGTACGGGTTTCCTTTGGATCTCATTGTTGAAACTTGCCGTGAGCAAGGGGTAGCAGTGGATGAGCGGGGGTTTGAAGCGGCGATCGAAGTGCAACGGACTCGCGCTCGGAAAACAGGGGCGTTTGAGCAGGAAACGGTCAGGCCCGCAATTGCTGATCTGGCTACGCAGGTGGGAACCGTCGCGTTTGTCGGCTACGATCAGTTAGAGAGCGAAGGGGTGTTGTTGGCCATTCTGAAGGGTGATCGGTTGGTCAAGGAAGCAGTTGAAGGAGATGATGTCGAGATCGTATTGGATGTCACGCCTTTCTATCCGGAAGGGGGAGGGCAGGTCGGTGATCAAGGAATGTGTGTCGGTCCTGAAGGGGTGATCGACATTATCGAGACGACCAAACCAACTCCAACGATGATTGTTCACAAGGGCCGGGTGAGGCAAGGGTGGCTTCGCCAGGGGGAGCGGCTCCGGGCTATTGTCAACAAAACCTTGCGACAGGATGCGGCGCGGAATCATACGGCTACTCATTTGTTGCACGCGGCTTTGCGTCATTTCCTAGGGCCTCATGTCCGACAATATGGATCATTGGTGGAACCGAATCGGTTGCGGTTCGACTTTTCTCATTTTAAGCCACTATCGATGCGTGATCTCGATGACATCGAGGCAATGGTCAATGATGAAATTAGAAAAAACGAGCCGGTCCGCACCGAAGTGATGAATGTGCACGACGCTGTTGCCAAAGGTGCTTTGGCCTTTTTTGGTGACAAGTATGGAGAGCAGGTGCGGGTTGTGACGGTGGAGTCGTTCAGCCAGGAGCTGTGTGGCGGCACTCATTGTCGGTTTACCGGTGAAATCGGGCTGTTTCGCATCGTCTCAGAAACGGGCGTGGCGGCTGGTGTTCGCCGGATCGAGGCGCAGACCGGAAGCGGGGCCTTGGCACAGGTCAAAAAACTGGAGGCTGCGATTCGTGAACTGTCTGCACTGCTCAAGGTGGGACCGTCGGAAGTTGTCATAAAAGCCAAAAAACTGATCGTCCAGTTGAAAGAAAAGGAACGGGAGTTGGAAGGGCTTAAGCTGAAGCTGGCCAGCGGTCAAGCTGACACCTCGACGGTTCGGGTGGTCGCCGGTGTCCCCGTGCATGTCCAACGGACTGACGGCTTGGATATGAACGGTATGAGAGCATTGGCTGATCAATTGCGGGACAAGCTCAAAAGTGGCGTCATTGTGCTGGGATCTGTCACCGACGAAGGCAAAGTCTCGTTGTTGGTTGTGGTGACGAAGGATCTAACTGGCTCATTAAAGGCTGGCGACCTGGTCAAAGCCATAGCGGCCGAAGTAGGGGGTACGGGAGGAGGCCGACCCGACATAGCACAGGCTGGCGGAAAGGAACCGGCCAAACTCGACCAGGCGTTGGGAACAGTGTTTGAACTCGTCGAACGAACGCTCGCAGGATAAAATTATGCGTGGTCGCATCCTCGCACTGGACTATGGAACCAAACGCATCGGGGTGGCTTTGAGCGACGAATTATGGTGGACAGCGCAGCCACTCGAAACGTTCGAACGACGCACGCTGGAACAAGATGTTTCGCATATTGCTGCGCTGGTTGCCTCGCACAATGTGAAGCGCGTGGTGGTGGGCCTGCCACTCCGATGGAATGGACAGGAGGGACCGGCTGTCTGGGCGATGCGCGAGTTTCTTGCCAGATTAGAGGCTGGATTGTCCGTTCCTTTGGTTCTGTGGGATGAGCGATTGACGACCAAAGAAGCGGAAGAGGTTCTGATCGCTGCAGAGGTCAAAAGGAAAAAGCGCAAAGGGATCGTCGATCGAATCGCAGCCTCGTTGCTGCTTCAACGGTATCTGTCGTCTTTGACGGTTCCAACCACGGAAGCGACATGGTCAGAGGAGAGACCAGAGAAAGAGGCACCAGGATTCGATGTGACGGACCTCCAGGTCATACAGCAGGACACACATCTCCATGAAGACTCGCCCGATACTATTGACACTCAGTGTCATCGCCCTGCCCGTACTCGTGGCGGTGGGGCTGTTCCAGATGATTCGATGGGTTGACTCACCGCTTCAAGCCACATCCGATCATCCACCCACCAAGGTGGTGATCATTCCGGCTGGGTGGACCTTGCAACAGGTGGCAGCATTTCTTGAGCAGGAACAGTTGATTAAAAGTCGATGGGGATTCGTATGGCGTGCACGTATGGAAGCCGTGGAGCGGAAGATCCAACCGGGGGAATATGAACTGCATGCTGCTCTGTCGCCAGCCGAGATTTTGTCCAAACTTGTGGCTGGACGGGTTGTTCTTCATTCCGTCACGATCCCAGAGGGATATACTATCGCACAAATTGCGGCGGTGTTGTCTGAGAAGAACATTACGGATCATGATGAATTTATCCGCCTCACCCATGATCCATCCTTTATTCATACGTTGAACATTATGGCTGAAACCCTTGAAGGGTATCTGTTTCCAGACACCTATCGATTTGCCCGTCACACAGCAGCCAAGGATGTGATTCGTACGATGGTTGAGCGGCTCGAACATGTGTTCTCGGCTGAATGGCAGCGGCGCGCCAAGGAATTGGGCCTGACGAGACATCAAGTGCTGACGTTAGCTTCAGTCATTGAAAAAGAAACTAGCTCAGCCGAAGAACGTCCGTGGATTTCGTCGGTATTTCACAATCGGCTCAAGAAAAATCTTCCTCTCCAAAGTGATCCCACCGTCATTTATGGGCTGCCCCATTTCGACGGCAATCTGCGAAAGAAGGATCTCTCGCACCCCAGTCCTTACAACACCTATCGCTGGCTTGGTCTGCCCCCTGGGCCGATCGCCAGTCCCGGTGCCGAATCGATCCGTGCTGCCCTCTATCCTGCATCGACGCCGCATTTGTATTTTGTCTCAAAAAATGATGGGACCCATTATTTTTCCACGACACTTGCCCAACACAACCGAGCGGTAGAACGGTACCAAAAAAGACCCTTTCGACGAAGCCGTCGCTCGGAAACGTCGAGAGTCATGGACCCGGTGCTCGTGCATTCCTGACGGGCGTGCCATGGCTTCTTGGAATCTACCAGACTTGATCGATCACACGGTGCTGCGGCCCGATGCCACGAGAGCCGATGTGCTACGAGCCTGCCAAGACGCTGTCGAGTATCACTTCACGGTTATCTTTGTGCCTCCTGCATACCTTCCGGAGGCAGTGGCGGCAGTCTACGGGACGTCTATTCGGGTGGGGATTCCCATCGGGTTTCCTCTGGGTAGTCATACGACGACGGCTAAGGTAGCTGAAGCGGTGGAGGGAGCTGAGCGAGGAGCAACGATTGTGGACATGGTTCTGAATATCGGTTGGTTGAAATCCGGAGACTATGCCAGAGTTCAGGAGGATATCGCTGAAGTCATACGGGCTACTCCTTCGATTGAACATAAAGTGATTCTTGAAACCTGTTATTTAACAGAACAAGAAAAAAGGATTGCTTGCCAATTGGCACTGGATGCTGGTGCTGACTATGTCAAAACATCAACAGGCTTTGGACCGACTGGTGCCACCGTTGATGATGTCCGACTGTTGAAGGAGATCGTTGCTGGAAGAGCCCGCATCAAAGCATCCGGTGGCATTCGGGATTGGAGGACGGCCCTTGCCCTGTTGGAAGCAGGTGCTGATCGGATCGGCACCAGCACGGGGGTTGCCATCGTGCAAGAATGGAGGGCGTGGTGTCAGGGATGATGAACCGAGTGTTGCTCTTTGTGCTCGATGGATTTGGAATTGGTCCCCTGCCGGATGCTGCGCAGTATGGCGACGCCAACGCTCATACCCTCGCTGCCTTAGCCGAGGCCGTTGGCGGCATTCGTCTGCCGAATCTGGAGGCATTGGGGTTGGGCTGGGTGGTGTCACTTCCCGGCATGTCAGCTACGGCAGAGCCGCAAGGTTGTTTTGGCCGTCTGGGTTTTACTGGGCAGGGAATTGATTCGGTTGTTGGTCATTGGGAAATCAATGGTGTTTTGTGTTCGATCCCTTTCCACTGTACAGAGGGAGTACCGTGGCAGGTCACTGTGGCCCTGGAGGAGGCATTGGGGCGAAAGGTGATGGGGCAATCCGTTTCCTCTCAGAGCTCTATGTTGAAAACACTGGGAACGGATCACCTGGCCAGCGGATCGCTGATTGTATGGACTGATGGGCGAAATACCTGCTTTGTCGCGGCGCACGAGGCTGTCATGTCTCATGACCAACTTGCTCGCGGATGTCAGGAAGCGTGGAAAAAGCTTAAACAGCAAGGAATGTTTCTACGAGTGGTGGCCCAACCACTTGCCGGTGAGGGAGGGGCACTATATGTCCAGCGTGGTAGGAGAGAGTTTGTGATCGAACCGCCCGATCTTACCATGCTCGATGTCTTGAATCGGTCGGGTCAGATTATTATAGGGGTGGGCAAAGTCGGAGATGTGTTCAGTGGACGGGGATTGACGCGCACTGTTCCAGCCTATGCTGCTGAGGAAGCAGTGGAGCAAGCAATCGGCCTGTTGAACAAGTTACCGCGCGGACTCCTCTATGTCTGTGTGGATCTCCCAACGGATGATCCGTCTCGAGCTGCTGCGGCGTTGGAGGCATGTGATCGCGCCCTGTCCGTTCTGTTTGATCAATTACGTGTCGGAGATGTGGTGATCATCACGGGTGACCACGGCCGAGATTTATCACGGCCACTTCAGAGGCCGACACGCGAATATGTTCCGCTTTTCGTGACAGGCCCCAAGGTCCCATACGGGGTTGATTTGGGGACCCGTCTCACGGCTGCTGATCTCGGCCAAACAATAGTGGACGCCTTTGCTGCCGGCCGTCTTGCGATCGGGGAGAGTTTTTGGGAGGTGGTTCAACCGGGCTGAGCGATAGAGAAAGGGAGAATTCTGGAGGAGAGAGGGTGAGCCGTTGCCATGTCGTATGAACATAAGCTCAAAAGCTTAGGCGTGATCTTACCATCGCCACCTACACCGGTGGCCAACTATGTGCCCGCTGTCAAAGTGGGAGCGTTACTGTTTTTATCCGGTGTTCTTCCCTTCCGGGATGGGCACTTGCTGTTGACAGGAAAGGTGGGCGATGGTTTGTCGGTTGAGCAGGGACAAGAGGTGGCCAAGATAGCGCTTTTGAATGCGCTGGCGATTGTGAGGGCCGAAATCGGTTCGCTTGATCGAGTGCTTCGTGTCGTCAAGATGGTGGGTTATGTGGCGTCGGCGCCTGGCTTTTGTGATCAACCACAGGTGCTCAATGGAGCGTCGGACCTGTTGGTGGCAGTGTTTGGAGAAGAGGGGCGTCATGCCCGCGTCGCAGTTGGCGTGGCAGAACTTCCCCGTCAGGCCCCTGTCGAACTGGATCTCCTCCTTCACGTGAAAGATTGAACGCAAGAGATGGAACCGACCTGGTAGCTTAGCGAAACGGGATCCTATTCATCGGATCTTGTTGAGGAACCGTTGAATGTTCAACCGGACATGATGCTAGAAACGGACTCCTGGTGGTTGCCTTGACTCCCGAAAAAATCGGTTGCTATAGTCCCTGCCAGATACAAATGTGGCTGCTGGGCGACACCAGGCACCACCCGAATCAATGACGGGAAGAGACGGGAAGAGACGATGAACAGACGGCGCATAGTTGTAGGCCTCGCCTTGAGCACCATTGTCCTGAGTGGTCTCGGGATCCGAGGAGAAGTCCACGCTTCATCCTTTGAATTGTTTCCCCAGGTTGTGCCGCCGGGTGCCACCGTCTCAGTGACCGGAAAGGGGTGGGGAAAGTTTCAATCGGTGGCCACCAATCGGGTGCTGGTTGGAGGGCTACCGGCATTGATTCAACGGTGGGAATCGGACGTGATTGAGTTCAAGGTGCCCCTGAGGGCGACAACCGGCTCCGTCGAAGTGATAGCGGGAAAGAAAAAAATTACGGTGGGGACATTGACAGTAGCGATGCCGCAGATTGAGGCGGTGACTCCGACGGAGGCAGAACGCGGGGCAGTGGTTCAGATTACAGGCCGTCATTTCGGGGTGACGGCGGGGCCTCGTGAGCCCAATACCATGTTTGGTGTCAACGATGTGGTCATTGGCGGCATTGTTGTGCATCCACAACGGTGGAGGGATGATGCCATTGAAGTGGAAATTCCCGCTAATGCTGCCAATGGAGAAATCGTCGTTCGCCTCGCTTCCTCGGATCCGTTACCAGATGGGTCCTGTTGTGCACCGGTGGAATACGTGAAGAGCAACGTTGTGACCATCGCCCTTCTGTCATCGGTACGGGTGGATCCGACAAGCGGTCCTGTCGGGACAAAAGTGGTGCTGTTTGGCAGCGGGTTTGGGATGGAGAAAGGGCAGGATGATCTTGTCTTACTCGGTGAGCAACCGCTTGTGATTGCCCAGTGGAACGATAACATGATTGTGGCTCATGTTCCTTTGGGGGCGGTGACTGGCCCGGTCGTCTTGCGGAGTCACGGTCGTACGCGAACAGTTGGTCGATTTACCGTCTATGAGCCAAAAGTGACGGTGATGAATCCCACGAGCGCACCTATCGGATCTCTCTTGCGCATCGATGGAGAACATTTTGGCGTCTACAGTGAGAGCGGATCCACACCCTACAACTTTATTGATTTTGACAAGGGGGACAACCGTGTCGAAATCGGAGGTGTCCCGGCGGTGATTTACCGCTGGATGGATGATCGAATCGATGTATGGGTGCCGTTTAGTGCCAAGAGCGGGAAAGTCATTGTCTATCGAGGTGCGACCAAACCGTGGCCGGATGGCCGATGCTGTGCTGAACGAGGAACTGTCGCAGTGGAGGCAGGGACTTTCACTGTTGTGACTCCGGTGGTCGAATCCTATGAACCGAAATCCGCCGGCCTGGATGAGACGGTGGTGATCAAGGGAAGGGGCTTTGGGACATTTCTTAAAACAGCCGAGCATGCAGATTTACGATTAAATGAGAAGGCCTATAAGCGCCGCTCCGATCTTGAAATCAATGAACCAGACGATGCTCCAACGGTTGTGAGCAATGTCTCTCGCACGGAGGTCCTGTTCAACGGCGCGGCCGCAGTCGTTGAGTCCTGGACCGATTCGGAGATCGTGGTAAAGGTCCCCCATCGCAACCTCTATGGCATAGGAAAGAAAGGAGCCTTTTTTGAGAACTTGGCGACCGGACCGCTGGTTATCCGGCGGGGGTCGTGGGATCTGCTCCCTGACGGGACTTGTTGTACTCCCAAGCGATGGCTCACTGTCGAAGCAGGCCCGTTCACGATTGAGGCGAAAAACCTACCTGATACTGGCTATTGGGACAATAACCGTCCCGATGCTAATACTAACCAATGATGAGAGGGTGGGGGACGGGCAGGCCAAGGCAAGGGCAGCGCTTCAGGAAGGTGCTGTTGCTGGTGGGAGGGGTCCTGGTTGGGGGGAGCTTCTCTGCGCAGGCTGAGACTCCTTCCCTTGTGACGCAGACTCAACGAAGCAGCACTGGTGCAGACCTCCTGAGTGTGCAGTTTCTTACCTCCCACCTTGGATGGGCTGCTGGAGCGGGGGGGACCATCCTAAAGACAACCGATGGCGGCACAACGTGGCGAAAGGTGATGAGTGGGACAACCAGTTTGCTGACATCGATTTTTTTTAGTGATTCCCAGAGGGGATGGGTTGTTGGTTTGGGAGGCACAGTGCGGCGAACAATCAACGGCGGTGAAACATGGGTGCCTTATCAAGTGAGCGTGCAGCAGCCGTTCTATCATGTCTCGTTTGTTTCGCCGACCAGCGGATGGATGGTGGGGGGTGGTGGAGTCATTCTGCATACGACTGATGGAGGAGAGCATTGGTCTGAACAGGCAAGTGGAACCCGTGCTACGCTGTATGCAGCACATTTTCTCAATGAACAACATGGAGTGGTGGTAGGGGCTCTGGGGACCATTCTCACCACGGATGATGGAGGAAGCACATGGGTGGCCCGCTCAACTCAAGGCGCGGTCACCTTCTTCGACGTGTTTTTGATCGATCATGCAAACGGGTGGGCAGTGGGTAACGCCGGAGCGTTATTTCAGACATCCGATGGCGGGGTCCACTGGAAGGACCTTTCGCTGCCTTGTGGCAAAGCGTGCACAAAACTTGTTGATCTCATGAAAATTCGCTTTACGAGTGCCCAGGACGGGTGGATTATCGGTGATCATGGCGCCCTCTACCGGACGACGGATGGAGGTTTCACCTGGACTCAGGAGCCAGCAATTGCGCCGGTCTCGTTGTTTGGTCTTAGCTTCTTCGGTGCAAAACAAGGATGGGCAACTGGCGCCAAAGGGACCATTGTGTATATGCAACTGATTCAGTGAGGGGTCTCTTTGAGGGGGCTCTTCTCAATCTACGTAGAACGCAACAGCGATGGGACCGCACCCATCGATCGCTCGTTTCTAAGGCCTGACCTCAATAAGGCCATGGATGGCTTGATTGTCTTGGGAGGCGAAGGGTAAGGTAGGGGCATGATAGCACGAGCGGCAATGGCTTGTTGCCTAACAGTGGTGATGGCGGCCTCACTCTGGGCTGGTGAGCCTGAGCCGTTTCCGCCCGCATCGTCATTTCGCCAGGCTATCTCGTCGAGCGAGCTTCGCTCCTTTCTGAACAAAGCGCTGGATCACCTTGAAAACGTTCTAGAACTCTCCGCGGAGCTGACATCGGATGACACGACCGGTAATCGAAAAGGGCGGTTACAACTCAAAGTGTATCCAGAAGGCAAGGAAAAGGCGGAGCAGCATTTTTGGGCCGAGGGGTGGTTTCAGCTAGGATCGGATTACTCTCTGAAAGATTTTTCCCTTCGACTGCACAACTCTGTTCAGCAATCTGAATCGTCTACCCTACAGTCCAACGACATTTTGTAACCGTCTTCTCATTTCTTGCGGCGCCCACATACGAGGAGGGGAGAGTGATCCGAGAAGTCAATCGGTCCAGAGCGGAGGTGTTTCTCTCAAACCGAGCGAAGCTGAACTCCGACGGAGCAGGGCAGTTGATGTAAGACGACTGTACAACAGGGCGTGGGAAACGATTTGCAAGCAACTCTTTGAAAGAGCTGTTGGCTGGCTCGTGATCATGCCTCTGCTAGGTGGGAGAAACTGGGCCCAGGTTTCCCAGTCGTGATTGGAGGATGCTGATGGCAGTGATCGCTGCCGTTTCGGCCCGAAGAATAGAGGGCCCCAGCGTAATAAATGTGCAGCCAGCCCGTTGAGCCATCAGGACCTCTTCTTTGCTCCATCCCCCTTCTGGGCCAATCAACAGCAGAATCGTGGTCTTGGTGTCGGAAGGAAGGGGGACGGTGCCTAGGCCAATTCCTTCCTGTCGCTCCGCCAAAAAAAGGGCGATAGTGGGGGCATTGAGGGTTGAGAGAACCTCTTTCAACGAACGAGGCGGAGTAATCGTCGGCACGGCCCATTGCTCTGATTGCTGAGCGGCTTCCAGGGCAATGCGGTTCCAGCGAGCTACCTGACTAGCAAGACGTTCTGGTCTGAGTCTGACAACGCTCTGCTCGCTTTCGATCGGCGTAATGGTGTGGATACCAAGCTCGGTGGCTTTCTGAACCACCCATTCGAATTTTTCTCCTTTGAGTACGGCTTGGGCGAGAAGGAGAAGGGGGGTACACCGTGGTGGCTGGGTATGAACCTCGAGAATGCGAGCGGTCAGGGTCTGTCTGGTAATCATGATGATTTCTGTTCGATATCGATGGCCGGCTCCGTCGCCAAACCAAACGGTTTGGCCGACTGTGAGGCGCAAACTATCCCGGAGGTGAGTCAAGAGCGGACCGCTGATAGAAATGATCGAAACGGTTACCTGCTCAGGTCGGATGAAGAAGACCGCCATGCGGAAATGGATGAGGGAGAGGTCTCAACTTTGGATGAGGCGCTGTCTATTCGAACAGCGTCTTCACTTTGTCAAAGAAACCTTCCCCATTGCCTTCCAGTGACATCCCGCTTTCTTTGGCAAATTCGGTGAGCAATTCCTTTTGCTTTGCCGTGAGTTTCGTTGGAATTTGGATTTTGATCGCACACAACTGATCACCAACCCCACCTCCCTTGAGGCTGGGAACACCTAGGCCTTTGAGGCGGAGCATCGTGTCATGTTGGGTACCAGGCGGAATTTTTAGAAGGGTCGGACCCTTGAGGGTTGGTACTTCAACCTTACCGCCCAGGATGGCTGTCACAAAACTGATGGGGACATCGCAGAGAATATCTAGCCCCTTCCGTTGAAAGACTGGATGAGGTTTGACGGTGATCGCCACGTATAAATCACCGGGCGGGCCGGAATGAAGACCATGTTCGCCTTCATTGGATAAGCGTAATCGCATGCCGGACTCGATCCCGGCCGGAATATTGACCACAATCGTCCGTTCTTTATACACACGTTGTCGGCCTTGGCAGGTAGGACAAGGATCGGTAACGATACGACCGACGCCGTTGCATTGGCCACAGGGGCGACTGACACTGAAAAAGCCCTGTTGGAAGCGTAACTGCCCCGTGCCCTTACAACCTGGGCAGGTTTTGATGGCTGTTGCCGAGCGGGCACCTGTTCCTCGACAGTCTGAGCAGGTTTCCCATCGCGGAATCTTCAGTTTGGCCTCTTTCCCATAAACGGCTTCTTCAAAAGAGATCTCTAAGTTATATTGAAGATCACTGCCCCGTTCTGGACGGGAACCACCGCGGGGTTGGCCGAAGAAATCCTCGAAGATGTCGCTAAAGATGTCTCCAAATCCCCCGCGCCCGAAATCGAATCCTTCGAATCCACTGGCCCCCTGTTGAGCACCAGCGTGGCCAAACATGTCATAGCGTCGCCGCTTCTCTTGGTCACTGAGGACTTCATAGGCCTCATTGATTTCCTTGAATTTCTCTTCGGCGACTTTTTTCTGATGTTCGGTGCTTTGTAAATCAGGGTGGTATTGACGGGCAAGACGCCTGTACGCTTTTTTTATCTCGTCCTCGGAAGCGTTCCGGTCAACGCCGAGGATGTCATAGTAGTCACGTTTGCTCACGGGTGCCATTGTCAGGAGGATGAACAAACAGGGGAAGAACCCCTGTCGGAGGGGTCAATCCGACAGGGGCGTCCCTCACACACAAGCCAGTTCCTCACGATTTTTTGTCTTTGTCCACTTCTTCAAATTCTGCATCTACGACCTTTGCATCGCTTTTGGTGTTGGGGCTTTCCCCACCCGATGGTCCTGAACTGGACGAACTGGCAGAGGCGGTCGCTGCTGAGGCTTTTTTATACATTTCTTCAGCCAATTTGTGTGAGGCAGCCATGAGGGTTTGTGTTGCCGACTCAATGGCACTCACGTCAGTCCCTTCCAGAGCTTTTTTCACGGCTGCGATGGCATCCTGGATCTTGGCTTTCTCCTCGTTTGAAATTTTGTCGCCGTATTCGGCTATGTTTTTTTCTGTTTGATAAACGAGGTTGTCAGCTTGGTTTTTGGCTTCGGCCAATCGTCGCCGTTTCTTGTCTTCCTCGGTGTGGGCTTGGGCTTCTTTGACCAAGCGCTCGACCTCTTCTTTGCTCAGTCCACTGGAGGCCGTGATCCGGATGGACTGCTCTTTTTGGGTGGCCAGATCTTTCGCCGCCACGTGGACGATGCCGTTGGCATCAATGTCAAACGATACCTCGATCTGCGGAACACCGCGTGGGGCAGGAGGAATTCCGACGAGGTCGAACTGCCCCAGCAGTTTGTTGTCGTTGGCCATTTCGCGCTCGCCCTGAAAGACACGAATGGTAACAGCAGTCTGATTGTCCGCAGCTGTTGAGAAAATTTGGCTTTTCTTCGTGGGAATGGTCGTATTGCGCTCGATGAGTTTGGTGAACACGCCACCTAAGGTTTCGATACCCAACGACAATGGCGTGACGTCTAACAGGAGCACATCTTTGACCTCTCCCTTCAGCACACCGCCTTGAATGGCGGCACCCACGGCGACCACCTCATCAGGATTGACGCCGCGATGTGGCTCCTTGCCGAAAAACTCTTTGACGACCTGAATGACTTTTGGCATCCGAGTCATACCACCGACCAGCACCACTTCATTGATATCGCGTGCCGACACCCCGGCGTCGGCCAAGGCTTTCCGGCAAGGCTCGATGGTACGTTGAATCAGGTCATCTACCAGTTGCTCGAGTTTGGCCCGAGTCAACTTCGTCACCAGGTGTTTGGGGCCGCTCGCGTCGGCGGTGATGAAAGGCAAGTTGATTTCTGTTTCTTGCGACGAGGACAACTCGATTTTGGCTCGTTCCGCTGCTTCTTTCAGTCTTTGAAGCGCCATGCGATCCTTTCGGAGATCGATGCCCTGGTCTTTTTTGAATTCATCCACCAACCAATCGATGATCCGGAGATCGAAGTCGTCGCCACCCAGGTAGGTGTCGCCATTGGTAGACTTGACCTCAAAGACGCCGTCGCCAATTTCCAGGATAGAAATGTCAAAGGTACCACCACCGAGATCGTACACGGCAATCCGCTCGTCTTTCTTCTTGTCGAGGCCGTAGGCCAGGGAAGCGGCCGTTGGCTCGTTGATGATCCGTAGGACGTTCAACCCTGCGATTTGTCCCGCATCTTTCGTGGCCTGCCGTTGGCTGTCGTCAAAGTAGGCAGGGACCGTGATGACCGCCTCGGTGATTTTTTCGCCAAGGTAGTCTTCTGCCGTTTGTTTCATCTTTTGAAGAATCATGGCAGAAATTTCCGGCGGACTATATCGTTTCCCGCGTAGTTCTACGTGTGCATCGCCATTGTCGGCCTCCACGACTTTGTAGGGCAGGCGCTTCATGGCCTCCTGTACTTCTCGGCTTCGGAATTTGCGTCCCATCAGCCGTTTGACGGAGAAAATGGTGTTTTCAGGATTGGTGATCGCCTGTCGCTTGGCGATTTGGCCAACCAACCGTTCGCCTTTGTCAGTAATAGCAACAACGGAAGGAGTAGTGCGGCTTCCTTCGGCGTTAGCGATGACAACGGGGTCTCCGCCGCTCATGATCGCAACGCAAGAATTGGTAGTCCCAAGGTCGATGCCGATGACTTTACCCATGGATGGCTCCTTCTTTCACTGTGATGAACCGTACGATGATTAACTACTCCCGGTCGGCTGATGTGGCTCGTCATTAGCCGCTGGCCCAGAGGACACACTGACCATTGCCGCCCGGAGAACCCGATCATGAAGTCGGTACCCTTTTTGAAATTCCTCGATAATGTGGTCTCGGGGTATCGAGTCGGACGAGACATGCGAGACGGCCTGGTGAGCGGAGGGGTCAAACACCTGACCCGTTGTCTCGATCGACTGCACCCCGAATTTCGCAAGCGTCGAGACCAACTGCTTTAGCGTCAACTCAACACCCTGGACCACGGCCTCAAGGCTGGCCTGTTCGTTTTCCCGCGCCGCCTTGATAGCTCGCTCCATGTTGTCCAAGGTTGGTAAGAGCTCCTTGAGCAACTGTTCATTACCAAATTTGATCTGCTCGCGCTGTTCCCGCTGAACAACCCGCTTGTAATTGTCAAATTCGGCAGCCAATCGGAGATACTTGTCGTACAGCCCTTTATACTCCTCTGTCTTAGTCTCCAAAGCCTTTTCCAATTCGGTGACGCGAGAGGCCACGGTCTCTTCTTTTTCCGTGGTCCCACCTCCGTCTTCGTTCTCTAACCCATCGATTCTTGATGGGGAATCGGCGCTTTTCTGTTCAGCGTCCACCGTATCCCTCTCACTTGATCAAAAAGCAGATATCCATAGAGAGTGAGAAGTCAACAGGATAAGAGAGAAAAATCACAGCCCCGAAAAAACAAGGCCTTGCAGGGTTTGACGAAGAGGAGATTTAGGGGGAAGGACAACGTCCTTGGGATCGGCGATACAGGAGTTCGAGCCCTTCGAGCGTTAAAAAAGGCTCGACGGTATGGATGGTGCTCGCTTCCGGGGCAATAATCGAAGCCAAGCCGCCTGTTGCCACCACCCATGAAGTTCGTCCCATTTCTCGTTCTATCCGCCTGACCAGAGTATCGACCAGGCCAGCATAACCGAACAGGAGCCCGGATTGGATACTACTAGCAGTGTCGGTTCCGATCACCGTACGGGGGCGACCCAACTCGACCTTATTGAGTTTCGCGGTGCGAGCAAAGAGCGCTTCAGCCGCGATGCCGAGCCCCGGTGCGATGGCCCCGCCCAGATACTCTCCTGCTTGGGTGACGGCGCAAAAGGTGGTAGCGGTGCCGCAATCAACAATGATGAGATCTCGCCGAAATTTGTGGTAAGCCGCCGCCGCGTTGACCAGTCGGTCGCTGCCAAGTTCCCGGGGATTGTCGTATTTTAAAATGAGGCCAGTATCACAGTCGGCAGATATCACCAGAGGGGAGCAACCAAAGTAGGTTTCAACCATCGAAACCATAGTTCCCGTGAGGGCCGGAACCACACTTGAAAGGACGGCACCGGTGATCGATTGGGTGCTCCGCTGTGCTCGTTCAAGCAAACTTGTGCACAGGACTCCATACTCGTCAGAAGTTGTTCTCGGATCGGTGGCCAGACGCCAGTGGGCCGTCAACGTTGAACCTTCAAAAATTCCCCATGCGATATGGGTATTGCCAATGTTGATGGCTGCCAACATAACTTTTTTTTATTGTAAAGGGTCCATCGAAGGTTCTCTACATTAAAACGCTGAGCGGAAAGGTCGAGGCTTGCAGATGCAGCATGGCACAGTTCCACTCCATGGAGTCCTCGCTTGACATGTCATCTGCACGCGCGTAGGATGCGACCAGTGAGCGGGCGTAGCTCAGTGGTAGAGTCCTAGCTTCCCAAGCTAGTTGTCGTGGGTTCAAATCCCATCGCCCGCTCCAATCTCCTCTCGAGGAGCCTCTTGTGCCCTTCGTCGGTGTCGAGTTCCTGCCACTAGCAGTGAGGAAAGTGACCTAAAATAGGAAGGAAAAGAAGGTCAGACCGCCTTTTTCACGAGGCCTGAGCGCAGGCAGCGCGTGCAGACGCGAATACGCTTGTGGGTTCCGCCGATCACGGCGCGAACCGTTTGGAGGTTGGGATTGAACACGCGCCGGGTTTTGTTGTTGGCATGACTGACATTGTTTCCGGACCGCGGTTTTTTCTGGCAGAGTTCACATTGAAAGGCCACGATACTACTCCTTTTTACTCCTTCGGAACAAAGCTGTTGCGGCTAAGCCGAGCCACTTTAGCATAGGCTGGTGACGGCTGACAAGTCGCGAGCGGATCGTCCGAAGTCCTAAACAGAACTCTCTGTTCGAGCGAGTCCCCCCGACGAGGACGTCTCGGTCTTGACAAGTTCCGACAGGCTTTCCTATTGTGCTGCCTGACATAGCCTCCGGTCTAAGGGAAGAGGGTGTGAATCCCTCGCGGTCCCGCCGCTGTCAGTGGGGACGAAACCCGCGAGTGCCACTGGCGCTTAGTCCGTTGTCTTCCGTCATTACTCACAGGGGAATGGCGAACAAACGACGACGGCGCCGGGAAGGTGCGGGAAGTAGGGTGAACCATGAGCCAGAAGACCTGTCCGGAGGGGTGACCGTTGTTCCTTCGAGGGCTGGGGAACAGGTGAGGATGAAGAGGCGGGGGCAATCCTCAAGGTCTGGGAACAGGGCCTTGGGGATTTTTTGTGTCGGTCGGTCGTGGCCGAGGCCGAATCTTTCGCGGTTTCGGTGTTGGCGAACGATAGGCCTGTTGATTGCGCTCGCTGCGAGTCCGGAGGAGACAAGCTTTGCCAACACACAGGGAGAGTTGCCGGTCATGAAGCGACGCCCGCAAGGAATTTTAACCGGTATGCCGTTCATGACCCATGTGTCATCGCGGTCGTTCGTTGACGATGCGGGCAGGAAGCTCCACCTTGCCTCTTCTCCCCGCCGGATT